>JAIPCT010000030.1 GCA_021738065.1 Burkholderiaceae bacterium
ATGGTGATGCCGGGCGACAACATCGCGATGACGATCAGGCTGATCGCACCGATCGCGATGGAAGAAGGGCTGCGTTTCGCCATTCGCGAAGGCGGTCGTACCGTCGGCGCCGGCGTTGTCGCTACCGTCATCGAATAACATTTGTTGCAATACGGCGAGAAGGGCGATAAAATCTCGCCCTTTCGCGATTTGCCTCATTGCTCTTTAAGGATCTGTAATGCAAAGCCAGAAGATTCGCATTCGCCTCAAGGCGTTTGACTATCGCTTGATTGATCAGTCAGCGCTTGAAATTGTAGAGACGGCAAAGCGCACTGGAGCTGTTGTACGCGGCCCGGTTCCATTGCCTACGCGCATCGAACGTTTCGATGTGCTGAGGTCGCCCCATGTGAACAAGGCTTCGCGTGACCAGTTTGAGATTCGCACGCATTTGCGCTTGATGGATATCGTCGATCCAACTGACAAGACCGTTGATGCGTTGATGAAACTGGATCTTCCTGCTGGTGTCGATGTCGAGATCAAGTTGCAGTAATCAATTTGTAATCGGGGCGCGTTTTTTAGGCGCCTGTCGTTGCGACGTGTTGTCGCTGTATCGTTGAAGTGGGCCCAGCCAATCGTAGCTGGGGTTTAGGAGAATAAAATGAGTCTAGGCCTTGTTGGACGCAAGGTCGGCATGACGCGCGTGTTTGCTGAGGATGGTTCTTCCATTCCGGTAACTGTGCTTGATGTGTCGAACAACCGCGTCACACAAATAAAGACGCCTGAAGTGGATGGTTATTCCGCAGTTCAGGTGACCTTTGGCAAGCGTCGTGCCAGTCGCGTCAATAAAGCTGCGGCAGGTCACCTTGCCAAGGCTGGTGTCGAGTCCGGCGAAGTCCTCAGGGAATTTCGCGTTGCTCCGGATCAGTTGGCTGGTTTCAAGCCGGGCGATCTGGTGGCTGCGACTATTTTTGCTGTTGGCCAAAAAGTCGATGTCAGTGGGACAACCATCGGTAAGGGTTTTGCTGGCGCCATTAAGCGTCATCATTTCTCGTCAAACCGTGCTTCCCACGGCAACTCACTTTCGCACAATTCAGCGGGTTCCATCGGCATGGCGCAGGACCCGGGACGGGTATTTCCGGGTAAGCGGATGGCGGGGCACCTCGGTGACGTCGCGCGTACAACGCAGAATCTTGAAGTTGTCCGTGTCGATGAGGCGCGTCAACTTTTGCTCGTAAGTGGTGCGGTACCTGGCGCAAGGGGTGGCGATGTAGTTGTCGCTCCGGCCGTCAAGGCATCCAACTGAGCGGGGGCGATATGGAACTCAAATTAATTGATGCCCAAGGTCAGGCAGCATCTACCGTTACAGCATCCGACGCACTTTTTGGCCGTGACTTCAACGAAGCGCTGGTGCATCAGGTGGTTGTCGCTTATCAGGCGAATGCTCGTTCGGGAAATCGCAAGCAGAAGGATCGTGAAGAAGTCAAGCACAGCACCAAAAAACCATTTCGCCAGAAGGGAACGGGGCGTGCGCGTGCGGGTATGACTTCTTCACCGATTTGGCGCGGAGGCGGTCGAATTTTTCCGAATACACCAGAGGAAAACTTCACTCAAAAAGTCAATCGCAAAATGTATCGTGCGGGCTTGGCTGCGATTCTTTCACAGTTGGCGCGTGAGGATCGGTTGATGGTTATCGACGACTTCGCCATAGAGGCACCCAAGACCAAGTTGTTCGCGCAGAAGCTCAAGGCCATGGGTCTGGATTCGGTGCTGATTGTGACAGACAGGATTGATGACAATCTGTCTTTGGCTTCGCGCAACTTGCCAAAAGTGCTGGTGCTGGAAGCCCAACAAGCCGATCCAGTATCCCTGGTGCGCTTCCCGAAGGTAATTTTTACCAAGGGCGCAGTTGCCAAGATTGAGGAGATGCTGGCATGAGCAAGATCTTTAATCCGGAACGTCTTCTGCAAGTGCTGGTAGCGCCGCAAGTTTCCGAAAAAGCAACTTTTATCGCTGACAAGCACGATCAGGTTGTGTTCATCGTGACGCCAGATGCGACGAAGCAGGAAGTCAAAGCTGCGGTCGAGATGTTGTTCAAGGTCGAGGTCAAATCGGTTCAGGTCGCGAATCTGAAGGGCAAGATCAAGCGCTCTGGCCGCAATACTGGTCGGCGCAGCGATATCAGAAAGGCGTTTGTTTGCCTTGAGTCCGGCCAAGAAATCAACTTTTCTGAAGGGGGGGCTGCCTAATGGCTCTCGTAAAAGTAAAACCGACATCGCCGGGTCGTCGCGCAGTCGTTAAAGTAGTAAATCCGAATCTGCACAAAGGCCGGCCGCATGACAAGCTGGTCGAGAAAAAGACCAGAACGGCGGGGCGCAATGCGCACGGCCATATTACTACCCGTCATATGGGTGGTGGTCACAAGAAGCATTATCGCGTTATTGATTTTCGTCGCGACAAGGACGGTATTCCCGGAAAAGTCGAGAATCTTCAATACGACCCTAACCGTTCTGCCAACATAGCCTTGGTGCTATACGCCGATGGTGAGAGGCGATACATTATTGCTACCAAAGGAATGGTCAAAGGTCAGGAAGTTGTAAGCGGTTCCGAGGCCCCGATCAAACCCGGTAACGCCTTGCCAATTCGCAGCATTCCCGTCGGAACGACAATTCATTGCGTGGAAATGATGCCTGGAAAAGGCGCGCAGATTGCGCGCTCAGCGGGAACTTCAGTACAGCTTCTCGCTCGTGAAGGCACTTACGCGCAGATTCGCTTGCGCTCCGGTGAAATCCGTCGCATTCATGTTGAGTGTCGTGCGACGATTGGTGAAGTTGGAAACGAAGAGCATAGCCTGCGCAAAATTGGCAAAGCTGGCGCAATGCGTTGGCGTGGCGTACGTCCGACTGTTCGCGGAGTCGCAATGAACCCTGTTGATCACCCGCATGGCGGTGGTGAAGGGCGTACCGGAGAAGGTCGAGTTGCGGTAAGTCCTTGGGGAACACCGACAAAAGGCTACCGCACCCGTAATAACAAGCGCACGGACGTAATGATTGTCCAGCGTCGTCACAAGCGTTAAGAGGTAATACATGGCACGTTCTATAAAGAAGGGCCCGTTTATTGATGCGCACTTGCTGAAGCGGGTGGATGCAGCTAGAGCCTCGAATGACAAGCGCCCGATCAAGACGTGGTCACGCAGGTCGACCATACTTCCGGACTTCGTTGGATTGACCATTGCCGTACATAACGGCAAGCAACATATTCCGGTCTATGTTTCGGAAAATATGGTCGGTCACAAGCTTGGCGAGTTCGCTCTGACGCGAACCTTCAAGGGACACCCAGGCGGCAAGAAAGCCGCGACGAAGAGGTAAGGAACGACGATGGAAACCAATGCAAACTTGCGCGGTGTCCGACTATCCGCTCAAAAAGGTCGACTTGTAGCAGACCTGGTCCGCGGGAAACCGGTAGATCAAGCGCTCAGCATCTTGGCCTTCTCGCCCAAGAAGGGTGCCGGAATCATCAAAAAGGTGCTTGAGTCAGCGATCGCGAATGCAGAACACAATGACGGCGCGGATATTGACGCATTGAAGATTACGCGTATCTACGTAGAAAAAGGAACAGTGCTCAAGCGCTTTACGGCTCGGGCCAAGGGACGCGGCAATCGCATCCTCAAGCCGACTTGTCACATATTTGTGACCGTTGGCGACTAAGGAGGACACATGGGACAGAAGATTCATCCGACCGGTTTTCGTCTTTCGGTCACTCGCAACTGGACTTCCCGCTGGTACGCCAACAGCAAGGCTTTTCCGCAGATGCTCAAGGAAGATCTTGAGGTCCGTGAATATCTGAAGAAGAAGCTTGCGCACGCGTCTGTCGGTCGTGTCGTTATAGAGCGCCCTGCTAAAAATGCGCGAGTCACGGTGTATAGCGCGCGCCCCGGAGTAGTTATTGGCAAGAAGGGTGAAGACATTGAGCATCTAAAGGCTGAACTTCAGCGCAAGATGGGCGTGCCGGTTCATGTCAATATCGAGGAAATTCGGAAGCCCGAAACGGATGCGCAGTTGATTGCCGACTCCATCGCTCAGCAACTTGAGAAACGTATCATGTTCCGTCGTGCCATGAAAAGGGCGATGCAGAACGCGATGCGTCTCGGTGCTCAGGGAATAAAGATAATGAGTTCCGGACGGCTGAACGGCGCCGAGATTGCCCGCCGTGAATGGTATCGCGAAGGACGCGTACCGTTGCACACATTGCGTGCTGATATCGACTACGGCACTTCCGAGGCGAAAACCACCTATGGAATTATCGGTATCAAGGTCTGGGTTTTCAAGGGTGAGATTTTGTCGCGTAGCGAGGCACTTTTGGCTGCGCCCGAGCCCGCGGTAGATGATCAGCGCAAGCCGAGAAGAAGTCCGGCGAAACCGCGAACCGAGAATGAGGTCGAAGTCAAGCCGGCTCGACGCGCCACCGCAAAAAAGGCTGACGAAGTTGGTTCGGATGCCAAGCCTGAGGGTAGTGCGGCAGCACCCAAGGCTCCAGTCAAACGGGTACGCAAGGCCCCAGTCAAGGCCGAGACCGGCGTTGACGCAGCGAAGGAAGGCAAGGAGTAAATCATGTTGCAACCTGCCCGCAGGAAATATCGCAAAGAGCAAAAGGGTCGCAATACAGGGCTCGCCACAAGAGGCGCCAAAGTCAGTTTTGGTGAATATGGCTTGAAAGCTATTGGTCGGGGCCGCTTGACGGCTCGCCAGATTGAAGCAGCACGACGCGCCATGACTAGGCATATCAAACGGGGTGGGCGCATCTGGATTCGCATATTTCCGGATAAGCCGATTTCTAAGAAGCCGCTCGAAGTGCGGATGGGTAACGGAAAGGGCTCCCCGGAATACTGGGTCGCTGAAATCCAGCCCGGCAAAGTCCTGTATGAGATGGACGGCGTGGATGAGGCGCTGGCACGAGAGGCTTTTCGCCTGGCAGCCGCAAAGCTTCCGCTCGAGACTACATTCGTCACTCGCCATTTGGGATAAGTCATGAAAACAAGTGAGCTGAAAGCAAAAAGTAACGAGGACTTGCAAAAGGAATTGCTGGAACTGCGAAAAGCGCAGTTCGGTCTCCGCATGCAGATGGCAACCCAGCAATTGACCAATACAAGCCAGATCGGCAAGGTGCGCAAGGACATTGCGCGCGTCAAAACCATACAGCGTGAGAAGGCGGCGGCAAAATGACTGATGCGACCACTCAAACCGTGCGACGCACCCTCCGGGGACGCGTTGTGTCTGACAAGATGCAGAAGACCGTTACGGTACTCGTAGAACGCAAGGTCAAGCATCCGGTAATCGGGAAAATCATGACCCGGTCGAAAAAATATCACGCGCATGTCGACGGAATTGAAACTGTCGCCGGAGATCTGGTTCTGATTGAGGAATGCGCGCCGATATCGAAGACCAAGGCATGGCGAGTTGCCAATGTTTTGGAAAAGGCCCGAATCGTATAAGCAACTCGCATCAGCGGGCGCGCAATACAGAAATTAGTAGTTGACAACTAAGTGGCGCGATGTAAAATCTCGCCTCTTTGCTCCGCCGGGACAGTTTTTCACCCGGCATCCCAGCCCCTAGCGGGCTCCAAGACTGATCGCGAAAGCAAGTCGATCGCGGATTAAGTTGGAGATGAATAAATGATTCAAATGCAATCTCTGCTGGACGTCGCCGACAACACGGGTGCACGTTCCGTAATGTGCATCAAGGTGCTTGGTGGCTCCAAACGACGCTACGCGGGCATTGGCGATGTCATCAAAGTCAGCGTGAAAGATGCTGCTCCACGCGGACGCGTGAAGAAGGGTGAAGTCTATAGCGCGGTGGTTGTGCGGACTGCCAAGGGCGTGAGGCGGTCAGACGGATCCCTCGTCAAATTTGATGGTAATGCCGCCGTCTTGCTGAACAACAAGTTGGAACCGATTGGCACGCGCATCTTCGGCCCGGTCACGCGCGAACTGCGTACCGAGCGATTCATGAAGATTGTCTCGCTGGCTCCCGAGGTTCTTTGAACCGGCATTCGAGGAATCAATCATGAACAAAATACGCAAGGGTGATGACGTCGTCGTCACAACAGGGAAAGACAAGGGTAAGCGCGGCGTAGTGCTGAATTGCCTTGACACCGAGCGCTTGGTGGTTGAGGGAATCAATCGCGTTAAGAAGCACACCAAGCCAAACCCCTTAAAAGGGGACCAGGGCGGCATTGTCGAGAAAGAAATGCCAATCAATATTTCCAACGTGGCGCTGTTCAATCCTGCCATCCAGAAAGCGGATCGTGTTGGCTTCAAGCTACTCGATGATGGTCGCAAGGTTCGGGTGTTCAGGTCGAACGGCGAAGTTGTTGACGCGTAAGGACAAAAAAATGGCGCGCTTGCACGAATTCTACAAACAGACGGTGGTTCCCGAACTCCTCAAAAAGTTTGGTTATAAATCCATCATGGAAGTCCCCCGGATTACCAAGATCACTCTGAACATGGGTGTAGGCGAAGCTGTCGGGGACAAAAAGATACTCGATCATGCGGTCAGCGACATGACCAAAATAGCGGGCCAAAAACCTGTGGTGACCAAGGCACGAAAGGCCATCGCCGGCTTCAAGATCCGCGAAGGCTACCCGATCGGCTGCATGCTGACATTGCGCGGGAATCGCATGTATGAATTTCTTGATCGCCTGGTTACGATAGCGATGCCTCGTATTCGCGATTTTCGCGGAATATCGGGTAAAGGCTTTGATGGGCGTGGTAATTACAACGTCGGGGTAAAGGAACAGATTATTTTTCCTGAGGTTGAGTACGACAAAATTGATGCGTTGCGTGGTATGAACATCAGTATTACCACCACCGCGAAGAACGACGAGGAAGCGAAAGCGCTTCTCGCCGAATTTAAGTTCCCCTTCAAGAACTGAGGGACGTATGGCGAAACTAGCTCTTATTAACCGCGAAGAAAAGCGAGCCAAAATGGTTGCGAAGTATGCTGCCAAGCGCGCTGGACTTTTTGCTGTGATCAACAATGTCCAACTGTCGGATGAGGAGCGTATGGATGCGCGCCTGAAACTTCAGCAGTTGCCCCGCAACGCGAGTCCTAGTCGTCAGCGCAATCGTTGCGCCTTGACCGGGCGGCCTCGTGGTGTGTTCCGCAAGTTCGGCCTTTGCCGCAATAAGTTGCGCGAAATAGCAATGCGTGGCGAGGTGCCGGGCATGACTAAAGCAAGCTGGTAAGGAGAGTGATATGAGCATGACCGATCCAGTTGCTGACATGTTGACCCGAATCCGCAACGCGCAGATGGCGGATAAATTGTCGGTATCCATGCCTTCGTCAAAGCTCAAGGTAGCGATTGCCAAGGTGCTAAAAGATGAAGGCTACATAGATGACTTCGCCGTTCGCGAGAATGGCACCAAGCCTCAGCTTGATGTCGCACTCAAATACTATGCCGGTCGTCCGGTAATTGAACGTATTGAGCGTGTTTCCAAGCCGGGTTTGCGTGTTTATAAAGGTAAGGATGATTTGCCCCGCGTGATGAACGGGCTGGGTGTTGCCATTGTCTCAACGCCGAAGGGTGTGATGACTGACCGCAGGGCGCGGGCTGGCAACATGGGTGGCGAAGTTCTTTGCATAGTCGCCTAAGGAGCTACCTTCATGTCACGTATAGCAAAGTATCCAGTTGAAGTTCCTAAAGGTGTTGAAGTCACGCTATCAGATAGCGAGGTCGCGATTAAAGGGCCGATGGGAACGCTGAAGCAGTTCATGCTGCCGGCTGTAAAAGTTGAAAGAAGTGGCGAGCAGTTGCTTTGTAGCGCCGTCGCTGGCGCTCCGAACAGTGGCGCCATGTCGGGCACAATGCGCGCGCTGCTGAACAATATGGTGATTGGCGTAACCAAGGGTTTCGAGAAGAAGTTGACTCTGGTTGGCGTTGGTTACCGCGCGCAGGCGCAGGGCGATAAATTGAATCTCACCCTTGGTTTTTCGCATCCGGTTGCGCACAGTATGCCGCAGGGCATCAAAGTAGAAACGCCGACCCAGACGGAGATCCTCATCAAGGGGATCGACAAGCAGGTGGTTGGTCAGGTGGCCGCGGAAGTTCGCGCTTATCGACCGCCCGAGCCCTATAAGGGCAAAGGCGTCAGGTATTCCGACGAAGTGGTTGTCATCAAGGAAACCAAGAAGAAATAATCGAGGCGCTGAATCATGGAAAAGAAACAGGCTCGTCTACGCAGAGCGCGTAAAACCCGCGCCAAAATCGCGGAGCTGAAAGTGGTGCGCCTGGCGGTGCATCGCAGCAACTCACATATTTCGGCGCAGATTTTCTCCGGCTGCGGTACTCAGGTGCTCGCCGCAGCGTCAACCATGGAGCCCGGAGTACGGGGTCAGGTGCCGAATGGCGGCAACATTAATGCCGCCCAAGCAGTTGGCAAACTCATCGCCGAGCGGGCCAAAGCGGCCGGCATAGAGCAGGTTGCTTTCGACCGCTCCGGTTTCCACTATCACGGCCGCGTCAAGGCGCTGGCCGAAGCCGCCCGTGAGGGCGGACTCAAGTTCTAAGCGAGACGGACATGGCTAAACCTCAAGGCAGGAAGCAGCACCAGGCTCAGGAAGAACGCGACGATGGCATGCGCGAGAAGATGGTATCTATCAATCGTGTAACCAAGGTGGTAAAGGGCGGCCGGATTCTTGGTTTTGCCGCGCTTACCGTGGTTGGCGATGGTGATGGTGGCATCGGCATGGGTAAGGGAAAATCGCGGGAAGTTCCGGTTGCTGTCCAAAAGGCGATGGAAGAAGCTCGCCGCAAGATGGCTAAAGTCAGCCTCAAGGATGGAACCCTCCATCACTCCGTAACCGGAAAACATGGCGCCACAACGGTGTTGATGTCACCCGGATCTCCTGGTACCGGTGTTATTGCGGGTGGACCAATGCGCGCGGTGTTTGAGGTAATGGGAGTTACAGACGTCGTTGCGAAGACGCTTGGTTCAACCAATCCTTATAACGTGGTGCGCGCAACATTGCATGGCCTTCTGGCCATGAGCACGCCGGCGGAAATTGCGGCCAAGCGCGGCAAGGCTATTGCTGAGATTCTGGAGTGAGTCATGGCTGACAAAAAAATCAAGGTCACACTGGTGAAAAGTGTTATCGGGACAAAACAAGATCACCGCGCGACAGTGCGAGGACTTGGATTGAAAAGACTCAACAGTTCAGCTTTGCTCGAGGATACGCCCGCAGTGCGCGGCATGATTCGCAAAGTGGCCTATCTGCTGAAGTGCGAAGGCTAAGGGGATATTATTAGCATGGAACTTAACAATCTAAAGCCCGGTGTTGGCTCAAAGCATTCCGCAAAAAGGGTTGGACGCGGAATTGGCAGCGGACTAGGCAAGACGGCGGGCCGAGGCCACAAGGGCCAGAAGTCGCGCGCTGGTGGTTTTCACAAGGTGGGCTTTGAGGGCGGGCAAATGCCGTTGCAGCGTCGCTTGCCGAAGCGCGGATTTGTGTCACTGACAGCGAGCCGCAACGTTGAAGTTCGATTGTCCGAATTGGACAAACTTCCGGTCGAAGAAGTTGATCTGCTGGTATTGAAGCAAGCTGGTGTGATCTCTGCGACGGCACTTTCTGCCAAGGTTATTCTGTCGGGCAAACTCAACCGCAAAATCATGCTCAAGGGCGTGGGTGCGACCAAGGGAGCGAGGCTTGCTATTGAAGCAGCCGGTGGCTCTGTTGCGGATATCGCTGCAGCCTGATAGCGGATTAGGGCGGAATACGTGGCAACCTCTCAGGCGGCTTCTCTTGGCAAAACCGGAAAGTTCGGCGACCTTTGGCGCCGGCTCTGGTTTCTGCTTGGCGCTTTGGTGGTGTTCCGCATTGGCGCGCACATTCCGGTGCCGGGAATTGATCCAGTAAAACTAGCTGAACTGTTTCAGGGGCAGCAGGGCGGAATATTGGGCGTCTTCAATTTGTTTTCAGGGGGTGCATTGTCGCGCTTTACCCTGTTTGCATTGGGCATCATGCCTTACATCTCCGCGTCGATTATCATGCAATTGGCGACGATTGCAGTGCCAACGTTGGAAGCTCTCAAGAAAGAGGGTGAAGCGGGACGCCGCAAGATTACCCAATACACCCGATATGGTACCGTTGTCTTGGCGCTGTTCCAGGGTTTGGGGATGTCCATAGCGCTTGAATCACAGGCGGGACTGGTATTGGACCCCGGACTCATGTTCCGTTTTGTAACCGTGCTGACCTTGCTGACAGGCACAATGTTTTTGATGTGGCTGGGCGAGCAGATCACTGAGCGTGGTTTGGGAAATGGCATTTCGATTATCATTTTCGCCGGAATTGTGGCGGGCTTGCCAAGTGCGCTGGGTGGACTCTTCGAACTGGTTCGTACTGGCGCAATGCATCCCATCACTGCCTTGTTCATATGTGCTTTGGTGGTGCTCGTTACAGGCTTCGTCGTCTTTGTCGAAAAAGGCCAACGAAAAATACTGGTGAACTACGCGAAACGCCAGGTAGGGAACAAGGTTTATGGCGGACAGAGTTCACACCTGCCGTTGAAGCTGAATATGTCCGGCGTGATTCCACCGATTTTTGCATCATCCATTATTCTTTTCCCATCGACCGCCGCGAGTTGGTTTGCCACGGGTGACGGGATGCGCTGGCTCAAGGATATCGCCGCAACGCTTTCACCGGGCCAACCGATTTACGTCATGCTCTATGCGACGGCAATTATTTTCTTTTGTTTCTTTTACACGGCGCTGGTTTTCAACTCGAAAGAGACTGCTGACAACTTGAAGAAGAGCGGTGCGTTTGTTCCGGGGATTCGCCCCGGCGATCAGACCGCACGCTACATTGACAAGATTTTGACGCGTCTGACACTAGCCGGCGCAATCTATATCACCCTGGTTTGCTTGTTGCCTGAGTTCATGATTCTGAAGTGGAATGTGCCTTTTTACTTCGGGGGTACCAGCTTGTTGATTATTGTCGTTGTGACCATGGACTTCATGTCGCAAGTTCAGGCATACGTCATGTCGCACCAGTACGAAAGTCTTCTCAAAAAGGCTAATTTCAAAGGAGCCGGCTTTCCGGCCCGCTGATTCATGTCAAAAGAAGATGTTATTGAAATGCAGGGAGAAGTTGTCGAGAATCTCCCGAATGCCACGTTCCGGATAAAACTCGAAAACGGGCATGTGGTTCTTGGCCATATTTCTGGAAAAATGCGCATGCACTATATTCGCATTCTCCCGGGTGATAAGGTCACTGTGCAACTTACACCATACGATCTGACCAAAGGCCGTATCGTGTTTCGCGCCAAGTAGTTTGGCAATCTTTCCGGAGAACTCCAATGAAAGTTCTGGCTTCGGTCAAACGTATATGTCGGCATTGCAAAGTCATTCGCCGCAAAGGGGTGGTCAGGGTCATTTGTACAGATCCGCGCCACAAGCAGCGTCAGGGTTGATAGAGCGACTCAAGACAGTTATAATCTAAGGTTCGCATTTTTCAGCTAGCCCACCAATTACCGCATTAGCGGCGACGAACAGGTAAGCACATGGCTCGTATAGCAGGCGTCAACATCCCGAATCACCAGCACGCGGAGATCGCTTTGACCGCGATCTACGGTATCGGCCGTACCCGCGCCCGGAAAATTTGTGACGCGGTCGGCGTCAAGCGATCGACAAAGATCAAAGAGCTAACGGATACCGAGCTTGATCGTTTGCGCGAAGAAGTGGGCAGGTTTGCCGTTGAAGGCGACTTGCGTCGTGAGACGACGATGAACATAAAGCGGCTCATGGATCTTGGCTGCTATCGTGGCGTGCGTCATCGCCGCGGTCTGCCGGTGCGCGGGCAACGCACTCGCACCAACGCGCGCACCCGCAAGGGACCCCGCAAAGCGATTTCGATGGGCAAGAAGTAAACCAGGAACCCCTACATGGCTAAGACTGCAACCAAAGTTCGCAAAAAGGTCAAGAAGAACGTTGCCGAAGGTATCGCACACGTTCACGCTTCCTTTAATAACACCATCATTACAATCACTGATCGCCAAGGCAATGCCTTGTCTTGGGCGACTTCCGGTGGCGCCGGCTTCAAGGGATCGAGAAAATCGACCCCTTTTGCCGCGCAGATCGCTGCCGAAGCGGCCGGCAAAGCCGCTCAGGAATGCGGCGTCAAGAATCTGGAAGTTCGCATCAAAGGCCCCGGCCCTGGTCGCGAATCGGCAGTTCGTGCGCTCAACGCGCTTGGCATGAAGATTACAAGTATCACCGACATTACTCCGATTCCCCACAATGGATGCCGGCCGCCCAAGCGCCGCCGCATCTAAGGCAATAAGGATACGACACCATGGCCCGCAACCTAGACGCCAAGTGCCGTCAGTGCCGTCGCGAAGGCGAAAAGCTGTTTCTCAAAGGCGAGAAATGCTTCACTGACAAATGTTCCGTCGAGCGCCGCGCCTATGCGCCCGGGCAGCACGGTCAAAAATCCGGACAACGGCTGTCCGGTTATGGAACACAACTGCGCGAGAAGCAGAAAATCCGCCGCATTTACGGCGTGCTGGAGCGGCAGTTCCGCAAAGTGTTCGGCGAAGCCGAGCGCCAAAAAGGACCTACAGGCGAAAACCTGCTCAAGCTGCTGGAAGGTCGTCTCGACACCGTGGCCTATCGCATGGGGTTTGGCGTGTCACGTGCGGAAGCTAGGCAGGTCGTTCGCCACAATGGCGTTCTGATCAACGGCAAACGTGTCGATATTCCATCCTACAATGTGCGGCCCGGCGATGTCATTCAATTGCTCGAAGGTACTCGCGCTCATCTGCGCACCAAGGCCGCTCTTGAAGCCGCCGAGTCACGCGGTTTTCCAGCATGGCTCGAGGTGGATACAAAGGAAGGCAAGGGAGTATTCAAGTCCTACCCGGCACGGGAGGATCTGCCGCCTTCGATTACCGAAGGTCTGGTTGTCGAACTGTATTCACGCTAGCAAATAGTTTTGCGCCTGGCGTCCCCCGGACGCCAGGCGTTTTCCATTCGAAGGAATGCACATGCACACACTTCTAAAACCCCGCAGTATCGATGTTCAGCAGCTTTCGCCGCTTCATGCGCGAGTGGTCATGGAGCCGTTCGAGCGCGGCTACGGGCATACGCTTGGCAATGCCCTGCGCCGCATTTTGCTGTCCTCGATGGAGGGAGTCGCCCCAACCGAAGTCTCGATTGAGGGAGTTCTTCACGAATACTCAACACTGGATGGTGTCCGTGAGGATGTGGTCGATGTGCTGTTGAACCTGAAGGGCGTGGTGCTGAAAATGCACAATCGCCGTGAGGCAACACTGTCACTCTCCAAGAATGGCGAAGGCGTCGTTACCGCCCGCGATATCGAAACTACGCACGATGTTGAAATCGTGAACCCGGATCATGTAATCGCCCACATTGCGCCGGGTGGCAAGCTCAATATGCAGATTCGCGTTGAATCCGGCCGTGGCTATGTGCCTGCCAATCAGCGTGAAATCGCCCGCGAGAATCTGGCAATCGGCCAGATCATGCTCGATGCATCGTTCAGCCCCGTGCGCCGGGTCAGTTATTCGGTAGAGAGTGCGCGTGTAGAAAAGCGCACTGACCTCGACAAGCTCATTCTCGACATCGAGACCAATGGCGCGATTGACAATGCCGAGGAAGCGGTACGTACCGCCGCCCGCATTCTCATGGAGCAGTTGTCGGTGTTCGCAGATCTCGAAGGCACGCCGATGTCCACCGAGGCGCCGAAGCAGACTTCGGTCGATCCGGTTCTGGTCAGGCCGGTGGACGACCTCGAACTTACCGTGCGTTCAGCCAACTGTCTGAAGGCCGAGAATATCTACTACATCGGTGACCTGATCCAACGGACCGAGACCGAGCTTCTGAAAACACCGAATCTGGGCCGCAAGTCGCTCAACGAAATCAAGGAAGTGTTGGCGTCGCGCGGGTTGACCTTGGGCATGAAGCTGGAAAGCTGGCCGCCGGCAGGGCTGGAGAAACTGGTCTGATCGATTGACGGCGGGGCTTGAACTCGGCGGCTTTGTTTTTTTGTCACAATTGTTTTGCTTGTTTCACACGATTCAAAAACTCTCGATAACCATTAACCGGTCATTTGCATAGCGCGATGACTGCAAAAAAACGAGGATATCAAAATGCGTCACGGTAACGGACTTCGCAAACTCAATCGCACATCGGCGCACCGCCAGGCCATGTTGCGCAATATGGCTGTCTCGCTGTTGCAACATGAGGCCATCAAGACCACTTTGCCCAAGGCAAAGGAATTGCGTCGAGTGGTCGAGCCCTTGATCACCCTGGGCAAGAAGCCCAGCCTGGCGAATCGTCGCCTGGCTTTCGATCGCACGCGCGACCGGGAAATCGTCGGCAAACTGTTTGATGTGCTTGGACCACGCTACGCTTCGCGCAATGGTGGATACCTGCGCATTCTGAAGATGGGCTTTCGTGTTGGCGACAATGCGCCAATGGCCTACGTCGAACTGCTGGATCGACCCGCAGGCGAATTGGTCGAGGCTCCTGACGCCGAGTAGTCGCATACAAGCACCGAAAGAAGCCAGGCGTTGCCTGGCTTTTTTCATTCAGGGCGCCTGGTACTCAAAGAATCATGCCGGCTCCGACGGTATTGTTGGTCGCTTCATCAATGACTATGAATGCTCCGGTCGATCGGTTTTCAGCATAGGAGTCGACACATAACGGCTGAGCAAGTTTGAAGACGACGAGTGCGATGTCATTCATTTCCAGGTTCTCCGCCGGTCTCTTTTGTAATGTAGTGATGTCCAGTCGGTAGTCGATTGCTTCAATCGCCGCACGGGTATCGCGTGTGGTCTGGCGAATCAGGTATTTGCGCCGCGGATCAAGAGGAACTTCGCCCAACCAGCAAACCATTGCCTCAATTTGCCGTGTCACCAGCGCCGAGTTTCCGGCGGATACAATCATGTCGCCGCGGGAAACATCGACTTCGTCCTCCAGCAGCAGCGTGACCGACTGCTCGGCAATCGCCAGCGGTAGCGATTGGTCGATGGTTTCAATGGCTTTGATGCTCGAGCGTTTCCCCGACGGCAACACGAGAACTTCGTCGCCAACAGCTATTTCTCCCGATTCTATGCGGCCCATGAAGCCACGGTAATCATGGAGATTCGGGTCGCTGCCTTGTCGCGGGCGGCAGACATACTGCACTGGAAAGCGGAAAGCTTCATCGCGTTCGCTGTGGGCATTTGGCGTGCATTCCAGAATTTCGAGCAGGGTCGGACCCTGATACCAATCGAGGCGCTCGCCGCGCTCCACAATCATGTCGCCGACTAGCGCCGACATCGGAACAAAGCGCACGTCGCCAATGCCCAGCGCTGCGGAAAACTCCCGATAGTCGTCGCAGATGCGCTCGTAGGCTGCCTGACTGTGCTCGATCAGGTCCATCTTGTTGATCGCGACAACGATATGCGGAATCCCCAGCAGGTGTGCCAGGTAGGCGTGACGCCGCGTTTGGCTCAGGACACCCTTGCGCGCATCCACCAGAATGATCGCCAAGTGGGCCGTCGACGCCGCGGTGACCATGTTTCGAGTGTATTGTTCGTGCCCGGGCGCATCCGCGATGATGTACTTGCGCCGTCCCGAGGTGAAGTAGCGGTAGGCAACATCGATCGTGATGCCTTGTTCGCGCTCGGCCTGCAGTCCATCGGTAAGCAGTGACAAGTCGACAGCCTCCAATCCGCGTCGCTCAGAGGTGCAGGCCATTGAGTGCAAGGTGTCGGTGAGAATTGATTTGCTGTCATAGAGCAAGCGGCCAATCAAGGTGCTCTTGCCATCGTCGACGCTGCCGCAGGTCAGAAAACGCAGCAGTCCGTTGTCGATTTCCGGCAGTTGTTCAATCGCGCTCATCAGAAATATCCTTCCTTCTTGCGCAGTTCCATTGCGACGTCCGAGATCTGATCGTCGAGACGCGTTTCGCCGCGTTCGGTAACTGTCGTTGTGGCGGTTTCCTCGATGATGCGAGCGACCGTATCGGCAGTGGATTCAACCGGGGCGGTACAGGTAATGTCACCCACGGTGCGGAAACGTACGCTCAATTCCTCCACCGCGTCGTTCGCCTGCGCGGGGGTGAGTTCCGTTACCGGTTGCAGCAATCCGTTCTTCCTGACAACTGTGCGCCGATGCGCAAAGTAGATGGTAGGCAACTGAAGCGTTTCGCGTTCGATGTATTGCCACACGTCGAGTTCGGTCCAGTTCGAAATGGGGAAAGCGCGAATGTTCTCTCCCTTATGCACCCGCGCGTTGAACAAATCCCACAATTCCGGTCGCTGGTTTTTCGGGTCCCATTGGCCAAATTCGTCCCTGAATGAAAATATCCGCTCCTTCGCCCGGGCCTTTTCCTCGTCACGCCGGCCGCCACCAATGCAGCAATCGAAGCCGAACTCTTCGATTGCTTCAAGCAGGGTGACCGACTGGTGGCGGTTGCGCGATTCGAAAGGGGATTTCAGCACCACGGTGCCGCGCCGAATTGAGTCCTCGACCGATCTGACGATCAGTCGTTCATTCAGTTGGCAGGCACGAAAATCACGAAAATCGATGACTTCGCTGTAGTTGTGACCGGTATCGATGTTGAGCAAGGGAAACGGGAAGCGCCCCGGGCGAAAGGCTTTTTCAGCCAGCCGCAACAAAACCAGCGAATCCTTTCCGCCGGAGAACAGCAGGGCAGGGTTGCTGCATTGCCCGGCAACCTCGCGCAAAATATGGATCGATTCGGACTCCAGCCAGTCCAGATGCGTCAGCGAAGCGTGGCACTTCAAGGCCGGCGTATTCATGACCGATCGCCGCGCTGAGCGACTCGCTCCAGGCGGCCATGCACCAAATGCAAACCGGAATCCTGGGTTTCCTCGATTCGGCTTCGGCCGGCACCCGGCGGTGCCTCAAGTTCGGCCTTTCCGGCCATAGCTTCCGCCGAAGCACGGACAAGAGCACCGTCCGGCCTCCTGTGGAGGCCGCACTCCTTGGTGTCCGCGTTTTCCCACCACCAGCGACCGGCGCGCACGTCTTCTCCGGGCTGAATGGCCCGGGTGCAAGGAGCGCAGCCGATACTGGGATAGTTGCGATCATGCAGGGCGTTGTAGGGTACGCGATTGGTGCGCAAGTAGTACCAAACCTCGGCTTCACTCCAGTCGGTCAGGGGGCTGGCCTTGACCAGATTGTTCGCCGTATCCTGGCTGATGACTTTCAATTTGTTGCGCGTCGCCGACTGTGCCGCGCGCAGGCCGGTCACCCAGGCACCCCTGCCGGTCAGGGCGCGACTCAGGGGTTCAACTTTTCGCGTGTGGCAGCATGCCTTGCGCGCCTCGACGGAATCATAGAAGCCGTGGCTGCCATGAGTGCGGGAATAGGCTTCCACCGCCTCATGGCGCGGAAAGAAGACGTCCAGCTTGCGCCCGTAATGTTTTTCCGCCCGGTGGATCAACTCGTAGGTCTCGACCGGCAGACGGCCGGTATCCAGCGAGAAAATCGCGATGTCGATTTCCCCTCGCCAGATCAGGTCGGTCAGCACCATGTCCTCGGCCCCCAGGCTGTTGGCGAAGACGACGGGGGCGTAATCGCGTGCGATGTTGCGCAGGAGCGTAGCGGCACGGGCGGCTTTCCTGGCTACCGCTTCGTCCAATTCGGGATTGGCCAAATCTGGCAGGGATTCTCGGATCATGTTGGTCTCTTCAGGCGACACGGCGGCGGAAAAGTGGAATCGGCAGATCCGCGCCGGCTTGATAGGTTTCGGGGAAGTCGTCGAATGCCAAGATGGCATCCTCGGCACTTTGGCCTTCGCCGATCAGGAAGCTGTCGAAACCGACGCGATTGAGAAAGAAAATCTGGTCGCGCCCGATATCGCCGAAAGCACGCAGTTCGCCGTCGTAGCCGTAGCGTTCCCGTAGCAACCTGGCAATCGAATAGCCGCGGCCATCCGTGGCTTTCGGAAAATGCACCGCGATCACCGTGAAATCATCGACGTCCTTGGCGATCTCGGCCGGGTTGTCTTCCGGTGTCAGCCATATTCCGAGCGGGGTGCCGTGTTCGTATTCGCGGGCAATCAGGCAAGACTTGTGCGACTTCCATACCGCAAGCGGTACCAGTAGAGGCCCGACGGGCAGGCAGACATCCATTTCGGGCTGGCCTTCGACCAAGGTTACAACTTTCCAGTCGTCTTCTTGCAGACGACGCTCCTTGATGAGTTGCCGTATTCGAGATTCACGCATTTGAAATTTTCCTTTCAGGGAGTTTTGATGAGTAGACCGAGTTGCGGAAGGGCTTGAGTCCGATGCGCCGCAAGGCATCGCCGAAGTTCTCGTCGGCGTGGCGATTGGCCAGATAGGTTTTGATCAGTCGCTCGACAACATCAGGAACGTCCGCCGCAGGGACCGCCGGACCCATGACACGGCCGATGGCGGCGGTATTGCCCTGGGCGCCGCCCAAGGTGATCTGGTACCACTCCTCGCCACATTTATCGACGCCGAGAATGCCGATCGCACCGAGATGATGATGGCCGCAGGAATTCATGCAGCCGGAGATGTTGAGTTCCAGCGGGCCGATGTCATGCAGGTAGTCGAGGTCGGCAAAGCGTTCCTGTATTGCCGCTGCGATCGGCAGCGACTTGGCGTTGGCCAGGGCGCAGAAGTCGCCGCCAGGGCAAGCGATCAAGTCGGCGAGCAAGCCCACGGTCGGGCTCGCCAGTCCGGCGGCCTTGGCCCGCTGCCAAACCGTATACAAATCGCGTTGCGCCACATCGGCCAGAATCAGGTTCTGTTCGTGGGAGACGCGAACTTCGCCAAAGCTGAAGCGTTGGGCCAGTTCGGCCACGGCTTCCATTTGCGCTGCGCTGGCGTCTCCCGGTGCGGCGCCTGGCTTCTTCAGGGAAAGCGTGACTGCCCTGTAACCGGGAATCCGATGCGCGTGTACATTGCGTTCGACCCAGCGGGCGAATGCCTGATCTTCGCGCTGAAAGGCAATGTGGCACAGGTCCTCGTCTGCCAGGTTTTCGTAATCAGGCGCCTGGAACTGCTCCGAGACGCGATCGACTTCAGCCTGGGTCAGCGTTGATGGACCATCCCTCAGGTGTGCCCATTCCGCTTCAACCTGGCGCGAAAACTCTGCGCTGCCGAGCGCCTTGAGCAGGATCTTGATTCGCGACTTGTAGGCGTTGTCGCGGCGACCGTGGCGGTTGTATACCCGCACCAGGGCTTCGCTGTAGGTCAGGAGATGCTGCCAGGGCAGAAAATCACGCAATTCTTTCGCCAGCAGTGGCGTACGCCCGAGACCGCCGCCCGCATAAACCCTGAATCCCAATTCCCCGGCTGCGTTCTTCACCAGTTGCAGACCCAGATCGTGCACCTGAATGGCGGCACGGTCTTCGGCCGAGCCGCTGACCGCAACTTTGAATTTGCGTGGCAGGTAGGCGAATTCCGGATGAAAGCTCGACCATTGCCGCAGCAGTTCCGCCCAGGGGCGGGGATCGGCAATTTCGTCCGGGGCAATGCCGGCGAAATGATCGGTTGTCACATTGCGAATGCAATTGCCTGAAGTCTGGATCGCGTGCAGCTCGGCTTTCGCCAGATCGGCGAGGATGTCCGGCACCTGCGCCAGCTGAACCCAGTTCAGCTGAAGATTGTGGCGCGTGGTGAAGTGGCCCACGCCGCGGTCGTAACGACGCGAAATGTTGGCCAGCGTGCGAAATTGCGCTGCCGAGAGCAAGCCGTAGGGCACCGCAATGCGCAGCATCGGGCCATGACGTTGCGTATACAGTCCGTTTTGCAGGCGTAGCGGGCGAAAGGCGTCTTCCGTCAGTTCTCCTGCCAGAAAGCGCCGCGTCTGATCGCGGAACTGCGCCACGCGGGCAGTGACGATGGCATGATCAATGGTGTCGTAACGGTACATGGCAGTCTCCGTGTTTCAAACGAGAATGAGTTTTCCGCCAACCAGCAGCAGTACGGCAGCGAGCAAGCCACGCAGCGCGCGCTCGGGCAGCTTGGCGACGAAATGTGCGCCCAGCGCGATGCCGGGCAAGGAACCGAGCAGAAGCGAGGCCAGCAGCGCGACATCAACCGTGCCCAGCCACCAATGGCCAAGGCCAGCAACAAAAGTCAGCGGTACGGCGTGGGCGATATCGGAGCCGACCACCTGCCGAGTCGCCAGATTCGGATAGAGAAAAGTCAGCGCGGCAACACCCAGCGCCCCGGCGCCGACCGAAGTAATTGTGACCAGCACGCCAATCACAGCACCAACCACAAGCGTCAGGCCCGCGACATGGCGCTGCGAAAAGTCGGCACTGGCGCTACGGCGCCGGGCCAATGCCAGAAGTCGTTGGCGGAAGATCAATGAGGCGGCGGTAAGCAGCAGGGCGACGCCCAGCACTGACGAGATAAGCCCTGAGACGCTGCGCTGCTCGGTGCCGAATTGAGCGAGGATCATCAACGTAAGCCCGGCTGCAGGGAGGCTGCCGCCGGCGAGCCGGGCCGTGATGCGCCAATCGACGTTGCCATGCCGGTGATGCACCCAGCTGCCGCCGCTCTTGGTGATTGCGGCATAAAGCAAGTCAGTGCCCACTGCGGTTATCGGCTTTACGCCGAAGGCCAAAACCAGCAAAGGGGTCATCAGCGAGCCACCGCCGACGCCGGTCAGGCCCACCAGAATCCCGACGCCGAAGCCGGAAAGTGTCAGAGCAGGGTTGAATGCGAATTCCATGATGAAGCGCATCGTAGCCATCAAAAATAGATCTGAAAAATACTTAATTAGTATTTCTATATAATCAATAGTTATATAATGGCGCCATGAAGCTGCAGCAACTGCGCTATCTGGTCGAAGTCGAGCGCTGCGGATTGAATGTTTCCGCGGCGGCGGAGGGGCTGTTTACCTCCCAGCCGGGCGTATCGAAGCAGATAGGCATGCTGGAAGAAGAACTGGGTATCAGAATCTTTGAGCGCAGTGGCAAGCGTATTGCCGCCGTCACGGCACCTGGGCGGATCGTGCTGGACATGGCGCGGCGCATCCTGAGCGAGGCGCAGAACATGAAGCGGGTTGGCGAGGACTACGCGGCCGAGAGCAGCGGTACTTTATCCATTGCCACAACCCACACCCAAGCGCGCTACACCCTGCCTCCGGTGATCCAGCGCTTCGTCCAGCGACACCCCGAGATTCGTCTGCATATACAGCAGGGCAGCCCGACCCAGGTTGCCGAGGGCTTGCTTGACGGCAGCGCCGATCTTGGGATCGCCACGGAGGCCTTGGACCGCTATCCTGAATTGCTGACACTGCCGTGTTTCCAGTGGGCGCATGTGGTGGTGACGCCCAGGGAGCATCCCCTGCTGGCGCGCGAGCCGTTGACGCTTGCCGCGCTTGCCGAGTACCCGCTGATTACGTATGACTCGACATTCACGGGCCGTTCGCGCATCGACAAGGCCTTCGAGCGCCAGAGCTTGCGACCGAACGTGATGTTGACTGCGATCGATTCGGATGTGATCAAGACCTACGTCGGCCTTGGACTGGGCGTCGGCGTCATTGCCGAAATGGCCTTCGATCCGATCCGCGACGCGCAACTGGTCGCGATGACGGCGACGCACTTGTTCGAGGGCAATACCACGCGCGTCGGCTTCCGCCGCGACAATTGGTTGCGTGCCTACGAGTTCGAGTTCATGGAGCTTCTGGCCCCGCAGCTGACGCGGCCGATGGTTGAAGCCACGCTGAAAGGCGAGGGCGCCGATCCGGGACTGTAGTCGCGGCATCCGGTGAGATTTGATTCATGCCGGGCACGGCGATCGCCTTTCAGGAAGCTAGAATGGAGCCAGTCCTGCATGCCTGCACAATTCCAAGAGCGAGGTTTGACCATGTCCTATACGCCTGATCTTGTCCAAGAACTCAACACCTTGATACGTTTTGATTTGGCGAACAGTTCGCACGGCATCAAAGTGCATAAGAACGCGGCCCCGGAAGTGATTGCGGCAGCGGCGCGTTTGCACGCCAAGGGACTGCTGTCCCTGGTTGATGGGGGCTATCTGACGGGCCTCGGGCGAGACGCAGCCGAGCACGCCCAGGCCGCATTGACAATACTGACAACTGGCGACGCAGCATCCTCGCGTGGTGAAGCCGGTCTTGAGTCCGACTTGCAGCAAGACTTTGTCTAGACAAAATTCGGCGCAGTAGTACTGCATTTTGGGTTGTCCGTCACCCTTCTGTCACGATCGGCGGGCCGAGATTTAGCTTCGAGTGTTCAACTCTTGGCATTCATCCGGTCTTGAGCTACGGGGATCGATCAGTCCGGATTCGACAGAGAAAATCCCGAAAATGCGGCGCGTTAAAATAGGCTTTCAATTGACCTGTGCCTTCGGCACACTAAAAGTCCTGTTTGGTTGCGCTGAGCGTACCCGATACGCTTTTACAGCGTACGGTTTTCCCCTCGGTCCATATGCCAGCGATGCCTCAACAACATCTTCCCCCTTCCGCGACGCCAGAAACCCTGAACGCAACCGAACCGGCGAGCGGAAACGTCAACGCGTTGGAGGTCGGTGGGATTCTTCTACCCGATTTCATCGTGCACGGAAAGGACGGGCTCTACGTTTGCACCGCAGAGATGGGCGACGCAGAGTCCTTGCAACGCTTTGTCGACCGTGTTTTTTCGGTGGGCGCCTGTTTTGCCGGGCTGGACTATGAAACCTTGTCGCAGCTGTTGTACTCGAGGGGGCCAATTGGCCATGCAAGCAGCTTGGGACAAAAGGGCATGCTGCGCCTCGCCGATGGAATACACAGCATCGAACCGGAGCGCAGGGCGCTGTACAAAAGTATCCGGTCGATCGACGACGGAGCTCGGGTCGAGTACCTTTTTGAACCAGTCAAGATCGAGCGCGAGATCGAGGTACCCCTGATTGTCGAGGATGTCGACGGGCAGCCACAAATAACCGGATACGAAAAGCGAGTGCAGCGCGAGCCCGCCACATTGAATGTCGACGAGTTCATCGCCGCGATGTGGGAAAAGGGCGTACGCAGTGGACTCGATATTCCCGCAATACAGACAGCGATCGCCAGCGGCCAGGTTGAGCATATCGTGGTTGCCCGGCGAATCGACCCGGCGCCCGGCGCGGATGCAAGCGTTCAAGAGAAAACCCAATCATTGCACCGCGACGACTCGCCTTTCATCTTGCCCAACGGTCGGGTTGACCTGGGTCAGTTCAAGAACCATTTTCCGCAAGTCAGTGCCGGCACCACTCTGCTGCAAAAGATGCCGAGACGGTTTGGAGTCATCGGCTTCGCTACTGACGGCAGCGTCCTGGAACCGGACGCGCCTCGCGATTTCGATCTCGAAGATATGGCAGGTATCGGCACGCGCATCGACCGCACTGCGAAAGGCGAGTTTCTGATTGCCGCGCGCGATGGATTTCTCGATATCGACAAGGCAACCGGGCAAATTTCAGTCACTGACAAAATAATCAATCATGAGGGCGTCAGCATTCGCACCACTGGCAATCTGGCGCTGACCGGCGAGGTATATGAAGAGTACGGAGAGGTGCAAGAGCGTCGTGTGATTGAGGGCAAGCACATGACGTTTCACGCCGACGTGTTTGGCAACATCGTCTCGGATGGGGGAGATGTGCACTTCATGGGCAACCTTTCCGGTGGAACGGTAAAGAGCCCTGGCGGGTTGATTCAGATTGACCACCGGGTATCGCAATCGATACTCGAGGCCCGCGGTGGCGAAGTTCGGATCAAGCAGGCCGAAGGTGTCACGATCGTTGCCAAGCGGGTCCGAATCGAGCGTGCCGTGGCTTGTGACATTGCCGCCGATGACGTCGAGATCGACGATGCTGCCGCATGCACCATCGTGGCCCGGCAGATCAGCGCAAAGCGAGTGGGCGCGTACCGTGACACCGAGTCCTTGTTTGTGATATGCGTTCCAGATTTTTCAGAACTCAACAAATCCCGTGCCGCGTCGACAAAGCAAATTCTTGAATTGACGCAGCGGAAAAACAGCAAACAGGAAATGTTCGACAGCCGGATTGCCGTTTCGGAAATCAGAAACTACTTATCTGCCGACAAGCGTATTCGTGATGGCGAGCTCAAGCTCTCCCCGGAGCAGCAGATGCAATGGCACGTTGCGGCGCAGCGCCTGGCCAAGCCTTTGTTCGAATTGCAATCATTGCAGCATGACATCGATGCAATTGAAGCCAGCTTGGCCGAAGAGAGTATTCAGTTGGCAGCGATGGATGCGCGGCAGGAAACGGAGAGCGTCAATATTGGCTGCGATATCGGGCAGGTCGTCGGCGACCTTGCGGTCCAGTCGCAGACGGTACTGACTGGAGTCGGATTTTTTTCCGACGGCGATGTGTCCGACATCAAGCGCCGGCTACGAGATCCGCGCGCCAAGCGCAAGCGCTTGTTTCGTGGCAGTTCGGGAACGTTTTCGTGGAACTGGACGGCCCAGGATTCGGATAACTGACTGTGGGTCCTTCAGGGACGGGCTATTTTTAGGCAGTCTTCAACGCCAGGCTCGCTCGGTAGTCCAGGTGCAAAGGCTGCCTGGCCTATTGCTCCGTAAGATCATCGGGTTCGGCCTGGTCCTGCAGGGCGCGCAGTTCCCTGAACAGCTCTCGATAAGCGCGCGGAGGCTTTTCCTGTGTCGCCTCTTTCAGCGCGTTGCGGCGCAACTGACGCAGGTGCTGCACGTCCGCTGCGGGATACTCCCGGGCCAATTCATTGAACGCGGACTCGTCCTCCATCAGGCGAGTGCGCAGCCTTTCGAGCTGGTGCTGTCGAATCGTGGCGGCCGCCGAAAGTCCATTGACCTCGTCGATGGCTGCTTGCAAGGGTGCCGCATCGACGCTACGCATGATTTTTCCGATGTACTGCATCTGGCGACGCCTGGCTTCGTGCTTGGTAATGCGCTGCGCATCGACCAGAGCGTCGCGCAAGCGTTCAGGCATATCGATCTTCGCCAATCGTTCTTTTGAGAGTTTTACCAGTTCGGCGCCCAGATCCTGCAGCGCAGTCATTTCGCGCTTCCGTTGCGATTTACTGGGGCCGGAATACTCGTCCGGTTCGTTATCGATATCTTCCACGGTTATGATTATAGCTTCGCGACCAAAGTATCACTCTCAAAGGGCTTTTGCATGTCACAAGGTTTTGCTCATTCCAAAGACGCATTGCGCGAGTTGGCGCAGACCGTCCTCGATCACGCTGCCGCCAAGGGTGCGACCGCTTGTGAAGTCGACGTCTCCGAAGGTTTTGGCCAGTCGGTCAGCGTGCGCCGGCAAGAGGTGGAAACCATCGAATACAACCGCGACAAAGGACTCGGGGTGACCATTTACATCGGCCAGAGGCGCGGCCACGCCAGCAGCTCTGATTTTTCGCCGGCGGCCGTTCGGGCCTCGGTCGACGCCGCCCTGTCGATCGCCCGCTTTACCGCCGAAGACGACTGTGCGGGCTTGCCGGATGCGCGCTTGTTGGCGAAGAAAGGCATGGACTTGGATTTGTACCACCCTTGGGATATACCGGTTGAGGCGGCAATCGACATCGCGCGACATTGCGAGCAGGCGGCCTTCGATGTCAGCCCGATGGTGAAAAACTCCGAAGGCGCCAGTGTGTCGGCGCAGACTGCGCACTTCGTGTCGGCCAACAGCCTGGGTTTCATGGGCGGCTTCGCCACGTCGCGGCACTATGTCTCGTGTTCGGTGATCGCTGGCGAAGGCGAGGACATGCAGCGCGATGACTGGTACGCGACGCGTCGCAATGCGAATGATTTTCCCGATGCGGCACGTATCGGCGACTACGCAGCGCGGCGCGCATTGTCGCGCCTCGGCGCCAGAAAGCTGAAAACGCGCAAGTGCCCGGTAGTTTTTGAGGCGCCGCTGGCGGTAGGCTTGATCGGCAGCTTTGTGCATGCGGTTTCCGGCGGGGCGCTGTATCGCAAGACCTCATTTCTGCTGGACAGCCTGGGCCAGCAGATCTTTCCTGACTTCGTGCAGATCAGCGAGCGGCCGCATGTCCGCGGTGGATTCGCGTCCTCGCCCTTTGATGACGACGGCGTTGCGACGCATGATCGGGAAGTGGTCGAGAACGGCGTGCTGAAAGCGTATTTCCTGTCCACCTATTCGGCGCGCAAGCTGGGCATGCAGACGACCGGCAACGCGGGCGGCTCGCACAACCTGCTGGTACAGCCGGGGCGTCACGATCTCAATGGCCTGCTGCGAAAGATGGGAACCGGATTGCTGGTGACTGAATTGATGGGACAGGGTGTCAACTACGTGACGGGTGACTATTCACGTGGTGCCGCGGGATACTGGGTGGAAAAGGGCGAAATCGCCTATCCGGTCGAAGAGATCACCATCGCCGGGAATTTACGGGAAATGTTGCGCGGAATTGTAGCCATCGCCAATGACACTGAAGTCCGCGGATCGAAGCAGGTCGGTTCGATTTTGATTGATCGCATGACGATCGCGGGCAATTGAGGCACTGGGTTGCGTCGGGGACGCCAGCATCGGTCGCCGAGAAACGCTTTCGGTGACTACTTTGACGCCAGGAATGAAATGAACAGCGGAACCGCCAGCCGGTAGGCTGCGCCAATTTCCGCTGCTTGGGCATGAGCATTCTCGAGCCTGCCTTGACGCCCATCGAGTTCCAGTGCCTTCGCCAGATCCGCCAAGCGATTGACCCCCATCTGAGCGGTACTCGACTTGAGATAATGCGCGCAGGCCGCGATGCCGGCCGCATTCCGGTCGGTGACGGCCAAGTCGAGTTCTTCGAGTTTTGTCGGTGTGGTTTTCAGGAACAGTTCTATGAGTTTGTGAACCAGGGCGTCTCCGCCAAGTTCCCGCGCCCTGTCCAGTGCGGCCCTGATCGCGCCGAGATCGTCGGTGGACGCGGTGTCGTCGACGCTCACAGTGTCGGGCTTCCGCAGGAATCAGATGGGCACCGGACGATCGACAGGCTCGATCGTGAAGCGACTGGAGCCAAGAGCGTCGTCGAGACCGCGGTTGATCTTGTTGAATCGGCAAAATTCTTTCGTGCGGATTGATTGATTGGCATTTTTTCCGCCTATCGGCTTGGCATGCTCCCGACTGTAGAACACCGGGAGCGAAAATGGTCATCGAATGCCCGAGTTTACTGGTTTCTGCTCATGGAATTGCTTTAACGATACTTGCCATCGGGGTAGCGAGGAGAAGATGTCAGGTTCGGCTGTTTATGCGGTTTCGGTCGAGGCTTTCTTCAATGGAGCCCAATGATGCAGCCTCTGTCGCACCAAATGCGGGAGCACAGCAATCAGTACCGCAAACGCGCCGCTCCTTGAACATTGTTCCACGTCCTGGCTCTGAAAGTCGGCGCTGGTGATACGGCGCCCCAACGATCGCTCCAGCCAGAAAATCTGAGGGGGAGTAGTGCCGCTGAGGGGTCTGTACATTCTCGCAATCGTTACGAGTTATGACTACCGGAATGTACAGACCCGTCAGCGGCACGTACCATGTGACTGAATATCCGTTCATCGAGACTTCATTGTGGTTTTATCAACTTTGTTCCATTCACCCGCAGCTACAGCGTGAGCGAATCAACAATCATAAGCTGGACCGAGAACGATCAAACTCGACGCCTGCGCTGGCATTCGGAAGGCGGCAAGCCGCCGCCGCAGCGCGTAATCGTCGCGGACGACCGCACTGCGGCCGACGATGCGTTTCGGGCAGCGTGCTCGGGCACGGCCTTGTTGTGGCGGGGTGACTTTCAGAATGCGCGCCAGTTGTTGAAGGCGATGGCGCGGCGTTTCGATCGCAAGCAGCGCAAGGTGGTCGCGGCGCAAACAGGGGAGTTCCCGGAAGCGTTTCATCGCTATCGGCAAACGCAAGCGCAACGGGCGCGAATCCTCGGCATGCTCCTGCTTCCGTTTGAAGACGACTACGTCCTGCCCTTGCGCCGGGCCCCTGATGTGCGGACGGTCTGCACCGAGGCCTACGGTCCCGCCACCGGACCCTTTGTCGCATCGCTGCGGGAATTGATGGGATTGATCGGCGCCCACGAGTGGCGCAAGAACGGGGTCATGGTAGCGGCCCTGGATGCGCGCATTCATCCGCATTACGGGGTTTTCGCCCCGGTTCGCGGCGAGTATGTCGACCTGGTGGCGACCGCGCCTTTGCCGCCCTCATGCGCGCTGGCCTTCGACATCGGCACCGGTACCGGCGTGCTGGCCGCGGTACTGGCGCGGCGCGGGGTCGCGCGCATTGTAGCCACCGATCAGGATCCTCGCGCACTGGCTTGCGCCAGGGAAAACATGGATAGGCTTGGCCTGGCCGCGCGCGTCGACGTGGTGGCGGCCGATCTGTTCCCGCCGGGTCGCGCGCCGCTGGTGGTGTGCAATCCACCGTGGCTTCCCGGGCGCGCCGAGGCATCGCTGGAGCGGGCGGTCTACGATCCCGACAGCCGGATGTTGACGGGATTCATCAAGGGTCTCGCCGCGCATCTGGAACCCGGCGGCGAGGGTTGGCTGGTGCTGTCCGATCTCGCCGAGCACTTGGGTTTGCGCTCGCGCACTGACCTGTTGGCTTTGTTCGAGTCGGCGGGCCTGACAGTTGTCGATCGATTGGATGTCCGGCCGACGCATCCGCGCTCGACCGACGCAGCCGCGCCGCTTCACGCCGCGCGTGCGGCGGAACTGACATCTCTCTGGCGTCTGGCGGCGCGCTGAGAAGCAAAAAACAAACCCCGCCGAAGCGGGGTTTGTGATGTGCACCGACCGTTTTCGGCCGGATTGAACAGCTTATTTCTTCTTCGCTTTTCCTTTGGCCGGGGCATTGCGCCCTGTCTGCATGAAGTTGTCGAAGGTCGCCTCGGTAAAGCGGAACCAAAGGTTCTGGTCATCGCGGAACGCCGCGTAGTCTTCGTATACCTTCTTCCAGTTCGGGTTCTTGGCCGACAGATCGGAGTAAAGATCCATTGCCGCGGTATGGGCGGCAACCAGGATGGACTTGTCGAAGGCGTGAAGTTTCGTGCCCTTGGAAACCAGGCTCTTGAGCGCCCCCGGGTTCTTCGCGTCGTACTTGGCCTGCATATCGACGTGAGCAAACGATGCCGCTGCCGCAAGCACCGCCTTGTAGTCGGCAGGCAGCGCGTCATAGGCTTTCTGGTTGACCATCAGCGTCAGTTGCGGACCACCTTCCCACCAGCCGGGGTAGTAGTAGTGCTTGGCGACTTTATAGAAGCCGAGTTTCTCGTCGTCGTAAGGACCAACCCACTCGGTCGCGTCGATGGTGCCTTTCTCCAGCGCCTGATAGACCTCGCCGCCGGGGATGTTCTGCGGCACGCCGCCGATGGCCGACAGCACCTTGCCGCCGAAGCCGCCGATGCGCATCTTGAGGCCCTGGATATCCTTGATCGAGCGAATTTCCTTGCGGTACCAGCCGCCCATCTGCGCTCCGGTGTTGCCCATCGGGAAGTTGACAATGCTGTAGTTGGCATAGAACTCGCGCATCAGCTTCATGCCATTGCCCTGATACATCCAGGCCGTCATCTGACGGCTGTTGAGACCGAAGGGAATCGCGCAGTCGATGGCGAAAGTGTCGTCCTTGCCGAAGAAGTAGTAGGGAGCCGTATGGCAGCACTCGACGGTGCCCTGCTGCACGCCATCGACCACGCCGAAGGCCGGCATCAACTCGCCGCCGGCATGCACGGAAATATTGAACTTGCCGCCGGTGGAGTCACTGACAATCTTCGAAAAGACTTCCGCCGCGCCGAAGATGGTATCCAGGGCTTTGGGGAAACTCGATGCCAGGCGCCAGCGGATAGCCGGGGCTTGCGCGTGTACCGCCGGCGCAACGCCTGCGGCCAGAATGCCGGCAAGACCGGCGTTTTGTAGAAACTTGCGACGTTCCATAAATCATCTCCTCGATTTGTTGTGGTTGCATCGAAAACCGGCGAGGCCATGCGGGCCCGTCACCGGATACTACACCTGTCGCCGCTAGCGGCCTTGATTCATCGACCGCATCAAATCCTGGGTCGCGTCGTTTGGTTGCTGCTCCCGTGCTTCGCCCTCGGCACCATTGTCTTCCTCGGTTTCGGCGGCGTCATTTTCTCCATCCTCAACCGCGGCCTCGCTGCCGAAGCCTTCGGGCATTTCGATGGTGATTTCCGCTGCATTGCCGGCCGGCTTGTCGAGGCTGTCGAGTACGAGGGACGGCCAGATGATGACGGCCGCAACCATCAGTAACTGGACGAAGATGAAGGCGATCGAGCCCTTGTAGATCTGGGTTGTAGTGACGGCGGGAATGCGTTCCTTGGTGATGCGGTCGTTGTAGTCGAACTTCGCCGCGACGCTGCGCAGATAGAACAGGGCGAAACCGAAGGGCGGCGTCAGGAAGGATGTCTGCAGATTCATGGCGACGATGACGCCGAACCAGATCAGCGCATCGCTGCCGGCCGGCAGCAGGGCCGGCAGGATTTTCTCGGCGACCGGCGCCAGCAAGGGGATGACGATGAAGGCGATCTCGAAAAAGTCGATGAACATGCCGAGCACGAACACCAGCAGATTCACCACGATCAGGAAACCCATGGCGCCACCGGGCAGTTGAGCGAACAAATGCTCGACCCAGAAGTGACCGTCGGCGGCGTTGAAGGTGAAGCTGAACACCGTCGAGCCGATCAGGATGAAGAGCACGAAGCAGGACAGGCGGGTGGTGTTGTCCAGCGCCAGTTTGAGCAAGTCCATGCTCAGCTTTCTTCTCGCCAGCGCCATGGCGAAGGCACCCAGGGCGCCCATCGCGCCGCCTTCGGTGGGTGTTGCCAGGCCGAGGAAGATCGTCCCGAGCACGAGGAAGATCAGCACCAGTGGCGGTATCAGGACGAAGGTCACACGCTCCGAGAGCTTCGACAGCAAGCCCAGCTTGAAGGCCTTGTTCAGCAATGCCAGCCCGAGGGCAACGAAGGAACAGACCGTCAGCGACAGGATCAGGGTCTCGTCACCTGGCGCCGGCCCCTCGCGGCCGGTCCAGCCATTGACGATGCCCTCATGCACTTGCGACCAGCCATAGCCGGCGGCGGCCGCAACGAGCAACAGTCCGAGCAGGGATTTGTGGCCGCTGGCGCCGTTGGCTTCCTTGTAGATCAGCGCTTCGGGCGGTAGCGCCGGCACCCAGGACGGGCGCACCACGGCGACGACCATGACAAATCCGGCGTAGAGCGCGACCAGAATCAGGCCTGGAACCAGCGCGCCGGCGTACATGTCGCCCACTGAGCGGCCAAGCTGGTCGGCCATGACAATCAGCACCAGCGAGGGCGGGATCGCTTGTGCCAGCGTTCCCGAGGCGGTAATGACGCCGGTGGCGATGGTGCGGTTGTAGCCATAGCGCAGCATGATCGGCAGCGAGATCAGGCCCATGGAAATCACCGCTGCGGCCACCACGCCGGTGGTGGCCGCCAGCAGCGCACCGACGAAGATCACGGCGAGCGCCAGGCCGCCGCGTATCGGTCCGAAGACCTGGCCGATGGTTTCCAGCAGGTCCTCGGCCATGCCGCTTTTTTCAAGAATGATGCCCATGAAGGTGAAAAACGGAATCGCCAGAAGCGTGTCGTTCTGCATGATGCCGAAAATACGCAGTGGCAAGGCCTGAAACAAGGTGGGTGGAAACAGGCCGGCTTCGATGCCGAGAACGCCGAAGCTGAGCCCCGTGGCGGCGAGCGCGAAGGCTACCGGAAAACCGGTCAACAGAAACAGCAGCAGGCCGAAAAACATCAGCGGAACGAAGTTCTGGGCGACGAATTCCATTTAGCGCACCTCGTTGGCGACGGTGGCCGCGTGTTCGTTGATTTCGCGCTCGGCCTCGGTTTCGCCCTCCGGCTCCGGGTGCCCGAGCGAATCGATGGCCGCGCCACGGAGGAAGGCCCAGCGCTTGATCAGCTCCGAGAGGCCCTGCAACAGCAGCAGGCTCATGCCGGCGGGAATCAACAGGTACATCGGCCAGCGAATCAGGCCGCCGGCGTTCTGCGACATCTCGCCGCTGTTCCAGGCGTTGATGAATAGCGGCCAGGACAGCTTGATCAGGATCAGGCACAGCGGCATCAGGAAAATTACGATGCCGAGAATGTCGATCCAGTTGCGCACGCGCGGCGACAAATGATTGGAAATGAAGTCGATGCGAACGTGGGCATTCTTGAGGAAGGTGTAGGCGGCGCCGAGCATGAACACGGTGGCGAACAGATACCACTGGATTTCCAGCAAGGAGTTGGAGCTGGTGTCGAACGCCTTGCGCACGATGGCGTTGCCGGCGCTGATCAGCACCGAGGCCAGAATCAGCCATTTGGCGCTGCGGCCGATATGCTCGTTGAGTCCATCGATCAGCGAGGAAAACTTTAACAAATTCTGCATGCTCATTGCTTCCTCAATCGCACCGAATCGCGAGCCGGATACATCGATGGCGTAGGGATGGGGATCGCTCGCGGGCGCAAGTGTATCTCCGAATCGCGGTGCTCATGCGCACCCCTGTGGTAAACCACAATGCAGTTCGTGGCGCATCAGATCAGCGCCGGGCGCCCGGCCCAAAAAGGGTCACGCAGCTCGCGGCGCAGGGTTTTACCGGCGGCGTTGCGCGGAAAATCGGGCAGGATCAGCACCTGGCTGACGCGTTGGTAGCGTGCGCCGACCCGCTGGTTGATCCAGGCCCGCAGGTCGTCCGCCGTGATGTCAGCGCCGACTTTCAGGCGCACGGCCACTGCCGGGGTTTCTCCCCATTTCTCGTCCGGGATGCCGAACACCACCACTTCGAGCACGGCCGGATGACGGGCAACGACTTCCTCGACATCGTGCGGATAGACCTTGACGCCGCCCGAATCGATCATGTCCTTCTTGCGGTCGACCAGATAGAGATAGCCGTCGGCATCGACCTGGCCGAGGTCGCCGGTGTATAGCCAGCCATCCCGAATCGCCTGTGCCGTCAAGTCGGGCCGCTGGTAGTAGCCCGGCATGAGGATGGGCCCGCGCCCGAGGATTTCGCCAATCTCGTCCGTTGCGGCTTCGCCGCCGTCCTCTCGGACGATACGCATGGCAAAGAAAGGCGGCGGCACGCCGACGGAGCCGCGCTTTCGGTTCGCGTCCTCACGGTCGAGGATGGTGACGAAACCTTCGGTCAGCCCGTAGAGTTCATGGAAACGCCCTGGTAGCAGCGCGTCGAGCTGTTCCTTCTGGGCGACTGGCAGCGGCGCGCCGAGCGAGAGCAGGACTTCGACCGACGCGAGTTTTTCGGGCGCGAAAGTCGGCGCTGAGAGGACGGCGGCAATCTGCGCCGGCACCAGCATCAGGTGGGTCACCCGCTCCTCTGCGCAGGTTTCGATCAGCGCCGCAGCGTCGAACTGCGGGTGCAGGATGTAAGTGGCGCCGACGGTGAAGCTGGGCATCAGCGTGACGAAGGCGCCGTTGAAAACGATGGCTCCGGTATGCAGTACGACCGAGTTCGGCGTCATGCGCCAGGCATTGGCGAACAGCGTGCCGTAGGCGGCACGGATACGATGGGTGTGCACGATGCCCTTGGGCAGGCCGGTCGTGCCGCTGGTGTACATGATGTTGTAGATATCGTCCGGCGCGACGGCGACGGTCGGCCCTCTCGCGGCGGACGGGCCGGCGACAAACGCCGCATAGGCCAGCAGGCCGTTGCCGGATTTTGTCTCTGCGGCGACGACGATGCAGGCGCTGATCGAGGGCAGGTCGGGGCGCACCGTCGCAAGCATGTCGCATCCGGCGGGCTCGACGAAGACTATCTTTGGAGCCGCATCCTGCAACAGCGAGCGCAGACCATCGGCCATCAGCAGCGGCGACAGCGGCACCACGACCGCACCAATGCGGGCGCAGGCCCAATACACGTCGAGCAGTTCCTGGCAGATGGCGAGCACCGTGGCGACGCGGTCGCATTTTTCGACGCCTGCCGCGCTCAAGGCCCGGCCGCGGCGATGGGCGCGCAGGTC
>JAIPCT010000146.1 GCA_021738065.1 Burkholderiaceae bacterium
GGCGACACGGCGAAGTTCTGGCGCAGTATCCGCTTTTCCGCCGTGTCGCCGTGCCCGCCGTGGTCAAAGATCTGTCGAGCATGATCCTCTACCTCCACGGTTTCACCAGCGGGCCACAATCGCACAAGGCGCAGGCCCTCGGGGCGAGGATGCAGGAGCGCGGACTGGGTGATCGCTTCGTCTGCCCGCAACTGCCGGCCTCGCCGCGCGAGGCGGTTGCGCTGACCGAAAAGCTGATCGCCCGGCATGGCGTCACCACGGTCGCCGGCTCCTCCCTCGGCGGCTACTACGCCACCTATCTGGCGGAAACCTTCGACCTCAAGGGCGTGCTGGTCAATCCGGCGGTGGTGGCGCATCTGTCGCTGAAGGATTACATCGGACCGCAACAGTGGTTGTACACGGGCGAACCCTTTGAATTCCGTGCCGAGTACATCGACGAACTTCGCGCCATTCATATCCCCGTCCTGGCAAAACCGCAACGCTTCTGGCTGCTGGTGGAGGAAGGCGACGAGACGCTGGACTACCGCCACGCCGTGACGCGTTATGCCGGCGCGCAAAGCGCAGTTCCCGGCATGCAGAGCACCGGCGCGCGCCAGACCGTGCTGCCCGGCGGCGACCACAGCTTCACGCGCTGGAACGACTACCTCGACGCCATCATCGAGTTCGCGGGGCTGGCGTGAACGCCGGCTCGCCCGAAGCGGCGGCAACCGAGCGCACCCGCCTCGGCATCTTCGCCGGCCTCGGCGCCTACTTCATCTGGGGCCTGGTGCCGGTCTTCTTCAAGCAGATCGCCGAGGTGTCGGCCGGCGAAATCATCGCCCACCGCGTGGTCTGGGCCATGGCCTTCATGACGCTGGTGATCGGCTTCGGGCGCGGCTTCGCCGACGCCCGGCGCGTCGCCAGAATCCCGGCGCAACTGGCGCGCATCGCCCTGGCTTCGGTGCTGGTGATCAGCAACTGGCTGACCTTTGTTTGGGGCGTGAACAACGGCTACATCCTCGAAACCAGCCTCGGCTATTTCATCCTGCCGCTGTTCAATGTCGCGCTGGGGGTGCTGGTGCTGAAAGAACGACTGCGCCCGATCCAATGGCTGGCGGTGCTGCTGGCCGCGATCGGCGTCGCCATCGAGGCCTTGCGCGCCGGCGGCCTGCCCTGGATTGCCCTGGTGCTGGCCGGCACTTTCGGCATTTATGGCCTGATGCGCAAGCAGATGCCGCTCGATGCCGCCAGCGGGCTGTTTCTCGAAACCGTCTGCGTCACACCGCTGGCGCTGGCCTGGCTGGGCTGGCTGCTTTACTCCGGCGCCAACCACTTCGGTAGCGGTCCCGGCCTTGTCACCGGGCGCGACCTGTTGCTGATCGCCACCGGCGCCGTCACCGCGATTCCCCTGCTGCTGTTCGCCATCGCGGCGCGACGCCTGCCCCTGAACATGATGGGATTTCTTCAGTACCTGGCACCGTCGATCTCCTTCCTGATCGCCGTGTTTGTGTACCACGAGCCGATGGATGCGAGCCGTCTGACGGGTTTCGCCGCCATCTGGATCGGGCTCGCGGTCTATACCTACGACCATCTCCGCGAGGGTCCGGCGCGGGCAGCACGGGCGGCGCGGGGCGCGATGCCATGAGCTTCGATTCGACCCAGTTCAAGAAACTCGAACGCGCCGGCTACAACCGCCTCGGTGCGCGCTATCTGGCGGCATCCGCCGCCCGCCAGAGCATTGCCGACACACTGCTCGCCGCCGCCGGACTTGAGCCCGGGCAGCGCCTGCTCGACCTCGCCAGCGGCCCCGGACTGCTGGCGCAGGAAGCGCGCAAGACCCTGGGCAGCGACGGGCTTGCCGTCGCCAGCGACATCAGCGAAGGCCAGCTCGCCTGCTGCCCCGATCTGCTCCGGGTGGCGGCCGACGGCGAGGCCCTGCCCTTCGCCGCCCGCAGTTTCCAGCGCGTGCTCTGCGGCCTGGGCCTGATGTTTTTTCCCGACGAGCAGGCGGCGCTGCGGGAAATGCGTCGCGTACTGACGCCGGACGGGCGCCTCGCGCTTTCGGTATGGGGCGCTGCCAGCGAAGTGCCGCTGGTGGAAACGGCGCTGGCCTGCATGCGCCGCGTGCTGCCGCCGCCCAAGGTCGTGCGGCCCTCGATCTTCCGTTTTGGCGACGCCGACGAACTGGCACGCCGTCTCGCCAGCGCCGACTTTTCCGGCATCGAGATCCGGCCGTTTCGTTTCGCGGTCAATTTTCGGGATGCTGCCGGTTATTGGCAGGGCTTTCTCGATCTCGCCGGCGGTGCGGCGGAAAGTCTGTCGCGCCTGCCGGCCGACAAGCAGCAGGAACTGGCTGGCGCGGTCGGCGAAGAACTCGCGCCCCATGCCGTTGCCGGCGGCTATCGCCTGACCAGCACCATCCTGGTCGCCACTGCCGGGCCGGTATAATTCGCTCCCTCGTTTTTCCTTCCTTCCCCCATCCGGGGTGCTCCCTCCATGAATGTCCTGTTTGAAGAGGATGGCGCTTTCCGTGCCGGCTCGGTGCTTGCCGACAATGTGACGTCCTTGCAGATCGAACTGGCCTCGGGCAAGCGCAGCAAGGTGAAGGCCGCCAACGTGCTGTTGCGCTTTGAAACGCCGGCGCCGGGCGAGCTGCTGGAGCGCGCTGAGGCCGAGGCCGAAGGCATGGAAGTGGAGTTTCTCTGGGAAGTCTGCGGCGAGCCGGAGTTCGGCTTCGAAGAACTGGCCGCGGATTACCATGGTGTCAAACCCGGCGCCAAACTCGATTCGGTGCAAACCGCGGCCGTCCTGCTGCGCCTGCATTCGGCGCCGATGTATTTTCACCGCAAGGGACGCGGCCGTTTCCGCAAAGCGCCGCCCGAGATTCTGCAAGCGGCCCTGGCCGGCCTGGAAAAAAAGCGCCTGCAAGCCGCTGCCATCGCGCGCATGGTCGACGAGCTCAAGAGCGGCCAGTTGCCCGCCGAGTTCGCTCCGCTGCTGGCGCAGCTCATCTACAAACCGGACCGCAATCGCAGCGAGATCAAGGCCCTGGAAGCGGCCTGCGCGGAAACAGGAAAATCCGCCGCCCGCGTGTTGTTCGACGCGGGCGCGCTGCCCTCGACCCATGACTATCACCTCGGACGTTTTCTGTTCGAGTTTTTCCCCGAGAGCAAAGGCGGCACGGGTTTCCCGCAATTCGCCTCCCCGCTCGAGCCCGCTGAATTGCCGCTTGCGGCAGTTCAGGCCTTCAGCGTCGACGATGCCCACACGACGGAAATCGATGACGCGTTCTCCGTCACCACAAAAGCGGATGGCGGCTGGCATATCGGCATTCATATCGCCGCGCCCGGCCTGGGGTTCACTCCCGATTCGGATCTCGGCCGCATCGCCCGCGACCGGCTGTCCACGGTCTATATGCCCGGACGCAAGATCACCATGCTGCCGGAAGACGTGGTCGAGCATTTCACTCTGGCCGCCGGCCATACCGTTGCCGCGATCTCGCTGTATCTCGATGTCGCCAGCGATTTGCGTCTGCTCGGCCACGAGACGCGCATGGAGCGCGTGCCCATCGTCGCCAATTTGCGCCATCACGATATCGAGCCGGTATTCAATGCCGATACGCTGGCAACCGGTCTGCCGGATTTTCCCTACCGCGACGAACTGAAGCTGCTCTGGGAATTTGCCCAGGTCCTCGAAGCCGGGCGCGGCAAGGCGTCCGACAACGGCAACCGCAAGGATTACAACTTCACCGTCGATTGGGACGCCGACAGCGGCATCGCCGCCGAGCCCGGCAAGGGCTTTGTCGCCATCGGCGAGCGCGCACGCGGCAGCCCGCTCGACACCCTGGTCGCCGAACTGATGATTGTCGCCAACGCCACCTGGGGCGCGATGCTGCGCGACGCCGGCATTCCCGCCCTGTACCGGGTGCAGACCGCGGGCAAGGTGCGCATGAGCACGGTTGCGGCGGCGCATGAAGGCCTCGGGGTCGACTGCTATGCCTGGTCGTCCTCGCCCTTGCGGCGCTATTGCGATCTGCTCAATCAATGGCAACTCATTGCGCTGCTGAAACACGAGGCGCCGCACTTCCCGCCGAAATCGGCGGACCTGCTGGCGGCCATGCGCGACTTCGAGCTCACTTACGCGGCCTATGCCGAGTTCCAGCGTGGCATGGAACGCTACTGGTGCCTGCGCTGGCTGCTGCAGCAGGATATGAGCCAGGTCTCAGCACAGGTGCTGCGCGAATCCCTGGCGCGGCTCGATGCCATACCGCTGGTACTGCGCGTCCCTTCGCTGCCCGAGTTGCCGCGCGGCGCCCGGGTGGTGCTCGGTATCGAAGCGATCGACCTGCTCGAGTCCGAAATACGCCTGCGCTACCTTGAACTGGCGCCTGAATTGGCGGTCAATCCGGGCTCTGACACTGCCTTAGCCGACGACGAGGACGAGGAAGTCGCGGGGTAAAATCGGCAGTCATGCCGAGCTTACCCATCCCGCCAAGCCTGTCTCGACTCATCAGCGCGCTTCCGCGGACTCTGCCCATGCCGGCCTTCCTCGCCGCCATGGATACGCCGCGCCGCAATCTGACACTGGCGATCGGTGCTTCGCTGCTGCTTCATGCCGTAATCCTTGCGATTCGCTTCACGCCACCGGACCTGATGGACAGGGCGCGTGAGCGGGCGCTCGAGGTCATCCTGGTGAACAGCAAGAGCGCAAGCAAACCGCACAAGGCCCAGGCCAAGGCGCAGACCAATCTCGACGGTGGCGGCAACACCGAGCAGGACATTCGTGCCAAGACGCCGCTGCCCGCTTCGCGCACCAATCGCGAAGGCCGCGATCTGCTCGAAGCGAAACGCCGCGTCGCCGAGCTCGAAGCGCGACAGCAGGCGATGATGACGCGCCTCAAAAGCGAAAAATCGGTCAACCCGGACAAGGCCGAGAACAAGCCGGCGCCGGCGGCGGAACCGGAAGTGTCCGGCGCCGACCTGGTCAGCCGCTCGCTGGCGATCGCCCGGCTGCAAGGCCAGATCGCGCGGCAGACCGAGGAATACAACCAGCGGCCGCGCAAGAAATTCATCGGCGCCCGGGTCGAAGAATACCGATTCGCGCAATACGTCGAGGATTGGCGGCAGAAGATCGAGCGCATCGGCAACCTCAATTATCCGTCCGCCGCCCGCGGCAGAATCTACGGCAGCCTGACGCTCTCGGTAATCATCAAGGCCAACGGCGACCTCAAGCAGGTCGAAGTCATTCGCTCCTCGGGCCAGCGTCTGCTCGACGACGCCGCACGCCGCATCGTCAGGATGGCCGCGCCCTACGCCGCCTTCCCCGACTCCATTCGTCTCGATACCGACGAGATCGACATCACGAGAACCTGGACCTTCACCAATGCGGACCGCCTCAGCGCGGAATGACACGAACAGTGCGCGCCGCCCTTGCACTGAGGGCCGCTGCGCTCGTGTTAGCCTGCGCTGAAAACGGTCCGACGTTTTCTGTATGTCCACTCTCTCAAGCCATCACACCCAACTTTCACCATGACTGACCGTTACGCCGTTTTTAGCTGCGGCCGCTGCGCTTAACGCTCGCTGCGCTCGTGTTAGCCTGCGCTGAAAACGGTCCGACGTTATCTGTGTGTCCACTCTCTCAAGCCATCGCACCCAACTTTCACCATGACTGACCGCTACG
>JAIPCT010000136.1 GCA_021738065.1 Burkholderiaceae bacterium
GCCGCTTGAGGTCGGCGCGGAGATGTTCCACGGCGGACAGCCGCATTTGACGGATTTGGGGATAGGCGATGGTTTCAAGCATGGGAACAACAATCAACAGTCGAAGCGGTGTCACCATGAGTTCCCCGAGACCTAAGTAGCGGGCGGTTTCATGGGTGGAACTCCTCGCCGAGGAGCGTAGCCGTCCCGACTCCCTTGCCAAGCAGAATCCGCAAACCACGTGTTTTTTCTCGATCGAAGGCTGGTGGCTGATCCATTCGGCTGAAGGCCATGCTTGCCGGTTTTGCAGAGTCAGACCTGCTGACTTGCTCCCGAGATTTGGGTTTCTTTGGGGGGGCGGGAAAACCAGTGAATCTCTTTGGTCACGGGGCCGCGCCGCTCCGGTCTGATAGTTTGCGGTGCGGTCGGAAACCCACTCACTGAAGGGCGCGCCCGCACCCTCGACCAGATCCACCTGCCAAGAAATCAATTCTGAAATTCCCGACAATTTCCTTGGCACGGCGGGTTGGGTGGCTAGGATAAGCTGGCCAACGGAAAATCCATATCCCATGAATCTCGCGCCAACCCATCCTTCTCATCCCGTGCTCCAATGCGGAGCGTCGGCCGCGCTTGCGGCTTTCCGCCAGGCGCGGATCCCGCCTGCTTGCGCACTCACGCCCGCCCGTCTCAGCCGGACCGCCACCAGCCCCCACCCACACCGCCATCATGCATGACATCATCCGCCAACTCGACGAAAAACGTGCCCGCGCGGCATTGGGCGGCGGCGAAAAGCGCATCGCGGCCCAACACGCCAAGGGCAAACTGACCGCCCGCGAGCGGATCGAAATCCTGCTCGACGAGGGTTCGTTTGAGGAATGGGACATGTTCGTGGAACACCGCTGCTCCGATTTCGGCATGGCCAAGGAATCCGTGCCCGGGGACGGGGTGGTCATCGGCTTCGGCATGATCAACGGCCGCCCGGTGTTCGTGTTTTCGCAGGATTTCACCGTCTTCGGCGGGTCGCTGTCGGAGGCGCACGCCGAAAAGATCTGCAAGGTGATGGATCACGCGATGAAGGCCGGCGTGCCGGTGATCGGGCTCAACGATTCCGGCGGTGCCCGGATCCAGGAAGGCGTGGCCTCGCTCGGGGGGTATGCCGAGGTGTTCCAGCGCAACGTGCTGGCCTCGGGTGTCATCCCGCAAATCTCGGTGATCATGGGCCCCTGCGCCGGCGGGGCGGTGTACTCCCCGGCGATGACCGACTTTATTTTCATGGTCAAGGATTCGTCCTATATGTTCGTGACCGGGCCGGAAGTGGTCAAGACCGTCACCCACGAGGAGGTCACCGCCGAGGAGCTTGGTGGTGCGATCACCCACACGACCCGCTCCGGCGTGGCCGACCTCGCCTTCGAGACCGATGTTGAAGCGCTGCTGATGGTCCGGCGGTTCTTCAACTACCTGCCGCTCAACAACCGCGAAAAGCCCCCCAGACGGCAAGCCACCGACACCGCGGACCGGCTCGAAATGTCGCTCGACACGCTGGTTCCGGATGATACTAACAAACCCTACGACATGAAGGAACTGATCGTCAAGGTGGTTGACGATTGCGAGTTCTTCGAGTTGCAGCCGGACAATGCGAAAAACATCATCATCGGCCTGGCGCGCATGGGAGGCATGCCGGTGGGCATTGTCGCCAACCAGCCGCTGGTCCTGGCAGGCTGCCTCGACATCAAAAGCGCGATCAAGGGGGCGCGCTTCGTCCGGTTCTGTGATGCGTTCAACATTCCGCTGCTCACGTTTGTCGATGTGCCGGGGTTCATGCCGGGCACGGCGCAGGAATACGGCGGCATCATCAAGCACGGTGCGAAATTGTTATATGCCTATGCCGAGTGCACGGTGCCCAAGGTCACGGTGATCACGCGCAAGGCGTACGGCGGGGCTTATGACGTGATGAGTTCCAAGCACCTGCGCGGTGACGTCAATTTTGCCTGGCCCTCGGCCGAAATCGCGGTGATGGGTCCCAAGGGCGCGGTGGCCATCATCTTCCGCGACGAGAGAAACGATCCGGCCAAGCTGGCCGCGCGCGAACAGGAATACCGCACCACCTTTGCCAACCCGTTCATCGCCGGTCGCCGCGGCTACATCGACGATGTGATCATGCCGCACGGAACCCGCAAGCGGATCTGCCGGAGCCTGGCCATGCTGCGCGGCAAGCGGCTCGAAAACCCATGGCGCAAACACGGCAACATCCCCCTCTGATATGTTCAAGAAAATCCTGATCGCCAATCGCGGCGAAATCGCCTGCCGTGTCATCGCCACCGCCCGCAAATTGGGGATCGCCACGGTCGCCGTGTACTCCGATGCGGATCGCGACGCACTCCATGTCCTGCACGCCGACGAAGCGGTCAACATCGGCCCGCCACCGCCGCGCGAGTCGTACCTCGCCGTTGACAAGATCCTTGCCGCCTGCCACGCCACCGGGGCCGAGGCGATCCATCCGGGGTATGGGTTTCTTTCCGAAAACGCCGACTTCGCCCGGCAGGTTGAGGCGGCCGGCATCACCTTCATTGGCCCCAAACCCGACTCGATCCGCGCGATGGGCGACAAGATCGCCTCCAAGCAGCTCGCCATCGCCGCCAAGGTCAACACGATTCCGGGCTGCCCCGACGTGGTCACCGATGCGGCGGACGCCGTGCGTATCGCCCGCGAGGTTGGCTATCCGGTGATGATCAAGGCCTCGGCCGGCGGCGGCGGCAAGGGCTTGCGCGGCGCCCACAACGACCTGGAGGCTGCCGAAGGGTGCGAAACCTGCCGCGCTGAGGCGATGACGAGCTTCGGCGATGATCGCATTTTTATCGAGAAGTTCATCGAAGAGCCACGGCACATCGAAATCCAGGTGTTGGGCGACGCGCATGGCAACATCGTGCATTTGTTCGAGCGTGAGTGCTCGATCCAGCGTCGGCACCAGAAGGTGATCGAGGAGGCACCGTCGCCGTTCCTGGACGACGCGACCCGCCGGGCAATGGGCGAGCAGGCGGTTGCGCTGGCCAGGGCGGTGAACTATCAGTCGGCCGGCACCGTCGAGTTTGTCGTCGGCAAAGACCGCGGTTTTTATTTTCTCGAGATGAACACGCGGCTGCAGGTCGAGCACCCGGTCACCGAAATGATCACCGGTCTCGATCTGGTCGAACTGATGATCCGCGTGGCCGCCGGCGAAAGGCTGCCGTTCCGGCAGGATGAGCTGCAAATCCGTGGTTGGGCGATCGAGTGCCGGATCAATGCCGAAGATTCGCTGCGCAATTTCCTGCCCTCGGCCGGCCGCCTCATCCGCTACCAACCGCCGGAAACGGTGCCAGGTTGCGTGCGGGTGGACACCGGCGTTTACGAAGGTGGCGAGATCGCGACCGACTACGACTCGATGATCGCGAAGCTGGTGTGCCACGGCGCGACCCGAACCGAGGCCCTGGCGCGGATGCGCGATGCGCTCAATGCCTTCGTCATCCGCGGCGTGTCTTCCAACAGCGCATTCCAGGCGGCGCTCACCTGCCACCCGCGCTTCGAGGAGGGGCGGCTGACGACGGCGTTCATCGCGGAGGAATTCCCGAACGGTTTCCAGGGTGCCGACCTGCCGCCGGGTGCCGCGGAATTCCTGGCGGCGGTGGCCGCCGCGGTGCACCGGATTTACCTCGAACGCGCGTCCCGGATCCAAGGCCAGGTGCCGGGACACGAATTGCGGATCGGTGAGGACTTTGTGGTCATCAATGACGACACCGAATTCGAAGTCAGCGTCTGGCGGGTGCCGGATGGTTGCGACGTGCGGATTCAGGGCCTCACCCACGCGATCCGCTGCGCCTGGCGCTTCGGCGACATCCTGCTGCGGGGCACCTTCGATGGCGCTCCGTTCTGCGTGCAGGTCGAGCGTCCCGGGTTGCGCTACCGGCTCTCCTGCATGGGGGTGCAGCTCGAATACTCGGTGCTGCCGCGGCGCGCCGCCGAGCTCCTCCGGCTGATGCCGCGCAAACAGCCGCCCGACCTATCAAAGTTCCTGCTCTCGCCGATGCCGGGTTTGCTGGTTGAGGTGGCGGTCGAGCACGGCCAGGAGGTGAAGGCGGGCCAGCGGTTGGTGGTCATCGAGGCCATGAAAATGCAGAATACCCTGCGTGCCGAACGGGACGGCACGGTCGCGGAGTTGCTTGCCCAACCGGGTGAAGGCCTCGCCGTCGATCAAGCGATCATGCGCTTCGCCTGACACAAACCGGCATCCCAAACCCGATCTCTCATCCCGGTTCCAGATCGGCAAACTGGGACTAACAAGAGCGCGTGGGCCGCCGCCTCTTGGGTAGGCGCGTTGGTGACAACGCGTGTGCCTGAGGAAGCCAATGAACCAGCACCTTTCCCCCATCTTGAGGCTTTCCTCCGTCTGCTGCCGCAGGGGGCTCAGAATCACATTCACCCGCTCCTGAGTGCGCGGTGCGGGAGGATTTGGAATTGGCGGTGATTCCGGGCGGTCACAACTCGATGACCACGGCTCCGGCGTTGGTGCCGGCGAGATCGGACCAGGGTTTGGCGGAAAAAGTAAAGATCGTCGTGGCGGTGACGGCGCTGCCGAGGCCATCGCCAGTGGAGCCTTCGCGAGTGTGGAGGAGATCCCAGGTGAGCACGCCGGGCGCGGTGAAGTCGTAGGTGAAGGTCTTGCCCCCGGGGCCGTAATTGGGATTTCCTACCACCACGCGGGAGTAGTCGGCGGCGACGGTGGTGCCGAAGCCGAATTTCTCCGCAGCGGTCCCACCGAACTCGGCGAATGAGGTCAAGGAGGTTCCTCCGGAAGTGACGGCGAAGAAGCAGGCCTTTCCCGAAAACGCGACGCTGGAACCGAAGCCAGCGCCCACAATGAGGACGGGCGAAGAGGGGGCCACGCGGAGCGGTGTGGTGGAGGGGTAGAGGGAATTGAGAGAAAATAGATAGACCGCGCCACGGCCTGAGGTTTCACCGGGAGCTCCGACGGCCAACCAAGTGTTGTCGATCGTGCTGATCACGGCGACGCTGCTGCCGAAGCGCGCCCCGGAGACGGGGACGGAGGCTTGGAAACGGCCGATGGGCAGCCAGGACGAGCCGCCGGTGATTTTCAGTTGATACCATGCCATCACGCAGCCGGTATCGAGACCTGCGGAGGTATCATTCGGCATGCCGACTGCGACATCCTGGCCGGAGGTGGCGATGGATCGACCGAGGCTCGACGAACTGCCGGGGCCGGCAAGGGTTTGTTGGAGCTGCCATGCATTGGCGCCACCGGGATTGCGGCGGTGCACGGAGGCGAGCCAAGACGCGGCAAGACCGGTCGGGTCAGCCGGGCCCAAACCATGAATCAGGTCGTCGCCCGCGAAGCCGAGGCCGGGGAGAAAGAAGCTATAACCATTCACTGATCCAATCGGGAGATCGGCCACCGGAGTCCAGTTGCCAATGCCGGTGCCGGGAGTGAATTCAAAAATCTTGAGTCGGGCCGGGGCGGTGAGTGACCCGGTGGTCATGCTGAAATCGGGGATGGCGAGAGCGGCGGGACGTCCGGAAGCGGCGTCGGCACTGAGGGCGTGGGTGCTGATTTCAGAAACCGGCGCGGCGGCCAGGGTGCCCGCGAAACCCCACTGGTCGGCACCACCTTGGTTGCGGTTGAAGACG
>JAIPCT010000129.1 GCA_021738065.1 Burkholderiaceae bacterium
GCTTGTTCCCGCTATCCTTGGCGGCCGAAGGCAGCGCGACGCTGGGCGGAAACCTGTCCACCAATGCCGGCGGCGTCCAGGTACTGCGCTACGGCAACGCGCGCGAGCTGACGCTGGGACTGGAGGTGGTGCTGGCCGATGGACGCGTCTGGAACGGCCTGCGCGCCTTGCGCAAGGACAATACCGGCTACGACCTGAAGCACATGTTCATCGGCGCCGAGGGTACGCTGGGCTTGATCACGGCGGCAACGCTCAAACTTTTTCCGCGGCCGCGCACGCACGCCACCGCATGGGCTGCAGTACCCGGCCCGGCGGCGGCGGTGAGCCTGCTGGGACGCTTGCGCGGTGCCGCCGGCGACAGCGTCACGGCTTTCGAAATTGTCGGCCGTTCAGCGCTGGACCTGGTGCTCAGGCATATACCGAATGCGCGCGATCCGCTGGCCGGCAAGCCCGACTGGCAGGTACTGATCGAGCTCAGCGGCGCGCGCGAGGATCTGGCGCCGACACTGGAACAGACGCTGGAGGACGCTGCGGCGGAACACTGGGTCGACGATGCGGTGATCGCCAAAAGCTCGAAGCAGACGACGGAGCTTTGGGCGCTGCGCGAAAACATTTCGGAGGCGCAGCGGATCGAAGGCGTCTCGATCAAGCACGACATCGCGGTACCGGTGTCGCGCATTGCCGAGTTCATCGCTCGCGCCGACGCGGCGCTGCGCGCGGCGTTTCCGGCGGTGCGCATTGTCTGCTTCGGCCATATCGGCGACGGCAATCTGCACTACAACCAGTCGCGGTCCGATGCCCAGTCGAATGTTGAATTCATCGCCCAGACCGAGGCCGTCAATCGCATCGTGCACGATCTGGCACATGAACTCGGCGGCTCGATCTCGGCGGAACACGGCCTGGGGCAACTGAAGCGGGAAGAAGTGCTGCGCTACAAGAGCGCGGTCGAGATGGACTTGATGCGCGCGATGAAACAGGCACTCGATCCGCGCGGCTTGATGAATCCGGGAAAACTGCTGTAAAAACGTGGCAGGGGGCTTTACACACCGACCCTGCCTACCTATAATGCGCGCTCTCTTGTGGGGGTATAGCTCAGCTGGGAGAGCGCTTGCATGGCATGCAAGAGGTCCGCGGTTCGATCCCGCGTACCTCCACCAAACGATACGTCCCTATCGTCTAGAGGCCTAGGACATCACCCTTTCACGGTGAGTACGGGGGTTCGAATCCCCCTGGGGACGCCAGCTTCAAGCGACAACGGGTACCTGAGAAGGTACCCGTTGTCGTTTTCGCGGCGAGAAGTTCGAATGAGGGTTTTCTCGCCGTGCCGCCAGTGCCGACTTTTGGCGCGACCCGTCAGACCGCGCGCAAGCCCGTTGGCGATGTCAGCCGGAGTTTGTTTCAGATGAGGGCGGCACAAAGAAATTGATGCGATTGCGGCCCGCTTGTTTCGCCGCATACATGGCTTGATCGGCATTGCGCATCAATTCGTCGGGTGTTTTTCCTCCGCTGGGGAACAGGGCGACGCCAATGCTGGCCGAGAGGACCACGCTGACTTGTTCATTGAGCAGGAAAGGCCGGGTCAGTGATGCGGTCACGCGCGCCAGCACCTGTTCGCATTCGCTATCCTGTTCGAGATCGACCAGCAGCAGCACGAACTCATCGCCACCCAGGCGCGCGGCGGTGTCCTCGACGCGGACGGCTTCACTCATGCGCCGGGCGGCTTCTATCAGTACCTTGTCGCCCGTTGCATGGCCGTGCAGATCATTCACGGGTTTGAATTCATCGAGGTCGACGTAGCACACGGCCAGCATCCGGCTTTTGCGGCGGGTACGTGCAATGATCTGGTCCATGCGGTCGGTAAGCAGCCGCCGGTTGGGCAGATTGGTCAGCGTGTCGTAGTTTGCGACGCGTGCCAGCTCTCGCTCGTAGGCGCGGCGCTCGGTCAGATCGTTGAATACGATCAGGCAGCGGTCAGCCTGCAGCGACACATGAATTTCGAAGAAGCGTCGGCTTCCGTCCTTGCAGGAAATTTCCACGGCCACCGGCTTTTCGAGCGTGTGACGTCCGGAGGCCAGCAAGCTGCTCATGGCTTCGTTCCAGCGCTGCCGCACTTCGTCCCGATAGCCTGGGTCCGGATAGGCGCGGGGCCACCATGCATTGATGTCGGGGATGTCCTCGATGCTGTAACCAATCAAGCTGTTGAAGCGCTGGTTCAACATCAGCACTTTCGATTCCGGCGGCGAGGTGGTGATCAGCATGGGCAATGGCGAGGTTTCCATCAGCATGCGCAGGCGCATCTCGCTTTCACGCAATGCATCCTCCGCCGCCTTGCGCTCGGAGATGTCGATGAAGCTGCCGCGCAGCAGGCGCCGGCCGTTGTCCGACATGTCGTCGATACGCACCTCGACCGTGATCTCCTTGCCCGACGGACTGCGCAGTCGTCTTTCGATCAGCACCGACTCGCCGCTAAAACTCCTCTCCTGCGCCTGGCGGATGGCTTCGGCTGAGGACAATCCTCCGGGTTGAACCGGCGAATAGAAACGTTCGATGCCGCCGCTCAGCAGTTCGCCGCGAGTGCGTTCGAAGAGCTTTTCGGCCATCGGGTTGGCATCGATGATGCGCTGCTCGTCGGCATCGACCACCAGAATCGCATCCGGCGCATGTTCAATCAAGGTGCGAAAACGCTGTTCGCCATCCGCCAGTTTCTTCTGTGCGATACGTCCGGCGTTTATCGCTCTGAGTGTTATCAGCAGCGCGGCTCCTGTCGTGGCGAGGGCAAGGCTCAGCAACTGCCACAACTCGCGCCACCATGGCTGGAGGACGTCGTCAATGCTGGCGGTCACCGCGACAATCACCGGATAGTTTCCCAGCCGGGCATGGCCGACCATGCGTTCGACGCCATCGAAGGCACCCTTGACACGATACAGGCCGCGCGGCTTGGCGCTCAGATGCTCGATGTAATCCGGGGCCTGGGCGATCGACTTGCCGATCGATCCCTCAATGGCAGGTGTGCGAAACAAAGTGACACCACCGGTTCTGAACAGGGTTATCGATCCATTCGGTTTGAGTCGTTGCGCATCGAAGGGAAGGGCGATCCGATCCAGCTGAATGGTGGCGGTTACGGCGGAGAACTGCTTGCGGGAATCGTTTACCGGGTAGGTGACGGGCACAATCCAGTTTCCGCTAGCTTTGTTCTGTACCGGCTCGGCGATGAATAGCTCCTTGGCCTGGAGAATTCGCGGTTGGCCGGAAAGCTTCGGGTCGGCCGCGCTGGCCGGTTCCAGGCGCTTGGGTGGCGGGATGGCATGCGCGTCACCTTGGGCGTCCATGATCTGGATTTCCAGCGCGTCGTCGGACAGGCGTCGCAGGTTGCCCAGCAGATCGATGAAGGACGCGCTTGCCCCGGGATGGACGCCCGGATGATCCTCGATCCAGCGACTGGTCGCAACCAGTGTCGCTTCGGTCAGGCGGAACAGTCGCAGCGTTTGCTCCTCGACGGCGACCACCAGCTTGCTCACCTCGACTTCCTTGGCGGTGAGCACGCGCTGGCGTTCCGTATAGGCCCGATAGCCGGCCAGCGCCCAGAGCATTGCGATCAGCAAGGCGACAAGCGTGGGGATGCCGATGCGGTGACGGGATTGGGTACTGGTGACAGGCAAAATGGGTCAACCGGGTCGCAGAGTGGTCGCAGCATAGCTCAATTGATGAGCGTATCAATGACCTGAATCAACTCGGCCATTGTCTTGCGCTGCCAAGGCTGTAACGCGCATGTTAGGTTCCGACCAGGCGGACACGGAGCGACTTCGGATGCCTGCGAGATGGCCAGCCAGCGAGAAATTGATGGCACGTCAAACGATCACCGCGGAATACACGGGGATCACCGAGAAAGGCGGGCATGTAGTCGGTTTGGATTTCTCCGTGCTCTCTGTGTACTCCGTGGTGAGGTTTTTCAAGTTGTCTGACTACCAGCCGCGATGTTCGATAGTCACGCAGACCACCTCCTCATACTCGAACTTGAGCATCATCCATTGCCGGACGCCCAACTGCCGCGCATGACCGACAATGACTTTCATCACGCCCGCGTGGCTGACCAGCCCGGCGGCGTTCAGGTCTAGCGCGACGAGTTCCTCAATGAAGTCCAGAACGCGCGCCTGCAACTGGCCGACGGATTCCCCTTGGGGCGGGGTAAAACCCAGCGGGTCGGCGGCCCATTGATCGAGCGCTGCTCGACCGAGAGTGCTCCATGGCTGCATTTCCCATAGCCCGAAATCCATTTCCAGTACGCGCGGATCGCTTTGCGGCGCCGGATGCAGGATTTCGGCCAGTTGCCAACAGCGTTGCAGCGGGCTGGAGTAGACGGGCAGTTCGGGCGGCAGTCGCGCCTCGATGCGGGCCGCGGCGATCGCCGCATCCTGCGCCAGCGGCAGATTGGTGCGGCCGTAACAGACGCCCTCGGCAACCTCGGGTGGCGGGTGACGAATCAGGTAAAGCTGCATAGCAGGCCGAGATAAAAGCCCACTTCGCTCAGTTGCTGCGTGGCGCCCAGGCAGTCGCCGGTGTAGCCGCCGATGCGGCGCACGAAGTAGCGTGCGGCGAGCAGCGTCACCAGCGCCACCAAAGCCAGCGCGACCAGTACCGCGCCGGCCGGCAGCAGCAGGCAGGGCGCCAGGCCGGTGAGTGCCGCGATGGCCAGTTCCCGTGGCGCCATGCGCTGCGCCAGCGGCTTGGATTTTGCGCTGGCATCCTCGCGCACATAATCGAGGACGAAGATCAGGGTGGTCGACGCCAAACGCGAGACCGCATGGCCGGCGATCAGCGCCAGCGCCAGCAGCGGTGGGCCGAAGTCGGCATCAAGTTCGCTCAGCGCGCTCCATTTGGTGAGCAGGATCAGGCCGACACCGAGCGCCGCATAGCTGCCGATGCGCGAGTCTTTCATGATTGTCAGCACCTGCGCCTTGTCCCAGCCGCCACCAAAGCCGTCGCAGGAATCAGCGAAGCCATCCTCGTGAAACGCGCCCGTGGCGAGAATGGTCGCCGCCATGCCGAGCAGGATGGCGATGTCGATCGGCAGGACCAGCGCCACCAGTTCGGTGACGCCGGCGCCGATGCCGCCGATGAGAATGCCGATCAGCGGAAAATAGCGTGCGGCATGATCGAGCTGATGCTGCGTATGCCCGACCCAGGCGGGAACCGGCAGACGCGTGAAAAAGCGCAGCGCGGCAAAAAAATATTCCAGCTCGCGTTTCATCAGACTTTTTCGCTGACGCCTGCCGACTCGAAGCTCGCCATCTCCTTGAGGAAGGCGCAGGCAGCATTGAGCAGGGGCAAGGCCAGCGCAGCGCCGGTGCCTTCACCCAGACGCAGGTCCAGATCGAGCAGCGGCCGGGCGCCGAGCCAGTCGAGTTGCAGGCGGTGGCCGCTTTCCTCGGAGCAGTGCGCATAGACGCAGTAGTCGAGCACGGCGGGTGCGATTTTCGTCGCGACCAGCAGCGCGCTGGTGACGATGAAGCCGTCGATCAACAGCGTGATTTTCGCTTCCGCCGCAGCGAGCATGGCGCCGGCCAGCATGGCGATCTCGAAACCGCCGAATCGGGCGAGGACGCGCAGCGCG
>JAIPCT010000130.1 GCA_021738065.1 Burkholderiaceae bacterium
GGCCCGCAGCTCTTCAGCCACCTGTGGCAATTGTTCACGGTCCAGCGCACGCAGATCGGCTGGAGAGTGAATGTGATCGAGCAAGGGATGGCTCATCAAAAGTTCCGCTCGACGATATAGTCGGTCAGTTCATGCAGGCGATTGGCGGCTTCGCCGAATGGCGCCAGTGCGTCGTGGGCGTCTTGCCGGAGCTTGGCTGCCTTGGATTTCGCTTCACCCACGCCGAGAATGTTCACGTAGGTTGGTTTGTTCTGGGCGGCATCCTTGCCCGCGGTCTTGCCCAAGGTCGACGTGCTTGCTTCAGTGTCCAGGATATCGTCAATGACTTGAAACAGCAGCCCGATGCGGTTCGCGAAATGTCCAAGGCGTTCCAGGTCGTCCGGCATGGCCTCGCCGCAGTGGGCGCCCAACAATACCGAAGCGCGGATCAGGGCGCCGGTTTTATGGATGTGCATGAATTCCAGTTCGCTGAGAGTCAATTGCTGGCCGACTGCAGCGAGATCGATAGCTTGTCCACCGGCCATACCTCTCGACCCCGAGGCGATGGCGAGAAGATTCAGCATGTCGAGTTGCCGCGCAGGCGCCATTCCGGTCAGGCGATCAGAAAGCGTCTGAAACGCCAGGGTTTGCAGGGCATCACCTACCAGCAGTGCCGTCGTCTCGTCGAACTGAACATGGCAAGTGGGTTTGCCTCGGCGCAGAATGTCGTCGTCCATGCAGGGCAGATCGTCATGCACCAGCGAATAGGCGTGCATCAGTTCGACCGCCATGGCGGGGACATCCAGCACGCTGATATCCGCGCCGAAGATACTTCCGGCCGCGTGGCACAACAGGGGCCGGATGCGTTTCCCGCCACCCAGCACAGAGTAGCGCATTGCATCATGCAGCCGTGTCGGGGCGATACCGTTGGCGGGCAGGGTGGCGTCCAGCGAAGACTCGATGCGTTGCTGGATGCCGGACATCCAGTCCGGAAAGTTCATCGCCGTATCAGCCTTCCTGCTCGCCGCGAGACTCTGGATCGAAATCACGCAAACCGTTGGCATCGAGGATGCGTACCTGCTGTTCCGCAGCCGTCAAAGTTTCCTGGCATTGGCGCAGCAGAGCCGCGCCGCGCCTGTAGGCATCCAGTGCATCCTGCAGCGGCATTTGTCCGGCCTCCATCGCGGCGACAATGCCCTCAAGTTCGCTGAGAGCGTTTTCGAACGATGGAGCGCCTGCGGATACCGAGTCAGGTGTTGGGGAAGTCTTCGGATTAGTGGCCATATGTGAAGCCTTGGCCGACAACGGTGACCAGCGGCAAAGGGAAAAGCGTAAAAATAGCCTAAGGTGCGTGCTTTGGTCAAATTGGCTACAATTACAAAGTCGGAATTCTACCGGCAGAAGCGCTTGTCCCGGCGGTTCTTTGGTTTCGGCGCCCGTTCGCTAGCGTGGACATTGGCCTGCTCTGAAACCGGGTTTTCCGTCTGTTTCCGGTTTCCGGGTAAACCCTCTTGGAGGTTGGAAATAATGTCCGAAGTCGGCTCCCGCGTACTCCTTTCACCTGGGGTGTCGCAGCTTCCGGTTGAGTGGTATTTCGATGAAAAGCTTTTCGAACTGGAGAAAAAGCTGATCTTCGATGCGGGCCCGGGCTATGTGGGGCATGAACTGATGGCTCCCGACATCTTCGACTATCGATCACAGGAGTGGCACGATCACGCTCGATTGCTGACGCATCAGCCCGATGGATTCTACGAGATGTCGAATGTCTGCCGTCACCGGCAGGCAGTCATGTTGCAGGGTGCCGGCAATTCGAAGAACATCGTATGTCCGATACATCGCTGGACATACGATGCCGGCGGCGAGCTGATCGGCGCGCCGCATTTTCCCGCCAATCCCTGCCTCAATCTGGCCAAGCAGAAACTGGAGAACTGGCGTGGGCTGCTGTTCAAGGGTCCGCGTATGGCCAATGCCGATCTTGCGGGCATGAAGATCGCGGGCGATCTCGATTTCACCGGTTACAAGCTCGATCACGTGGAATTGCACCAGTGCAATTACAACTGGAAGACTTTCATCGAGGTGTATCTCGAGGACTATCACGTCGCGCCCTATCATCCCGGCCTTGGCGGCTTTGTCACCTGCGATGATTTGACCTGGCAGTTTGGTGACTGGTATTCAGTGCAACGTGTCGGCCTCACTTCGCTGGCGAAGCCGGGAACAGCGACTTATCAGCGTTGGCACAAGGCGGTGCTTGAGTACTACGACGGCGAACTGCCCAGGCACGGCGCGATCTGGCTGACGTATTATCCGAACATCATGGTCGAGTGGTATCCCCATGTTCTGGTGGTGTCAACGCTCCTACCGCAGGACGTCGACAAGACACTGAATGTTGTCGAGTTCTACTATCCCGAAGACATTGCCCTGTTTGAACCCGAGTTCATCAAGGCCGAGCAGGCCGCCTACATGGAAACGGCGATCGAGGACGACGATATCGGCGAGCGGATGGATCGCGGGCGGCGCGCGCTGATGAAACAGGGGCGCAGTGAAGTCGGCCCCTATCAATCGCCGATGGAAGACGGCATGCAGCACTTCCACGAGTTCTATCGGCGAGTGATGGCCGAGCACATCTGACGTTCATGCGCTCGATGGCGGCACCTTTGGCGATGAAGCAAGGTAGAAACGGCAACAAGGCCTGTCCCCAACCGGCCACTCCCTCACGGGGAAGTTCGGCAATTTTCGCGCCTTGCTCGACGATCACCCGTCGCCCAGAGCGAGTAATTTTGGCTTAAACAAGGAGACTCGAGGCGGGCGCCGGCCGGTAGCCGGTGCCCGCATCATTTCATGCATTCACTCTGGATGATCGCGGCAAGCCTGCTGTTTGCCAGCATGGGCGTTTGCGTAAAGCTGGGCTCCGAAATTTTCTCGGCTGCGGAACTGGTGTTCTGGAGGGGCTTTCTCGCGATGCTGATCATCGGCGGCTATATTCTGTTGCGCCGACTGCCGCTTGCGACGCCGCACTTTCGGGTCCATGTGGCACGAGGCTTGTCGGGTTTCGTCGCGCTGGTGCTGTATTTCCAGGCCATCAGCCTGATTCCGCTCGCCGTGGCGGTAACGCTGAACTACACATCGCCGCTGTTCCTGGCATTGCTGTTGGCAATGTGGCTGCGCGAGCCGGTCAAACGGGGATTCCATGGTGCACTGATCGCGGGATTCGTCGGCGTGGTGTTCTTGCTGCAACCTACCCTGGGCGGCGAACAGTGGCTGGGTGCGGTATTCGGCCTGGCTTCGGGAGTCGTTTCCAGTCTGGCCTACCTCAATGTGAGGCGGCTTGGCGAGCTCGGCGAACCCGAATGGCGTACCGTTTTCTATTTTTCCGCAGTGTCGTCTCTGGGCGGTCTGCCCTGGATGCTGGCGGGCAACCCCTGGCGCGCGATTGATTTGCAGGGAGGGCTGTTGCTGCTGGGTGTCGGCGGCTTCGGTGTGCTGGCTCAGCTTTGCATGACGGCAGCCTACAAACGCGGCCAGACGCTGGTTTCCGCCAGCCTTGCCTACAGCACGGTGGTTTTCGCCAGCGGATTTGGCGTCCTGCTGTGGGGCGAAACCCTGACACCAACCGGCTGGCTCGGAGTGATTCTGATAATCACCAGCGGCCTGCTGACAACCGCACTTTCGCGGCGGACGACGGTGAAGACGCTGGCCGAGTGAGTTTCACCAGACTCGCGGCGTCGTCAGCCGGTAATTTTTCGTTTGACGGCGCGAGTCACCATGCGCAGACGTTGTGCGAGCGGAAGCCGTTTGAAATTGGTCTTTACGGCGCCTTGGGTGAATGCCGTGCGTTTCGAATAGTCCATGATCAGATCGACGATGACCGGCCGGCCGGCTGCGGCGAGACCGCGAGCCTGGGCGATGGCCGCGGCAACGGCGCCGTTGCCGGGCACGCGGATGTATTCGGCACCGGTAGCGATGGCGACACCGTTGAAATCGATGGCTCCCAGCGCGGTACAGGGTTTGCGATTGAAAGGAATCTCCTGCGCCTGGGCAATCTGCGACAGCTCCCCGTCATGGAAGACGTAGAACACCAGCCCCAATCCCAGGCGCGTTGCGGAAACGATTTCCATGCAGGTCATCGTGAAGGCGCCGTCGCCGACGATGACAAAGACCTCACGATCGGGATTGGCCAGCTTTGCACCGATCGACGCAGGAACCGCGTAGCCCATGCAGTTGAAGTCGGTTGGCACAATCAAGGCCTTGGGGCAATGTACCGGAAACAGTTCGGCGGTCAGGTAGGTATGGTTGCCGTCGTCGACCACGGCAATCGCATCGTCGGGCACCGCCGCGCGCAGGGCATTGAAAAAAACCGCCGGGTTGATTTTTTCGCCGCTGTCGTGGCTCAGCCATTCCGCGTTGTAGGCGGCTTTGTCACGACGGATGCGCTGTTGCAGATCGGTATTCACCGGACGCGCGGCATCGATACTCTGGAGTTCTTTCAGCAGCAGGCCCAGCACGGCACTGGCATCGCCTTCCAGCGTCAGCGCCGCCGGGTAGTTGGCATTGAATACAGCGGGATTGATGTCGGCGTGAATCAGATTTGGCGGCACAGTGACGCCGAAGCTGCCCGTGGCGATTTCGGCGAATCGAGTGCCGACAGCCAGCAGGCAGTCGCAGTCGGCAAAGGCGTTGCGTGCGGCGGGAACGGCCGCGGCACCGAAGCTGAACCCGGTGTGCAGCGGATGGTTGGCAGGGAAAACGGAAAGACCTTGCAGCGTCGTGGCCACCGGAGCCTGCAGAAATTCGGCAATGGCGCGGGTTTCATCGCTGGCGTCGCGGGTGCCCCAGCCAAGAAACATCGCGGGGTGCTTTGCCGCCAACAGCATTTCGGCGGCGCTACGGATGTCGGCCGCTGTCGCCCGCTGGGGCTTCGCAATGATAGGTAGTGGCGGAAGATCGTCGCCCTCGCCGGGAAACATTTGCAGGTTCACCGGAATTTCGACAAACACCGGCCCCGGCTCATCGGAGTGGGCAATCTCCCAGGCCTTGAACAGGGTCGGGATGATGTCGGTATGACGGGTGACGAGAAAAGCCGCCTTGGTCAGCGGTTTGATGAAGGCATGCTGGTCGAGTTCATGTAGCTGGTAGCGCTTGTCCAGATCGGTGCGAATGCCGCCGCAGATCACCAGCATCGGAATGCCGTCGAGAAACGCTTCGCCGATGCCGCTGGCAGCGTGCGTCGCTCCCGCGGCGGGGACGATGACCAGTGTCCCGGTCTGGCTCGAGGTACGGCTCATGCCGTCGGCCATGAAGGCCGCGCCGCCTTCATGCGTGACGAGTATCGGGGTGATCTGCGCCGAACTGTTGAGTTCGTCGTACAACTCGGTGTTGTGCACTCCGGGAATACCGAAAGTGAACTTGATGCCTAGGGCTTCAAGGGCTCGCACCGCGAGCCAGGCGCCAGTGTGTTTCATGCAGTATCTCCCGAGGTCACGATCAAATGTT
>JAIPCT010000131.1 GCA_021738065.1 Burkholderiaceae bacterium
GTGGCGGCGCAAGGCGACAAGCGCGTTGATCATCCGGCCTGGGCCGAGAGTCCGGTCTACGACTACCTGCGCCAGGCCTACTTGATCAACTCCCCGTACATGACGCGCATGGCCGAAGCCGCGCCCGTGGCTGACGGACAGGCCAAGAACCGGATGCGCTTCCTGACGCGACAGATGGTCGATGCCATGGCGCCGTCGAACTTCCTGGCCACCAATCCCGAATTCGTCAAGACCGCGCTGGAAACCAAGGGCGAGAGCATTCAGCGCGGCATCCAGAACCTGTTGAGTGATCTGGACAAGGGCAGTATCTCGATGACCGATGACAGCGCCTTCGAAGTCGGGCGCAATCTGGCCGTCACGCCCGGCGCTGTGGTTTTCGAAAACGAGTTGATGCAACTCATCCAGTATTCGCCGCAGACCGACAAGGTCGCGGAGCGGCCCTTCCTGATGGTGCCGCCGTGCATCAACAAGTATTACATCCTCGATCTGCAACCCGAGAACTCACTTGTGCGCTATGCCGTGGAGCAGGGCAACACGGTGTTCCTGGTTTCCTGGCGCAATGTGCAGGCCGATCTCGGACACCTGACCTGGGACGACTATATTGAAAAAGGAGCACTGACCGCGATCAAGGTGGTGCAGGATATTTGCAAGGTCAAGCAGATCAACGCCCTGGGTTTCTGCGTCGGCGGCACGATACTCAGCTCCGCGCTTTCAGTGGCAAGGATCCGCGGCGAGAATCCGGTCGCCTCGCTCACCTTGCTGACTACTCTGCTGGATTTTTCCGACACCGGCGAGATCGGCTACTTCATTGATGAAGCCGCCGTTCAGGCCCGCGAAGCCGGTATCGGCAAGGGTGGCCTGCTCAAGGGCAGCGAGCTGGCAACGGTGTTTTCGGCGCTGCGCGCCAACGATCTGATCTGGCAATACGTCGTCGGCAATTACCTCAAGGGCAACAAGCCGCGGGCGTTCGACCTGTTGTACTGGAATTCCGATGCGACCAATCTGCCGGGCCCGTTTCTCGCCTGGTATCTGCGCCACATGTACCTTGAAAACTCGCTACGGGTTCCCGGCAAGCTGGCAATGTGCGGCGTCAAGGCCGACCTCGGCAAGGTCGACATGCCGGCCTTTCTTTACGCCAGCCGCGAAGACCACATCGTGCCGTGGAAAACCTCGTATCAGACGCGCAGCCTGCTCGGCGGCGATACGACTTTTGTTCTCGGCGCCTCGGGGCATATCGCCGGGGTGATCAATCCGGCATCAAAGAACAAGCGCAACTACTGGGTGAGCGAAAGCCAGACAGCCAACGCCGATGAATGGTTCGACGCCGCCAGCGAAACACCTGGTAGCTGGTGGCCGGTTTGGGCGAAATGGCTCAAGAGCCATGGCGGCAAGAGCGTGGCGGCACGTGCGCGCCTGGGCAGCACGGCCCATCCTGCCGGCGAGCCCGCTCCCGGACGCTATGTAAAGGAAAAGGCATAATGAACACGCCGGATGTCTGCGAGGGGCGCAGCTTCCGGTTTGGCATTGCAATTGCCCCAACCCAACAATAATTCAGAGGAGAACAATAATGCTCAGAGTTGCACTGGTAACCGGAGGAATGGGCGGTCTTGGCGAAGCGATCTGCATCAAGCTGGCGGCGCTTGGCTACAAGGTGGTCACGACCTACAGCCCGACCAACACCAAGGCGCAGGAATGGCTGCGCACCATGAATGACATGGGCTACGGCTTCAAGGCCTATCCCTGCGACGTGAGCGACTTCGATTCCTGCAAGGCCTGCGTCACCGAGGTATCCAAGGATGTCGGCCCGGTCGAGGTTCTGGTCAATAACGCCGGCATCACCCGCGACATGACCTTCAAGAAGATGACCAAGGCCGACTGGGACGCCGTGATTCACACCAACCTTGATTCCACCTTCAACATGACCAAGCAGGTCATGGACGGCATGGTGGAGCGCGGCTGGGGCCGGGTGATCAACATCTCGTCGGTGAACGGACAGAAGGGCGCTTTCGGGCAGACCAACTATGCTGCGGCCAAGGCCGGCATGCATGGTTTCACCAAGGCGCTGGCGCTGGAAGTGGCAAAAAAGGGCGTCACGGTGAACACCATTTCACCGGGTTATATCGGCACCAAGATGGTCATGGCCATTCCTCAGGAAGTGCTCGATTCGAAAATCCTGCCGCAGATTCCACAGTCGCGCCTGGGCAAACCGGAAGAGGTTGCCGGCCTAGTGGCCTATCTGTCGTCCGAAGAAGCCGCGTTCGTGACCGGCGCCAACATATCCATCAACGGTGGTCAGCACATGTATTGATCCACCTGGACCGAAGGCTGCGGCTTGCAGCGCGCCTTCCGTCCGCAAAGATTTTATAGTCGTGTAGGGAGTATCAAAATGAAAAAGAAAATTGCATTGGTGACAGGCGCGATGGGCGGTCTGGGCACAGCGATCTGCAAGGCGCTGGCGGCCGAAGGCTTTACCGTTGCCGCGAATTGTCTGCCGGATTTCCCGCCCAAGGAAGAATGGCTGGCGAAGACGAAAGCCGAGGGCTTTGACTTTTTTGTCGCCGAAGCCGATGTCACCGACCTCGATGCCTGTGCCGCCATGGTGCAGAAAATCGAAGCGGAGCTGGGTCCCATTGACGTGCTGGTGAACAACGCCGGAATCACGCGCGACTCGGTGTTCAAGAAAATGGACAAGGGCCAATGGGACGCGGTGCTGTCGACCAATCTCGACTCCGTGTTCAACGTCACCCACCAGGTGCTGAACGGCATGGCCGATCGCGGCTGGGGTCGCGTCATCAACATGTCGTCGGTGAATGGCATCAAGGGTCAGTTCGGCCAGGCCAATTACTCGGCCGCCAAGGCGGGCATACTCGGCTTCACCCGCGCCATCGCCGCCGAAGTGGCCAAGAAAGGCGTCACCGTCAATGCCATCGCCCCGGGCTACATCGGTACGGACATGGTCATGGCGATCAAGCAGGAAGTGCGCGATTCGATCGTGTCGACGATTCCGGCCGGTCGCCTGGGCAAGCCTGAAGAAATCGGCGCCCTGTGTGCCTATCTGGTTTCGGATCTGGCCGGCTACATGACGGGCGCCACGCTGAATATCAATGGCGGGCTGCACTATTCCTGATTTGGCATGAAGTTGCGGATTGGCCGCCCCCGGGCAGTCGGGGGTGGGTTGCCTGCAGCACCCTGATAGTAGAATGGTTTTAAGGAGGAGGACAAAATGGCCGCACAGAGCCGACTTATCAAGAAGTACCCGAATCGCCGTCTTTACGACACGCGCACCAGTACCTACATCACCTTGGCGGATGTCAAGGAGTTGGTGCTCGGGCACGAAGGGTTTCAGGTCATCGATGCCAAGTCGGGCGATGATCTGACGCGCGCGATTCTGCTGCAGATCATTCTCGAAGAAGAGGCGGGGGGCGCGCCAATGTTCTCTTCCGATTTGCTGTCGCAGATGATTCGTTTCTACGGCAATGCCATGCAGGGCATGATGGGCAACTATATCGAGAACAACATCAAGTCCTTCACCGAAGTGCAGGCCAAGCTCAAGGACCAGGCCAAGACACTCTACGGCGACAATCAGGGCGACAGCCAGGATTTGTGGGCTCAGTTCCTCAAATTTCAGGGGCCGGCCATGCAACACATGATGGGTGCCTACGTCGAGCAGAGCCAGAAAATGTTTCAGCAGATGCAGGACACCATGCAGGAACAGACGCGGAAAATTTTCCCCGGCGTGTACGTCAAACCGGAAGAAAAGGCCGAGAAGAAGTAAAACGCGTGACGCGACGAAAAGCCAAGGCGCCGACAGTCGGCTTCGTGTCGCTGGGATGCCCCAAGGCGGCTTCCGACGCGGAGCAGATTCTTACCCGGCTGCGCGCCGAGGGTTACCAGATTTCCGGTAGCTACGACGGCGCCGATCTTGTGGTGGTCAACACTTGCGGTTTCATCGACGCCGCGGTCGAGGAATCGCTCGACGCCATCGGCGAAGCCCTGACCGAGAATGGCAAGGTCATTGTCACCGGTTGTCTGGGCGCAAAGAAGGACGCAAAGGGCAATGATCTTGTCCGCGTCGCGCATCCCAAAGTGCTGGCAGTCACCGGGCCCCACGCCCTGGCGGAAGTCATGGAGGCCGTGCATCAGCATTTGCCGCCGGTGCATGATCCTTTCATCGACCTGGTGCCGCCTCAGGGCATCCGTCTGACGCCCGACCACTACGCCTACCTCAAGATTTCCGAAGGCTGCAATCACCGTTGCAGCTTTTGCATCATTCCCTCGCTGCGCGGCGACCTGGTGTCACGCCCGATCGGCGAGGTGCTGCGCGAGGCGGAAGTGCTGGCGGCGGCCGGAGTCAAGGAACTGCTGGTGATTTCGCAAGACACCAGCGCCTATGGCGTCGATGTCAAATACCGGACCGGATTCTGGGGCGGCAAACCGGTCAAGACCCGGCTCTACGAATTGTGCAGCGAGCTCGGCAAGCTCGGGCTGTGGGTGCGGCTGCACTATGTCTATCCCTATCCCAGCGTCGACGACCTGATTCCGCTGATGGCGGAAGGAAAAATCCTGCCCTATCTCGATGTGCCGTTTCAGCATGCCAGCCAGCGAATCCTGAAATTGATGAAACGGCCGGCTTCCGCCGAGAAAGTGCTCGATCGCATCGCGGCGTGGCGCAAGCGGGTGCCGGAGCTGGCGATTCGCAGCACCTTCATCACCGGCTTTCCCGGCGAGACCGAGGCCGAATTCAATGAACTCCTCGATTTTCTCGATGAAGCGCAACTCGATCGCGTCGGCGCTTTTTCCTATTCGCCGGTGGATGGCGCGAGCGCCAACGCTCTGCCCGGCGCTCTGCCGGAGAACGTCCGTGACGAGCGCAAGGCGCGCCTGTTGCGGCATCAGGAAGGCATCTCCACCCAGCGGCTGGAACGCAAGATCGGGCAGCGCATCCAGGTGCTGGTCGACGATATCGATGAAGAGGGCGCGATCGCCCGTTCGGCGGGCGACGCTCCGGATGTCGATGGCGTGGTCTACATTGCCGACGGACATGATCTGGAGGTCGGCGAGTTCGCCGAAGTCAGCGTGATCGACTGCGACGTGCATGATCTCTACGCAACCCTTGCGCTGCCGCACTGAGCGGCGCTGCGCATGAGCCAATTAGTCGCCGATCTGCGCGGATTGCTCGGTGAGCGCCAGGTGCTCACCGCGGCCGAGGACCTCGCGCCGTATTGCACCGACTGGCGCGGGCGGTACTCCGGCAACGCCCTGTGCGTTGTGCTGCCGGGCAGTACCGATGAAGTGGCGGCGACAGTGCGCGCCTGCGCCCCCGCCGGCGCGGCCATCGTGCCGCAGGGCGGCAACAC
>JAIPCT010000132.1 GCA_021738065.1 Burkholderiaceae bacterium
GGCAGCAGTGGCAATGTGTATGCAGGTGAAGTTCCCACCGTCGAGGCGGTCTTCTCGGAGGACATGGAAACCCTGCTGGTATGGGCCGATGAAGTGGCTCAGCTCAAGGTGATGGCCAACGCCGACACGCCCGACGACGCGACGCGTGCGCGCCGCTTCGGCGCCATGGGCATCGGCCTGTGCCGCACCGAACGCATGTTCAACAGCTCCGACCGCTTGCCCATCGTGCAGGAGATGATCCTCGCCGAATCCACCGAGGAACGGCAGGCCGCACTCGATCGTCTGCTGCCGATTCAGCGTGCGGACTTCAAGGGCATTTTCAAAGCCATGAAGGGCCTGCCGGTGACGGTGCGACTGCTCGATCCGCCGATGCATGAATTCCTGCCGACGGCGGCGCAACTGGAGCTGGAAATCGCGCACTTGCACCACATGCGCGATTCCATCAAAGCGCTGGAAGAGCTGCCGGAAACCCTCAAGCTGCTCAGTCCACGACTGTATCAACAATACTCGGATGGCTTGAACAAACTGTCGGTGGGCATGAAGGACTTCAAGGATGGCCATCTGGAAGTGGACGCCATTCACAAGAAGGAAAAAATCCTCAAGAAGGTGAGGGCGCTGTCAGAAGTCAATCCCATGCTGGGCCATCGCGGCGTGCGCCTCGGCATCACTTATCCCGAGATTTACATGATGCAGATCCAGGCGATTCTGGAAGCGGCAGCCCTCTGCGCGAAAGAAGGCCTCGAAGTCCATCCGGAAATCATGGTGCCGCAGGTGGCGACGGTCGAGGAACTGCGCCGAATTCACGGCTATGTGCAGCGCCTGCACAAGGTGGTGGAGCTGACTCACGGCATCAAGGTGGACATCAAGTTCGGCAGCATGCTCGAAGTCGTGCGCGCCTGCCTGCGTGCCGGGCGCATGGCCGAAGATGCCGAGTTCTTCTCCTTCGGCACCAACGACCTGACCCAGGCCACCTTCTCCTTCAGTCGTGAAGATGCTGAAAACAAGTTCCTGCCGGCCTATATCGACGCCGAAATTCTTCAGGACAATCCGTTCGAGGTGCTGGACCAGAAAGGCGTCGGCGAGTTGATGAAACTGGCCGTGAGCGAAGGGCGCAAGACCAAGCCGGATCTGAAAGTCGGCATTTGCGGCGAACACGGCGGCCACCCGGGATCGATCCAGTTTTGCCACAGCATCGGTCTCACCTATGTCTCGTGTTCCGGACCGCGCGTGCCCATCGCACGTTTGGCCGCTGCACAGGCAAAGCTGATGGAGACGAGCGAAGCGGTGACCAAAAACGCCTAGCCCGGGTTTGCCCGGATCGGGTGCGCAGGCCATAATCCCACTTCATGGACGATAACGGATACATGGCACTGGCGCTCGATCTGGCGCGCGAAGCCGGTGCTGCCGGCGAAGTGCCGGTGGGTGCGCTGGTCGTCAGCGATGGCGAGATCGTTGGTCGCGGCTTCAATCAACCGATAGGCCGGCACGATCCGACGGCGCATGCCGAAATCATGGCCTTGCGTGACGCGTCGTCCCGTCTGGGTAATTACCGCCTGCCCGGTTGCACTCTGTATGTGACCCTGGAACCTTGCGCCATGTGCGCCGGGGCAATCATGCATGCGCGCATCGAACGGGTGGTTTTCGGCGCGCGTGATCCGAAAACCGGCGCCGCAGGCAGCGTCATCGACTTGTTCGCCGAGTCCCGCCTGAATCACCACACCGTGATTGCCGATGGCGTGCTCGCCGAGGAGTGCGGTCAGTTGTTGTCGAGCTTTTTCGCGGCGCGTCGCGGACGCACCCTCGTTGCCTGATTCACGGACGTCCATGCACATCCGCATCAGCCTGCCGCGACAAACCCTGGAGCTTTACGGCGAGCATGGCGCGCTGTTGCGGCGCTATCCGGTGTCCACGGCGAAGAACGGCGCCGGCGAGCGAAACGGCAGTTTTTGCACGCCGCGCGGTCGCCACATCGTGCGCGCAAAAGTCGGCGCTGGCGAGACGGCGAACACAGTGTTTGTGCGACGCCGGCCGACCGGCGAAGTGTGGACGCCGCAGCTCGCCGAGCAATTTCCCGGTCGCGACTGGATCCTGACGCGCATACTGTGGCTCTCAGGCACCGAGCCGAGCCGCAACCGGCTCGGCAATGTCGATACCATGCGCCGCTACATCTACCTGCACGGTTCGCCGGACGCGGTCGCCATGGGCGTGCCGGGCTCGATCGGCTGTGTGCGCATGAAGAACCGCGACATCATCGAGTTGTTCGACCTGGTCCCGCCCTATACCCCCGTCGATGTCGTCGAGTTCGGCGTCAGCGCCGGGCCGTGGGCCGAGATCGCCGATGTGGCGCGCCAAGTGCGCGATACCGTGTTCGTCGTCGAGCAGAAGGTTCCGGTGGACATCGAGCACGACGAAAATGATGCCGTCAGCCATCACGTTATCGCCACGGACAGCATGGGCAATCCGATTGGTACGGGACGCCTGCTGCCCGACGGACACATCGGCCGCATGGCCGTGCTGGCCGCGCAGCGCGGCAGCGGCGTCGGTCGCGCCTTGCTCGAACGCCTGCTTGAAGAAGCCCGCCTGACGGGGAAAAAGCATCTGGCGCTGAACTCCCAGGTTCAGGCCTGCGGCTTCTATCGCCGTTTTGGCTTTGTCGCGGACGGGCCCGAATTCATGGAAGCCGGAATTGCCCATCAGACCATGGTGCGCGATTCCTGACTCTGTGGCACCGTCCCGAATCAAATCGCACGGAACAAACCGCAGGTCAAACGCTAGGCTGCGCTTCCCGGCGCGTCGGCCTGAGTCTTGAAACGGTAGCGGACGCGCGGACCGCGCTGCGCACCCGGCAGCCAAGTCTGCTCGTCGAAGCCGGTCCAGCCATCGTTGCCGATGCACAACACGGTGGAACTGCGCGTGCCGTAATCAGGCGACTTGACGAAAGCCGACGACAGCAGACGTTCCCAGTCCAGTGGTATCCCGGTTTGCGGCAGGTGCTCGTCGGGATGGACGCCATCATCATGCAACAGTTCGAACAAGGCCTGATCGGCCGGCAAACTCTCGAGCGCGCGGGCCAGCGCCGTCTTGCCAGCGCCGACTTTCGGCCAGGGCGTGTCCAGCAGGTGATTCGAAACCCCGTACACGCCCGGCTCCAGTTGCCGTGCTGCGCCGCCCATGTTGGACGACCACCACAGGGACTCGCCGTCACTCACCAGCAGGTTGTAGCCGTTGCACTCTGTGGCAGAGGTTTCGATGCGCCGCAGATAATCCTGCGGTCGTTCGTCGCCCGTCAGGAAGTTCGCCACCAGGCCGCCGCGCGAAGGCGCGTCTTTGCGGTTCTGCGCCGGATCGCGGAAATTTGTCAGTGCCGCAAAGCGTCGGTTGCGGCCAATACCCATCCAGGTGCCGCCGGCTTCTAGATCGCGGCCCGCCAAAACCCGGGGTGCCTCGGCCCAGAAGCTCGCCGGCGCCGTCGGCCGGGCAAAGAACTCGTCGCGATTGGCCGCCACGACCAATGGATAGCCGGGGTGCACTCGCCAGGCGACGAGAATCAGGCACATCCGGCGCTTCAGGCTATCGAATAGGGCAGGGGCAGAAACTCCAGACGTTCGCCATCCGGAGCGCCGACGCGCACTTCACCGACTTCCACAGCGCCAATCTGGACGCAAACCAGGCATTCGAATCCGTCAGTCGGGGAGGGCGCGACGCTGACGATGGCGCCGCAGTGCTGCGCGCCGGTTTCCGGAGCGTAAACCGAGGTGCCGGGAGGCACCGGATTGGCAAGACTGGCCCGAAAAGTGCGCCGCTTGACCTTGCCCAGATACTGGGTGCGTGCAACGATTTCCTGTCCCGGATAGCAGCCCTTGCTGAAACTGACGCCGGCCACGGCCGGCAACTCCATGTTCAACATCTGCGGCACAAAGGCTTCCTGAGTCGCCGCGACCACGCTCGGCTGGCCTACGCTGATATCCAGCCAGTGCCAGGCCGCCAACCCCACGGATTTCGTCGAGGACATGAGGCCTTGCCAGCGCGAGCCGACAGCGCCGGCATCGAGCGCCAGCAGCCAGCGCGTATCGTCGAGCCGGATGGCCTGGCCGCCGTCGATCGCGGCAACGCCGAAGCGCGGCGAAGCCACCGCCGAATCGCCCAAAGTCGGCGCCGGCGATACGCCGGCGCCTGCCGAAAAGCCGATCAGGGCGCGTTCTTCGGTCGCATCGCTGAGCTTCACCTTGGAGCGCAACACGTACATCGAAAGCTTTTTCAGCATCGGCGGCAGGATTTCGCGCGGCAGCATCAGCAGAAAGTCTTCACCTTCCCGCCAAATCAGGAACAGGGCCAGCAGCCGTCCCTTGGGGGTACAGAATCCGGCGAAACGTGCGCCATCCGGGGTAATGCCCTTGATATCGTTGGTCAGCAAATTGTGAAGAAAAACAGCCGCATCGGCGCCGCTGGCACGAATCAGTCCCTGATCGATCAAGGGCGCCGCAACCGCGCCATCACGCGCTGCGATCAGTTCGTCAGCGACTGCGCCGAAGCTGCTGCCATCCGTCGCCAGGCCTTGGCTGGAAAGCGAGGATATCCATTCTTGGGTCATCAATAACGTCCGGGTAGAGGAAAGGGCGGAGTGCTATTATCACGCTAACCCTCAGATTGAGCCCCTCCGGTTCATATTCAAGTCTTCATGCGTACTTTCAAGATCGTCCTGCTTTTGCTCGTCCTCGTCTTTATTGCAGGAATCGCGGGTACAGGCTGGTTTTCCGTACGTCATTTGCCGATGAGCAACAATCCCACCGTGTTTTCGATACCGCCAGGAGCCAGTCTGCGCACCGCAGCCCAGACCATCGAGGCGGCGGGCGTCGAATTGCCGGCCTGGCAACTGGAATGGATGGGGCGAGTCATGCAACGTTCGGCCAGCATCAAGGCCGGCAGCTACGAGATCGATGAAGGTTTGACAGCCATCGGGCTGCTCGACAAAATCACCCGCGGCGATGTGCTGCAGACAGAGCTGGTTCTGGTCGAAGGCAAGAATTTTCGTCAGCTTCGAGCCCTTTTGAACCAGCACCCCGATCTTGTTCACGACACGCTGGGCCTCAGCGACGCCCAGATTCTGGCAAAAGTCGGCGCTCAGGAAACCCATCCCGAAGGGCTGTTTTTCCCCGACACCTACCTTTTCCACAAGGGCAGCAGCGATATCGACGTACTGCGTCGCGCCTACCGGGCCATGCAGGCGCGGCTCGCCGCGGCATGGGAAAGGCGCGACAGCAGCTTGCCGCTCAAAACGCCGTACGAACTATTGGTACTGGCCTCGATCATCGAAAAGGAAACCGGAAAGCCTGCC
>JAIPCT010000133.1 GCA_021738065.1 Burkholderiaceae bacterium
AAGGCCCTCGGGATGCTCACCCAGAAGGGTTCCTCATTTACCGCATCGATGCTGCGCGACCTGGAAAGCGGCCAGCGCACGGAGCATGAGCACATTCTTGGCGACATGCTCAAGCGCGCTGCCCGTCATGAGATTGCGACACCGCTGCTCGAAATGGCCTACACCAATATGCAGATACGGCAGCGCGGCCAGGACTGATCGCAAGTTCGCCCTCGCGGCATTGCCGCGGTTCCGGCGAGAATTTCAATAGCGCTTCACCAATAGTGGTTTGGCGTTTTTCAGGGCTGGCCGTCGGTGGCGGCTTTTGCCTGCCCAGGCTGGAAAACCGCCGTAGCCCACGCTTCCCCAAAACTCGGCGCTGGCGATACGGCGATGAACATCCGCATGTATCCACTCAGCTGAATCGGGTTGCCACTATCGAAATTCTGAATTCAATTTTCGATAACGCAATCACATTCTATAGGCATAGAATGGAAAAGCCCGACGGGATAACCCGCCGGGCCTGGATACAGAATCTTTCGATTCTTTATTGTAGCAACGGCTCTCACCCCGGATAACTACAACGGAGCCGATTATGCTGGAGGCAAGCATGGATGGCAAGAATTTTGAAGGGCTCACGTTCGGTTTCGATATCGGCATCGCGTCGGTGGGCTGGTGTGTGCTGGGAGAAAGCCGGATTATCGATCTGGGCGTGCGTTGCTTCGATAAGGCGGAAACAGCGAAGGAAGGCGAATCGCTGAACTTGGCGCGGCGCACCGCGCGCCTGATGCGACGCCGCCTGCGGCGCAGGGCGTGGCGGCTGACCAAACTGGCGCGACTTCTCAAGCGCAGTGGCTTGATTGCCGACGTGCAGCAGATACGACAGCCTTCCTCCGTCTCGCCATGGCAGTTGCGCGTTTCCGGTCTGGAACGCCGTCTCGCCAGCGCCGACTTTGCACGGGTCATTTACCACCTCTGCAAGCATCGCGGCTTCCACTGGATCAGCCGTGCCGAGGAGAAAAAAGCCGAAGGTGATGGCAAGGGCGAAGGCGGGCGGGTCAAGAAGGGGCTTTCCGACACCCAGCGACGCATGGCCGAGAAAGGCTACCGTAGCGCCGCCGAGATGGTGCTGGCCGAATTCCCCGATGCCCAGAGAAACAAAGCCGGCGACTACGGCAAGGCGCTGTCCCGAGTGCTGCTCGCCGATGAACTGGCCCTGCTGTTCCAGCGCCAGCGCGAACTGGGCAATCCGCAGGCAAGCACGGATCTCGAAACCGCCGTGCTCGGCAACGGCGACTGCAAGAATGGATTGTTTTGGGAACAAAAACCCGCGCTGGCGGGTGCCGACCTGCTCAAGATGCTCGGCAAGTGCACCTTCGAGAAGGGCGAATATCGCGCCCCGAAAGCCAGCTTCACCGCCGAGCGCCACGTCTGGCTGACGCGGCTCAACAACCTGCGCATTGTCGTCGACGGCACCACGCGCCCACTCAACTCAGTCGAAAGGTTGGCAGCCCTGCCGCTGCCCTACGAGCAGGCTGGCGACCTGACCTACAAGCAACTTCACGCAGCGCTAGTAAAAAAAGGCTTGCTGCCGGAATCCTTCGAATTCATCGGCCTGCGCGCCGGCAAGGACGGCAAGGACCCGAAAGCGGAAAAGCTCGTCAAGCTGCCGGCCTGGCAGGAACTGCGGCTGACGCTGAAAAAGGCCGGCCTCGAAACCGAATGGCAGGGCATGGTGGGTGCGGCCATAGGCGGCGACCCGACACGGCTCGACGACATCGGCCGCGTACTCTCGGTATTCAAGGACGGTGCCGAAGTCGAAACCGAACTGCGCAAGTTGAACCTGCCCGGCGGGCAGGCGATGATCGATGCGCTTTCTGAAATCAGCTTCGACAAGTTTCACGCACTCTCGCTCAAGGCCCTTCGCAAGATCGTGCCGCACATGGAAGCCGGGCTGCGCTATGACGAGGCCTGTGTACAGGCCGGCTATCACCACAGCCAACTACACGTCGCCGGTGCTGGTGAACATAAATACCTGCCGCCCTTCTACAGCCGCCGTGACAAAGATGGCCGCATGGTGTTCAACGAAGACCTGGACATGCCGAAGAACCCCGTCGTGCTGCGCGCGCTCAACCAGGCGCGCAAGGTAGTGAATGCGTTGATCCGCCGTTACGGCTCGCCGTCTGCCGTGCATATCGAAATGGCGCGCGATCTGTCGCGTCCGCTCGACGAGCGCCGCAAGGTCGAGAAGGAACAACTCGAATACCGGGATAGAAATGAGAAAGACAAAGACTTGTTCGCCGAGCAGTTCGGCCAGCCGCCCAAGGGGCTGGAATTCGAGAAATGGCGGCTCTACCGCGAGCAGCAGAGCAAGTGCGCCTATTCGCTTGCCGCGCTCGACCTCAATCGTCTGCTGGAACCCGGCTACGTTGAAGTAGACCACGCCCTGCCCTACTCGCGCAGCTACGACGACAGCAAGAACAACAAGGTGCTGGTGCTCGCCAAGGAAAACCGTGACAAGGGCAACCGAACGCCCTACGAATATCTCGGCGGTGCCGACGACAGCCCGCGCTGGCTCCAATTCGCGGCCTACGTCGAAGGCAACAAGACCTACCGCCTCGCCAAGCGCAGCCGCCTGCTGCGCAAGAACTTCGGCGAAGACGAAGCCAGCGAATTCAAGGAGCGCAACCTCAACGATACGCGCTATATTTGCAAGTTCTTCAAGAACTACATCGAGCGTTACCTGCAACTCGCGCCAAAAGTCGGCGCTGGCGGGACGGCGGAAACACCGGCAGGCAAACGCTGCGTGGTGCTTTCCGGCCAGCTCACCGCCTTCCTGCGCGCCCGCTGGGGCCTGATCAAGGTACGCAGCGACAACGACCGCCACCATGCGCTTGACGCCGCCGTGGTCGCGGCGTGCAGCCACGGCATGGTCAAGCGCCTGGCCGACTATTCGCGCCGCCGGGAACTGGAAAATGCGCGAGAGGGTTTTGTCGACATGAGCACCGGCGAGATCGTCAACCCGGCCATGTTCCGCCAGTTGCAGCAGCACTTTCCCGAACCCTGGCCGCATTTCCGCCACGAATTGGAAGCCCGTCTCAAGATCGACGATGCGGCGGAACTACGGGCAAGGCTGGACGGAATGGGCAGCTATCCGCAGGAGGCGCTTGAAACGCTACGCCCGCTGTTCGTCTCGCGCGCACCGCAACGGCGCAACAGCGGTGCCGCGCACAAGGACACCATCTACGCCCAGCCGGAACGGCTTAAGGAAAAAGGCGGCGTGACACAAAAAGTGCCGCTGACCGACCTGACGCTCAAGGACATCGACAAGCTGATCGATCCGCACCGCAACGAAAAGCTCTACGCCGCCATCCGCGCCCGACTCGAAGCCCACGGCGGCAAGGGCGACAAGGCCTTCACCGCCGACAACCCGTTGCGCAAGCCCGACCGCGACGGCAACCCGACCGGCCCCGTCGTGCGCACGGTGACCATGGTGATCGACAAGCTCTCCGGCATCCCGGTGCGAGGCGGCATCGCCAAGAACGACTCAATGCTGCGCGTGGACGTCTTTACCAATGCCGGCAAGTTCCATCTGGTGCCGGTGTATGTGCATCACGCGGTGGCAAAGGAATTGCCTAATCGGGCGGTTGTGGCGTTCAAGGATGAAGAAGATTGGACGCAGATCGACGATGGATTTGATTTCCTGTTTTCCTTGCATCCGAACGACTTCATCCGCATCACTCAGAAAAACAAGGCCCCGATATTGGGCTACTACGCCAGTTGCCACAGGGGAACCGGGAACCTGAATCTCTGGACACATGATCGTAACCAGAAGATCGGGAAAGACGGGCAAATTGAAGGCATCGGCGTCAAGACCGCTGTCGCGCTGGAAAAATTCCACGTCGACGTACTCGGCAACATCTATCTCGCGCCGCCGGCGCCGCGCCGTGGTCTGGCGTAGCGTGATGATCTCCCGCCCTGCCCGGCTGCGGCGGGAGCATTACTCGCTCGCCATCGAGCAGGAAGACACCGCCTTTGTCCCCTTCGAGGACATCGCCGTCATCGTCCTCAACCACAGCGAAATCACGCTTACCCATCCGGTACTCTCGGCCTGTGCCGAATACGGCATCGGCCTCTACGCCACCGGCCACAACCACCAGCCGTCGGGCGTCTTCCTGCCCTTCCTGCCGCATTCGAGAACCACTCGCATGATGCGCAAGCAACTCGGCATTGCCAAGCCAACGGCCAAGCAGGCCTGGGCCTGTGTCGTCCGCCGCAAAATCGAGAATCAGGCCGCCTGCCTTCGTCTCGCCAGCAAGAAGGGCAACGACCGGCTGGCTTCCTATGCGCGTCGCGTGCGATCCGGTGATCCGGATAACATGGAAGCTCAGGCCGCCGCCTTCTACTTCGCACAGCTTTATGGCAAGGATTTCCATCGCGCCGAGGAACGCTGGACCAACTCGGCGCTGGACTATGGCTACGCGGTGCTGCGAGGCGCCATCGCACGCGGCCTGGTAGCACACGGCCTGCATCCGACCGTCGGTCTGTTCCACGATAGCGAACAGAATGCCTTCAACCTCGCCGATGATTTGATCGAGCCTTTCCGCCCGCTCGTCGACTTGCATGTGGTCAAGCATGCAGCCATGACGGAGGGCGAACTCATCCCCGCCGACAAGGCGGCGCTCGTTGCCCTGCTCAATGTGGACGTCGGCATGCCCCAGGGCCGCATGTCCGTCTTGTCGGCCATTGAATATGCGACGGAAAGCCTTGTGCGTGTCTATGAAGAAGACGGCAAGGAGCTTGATCTGCCGGTCCTGATCGGTCTTCAGGCGCACCGGCTGGAGTGCTGAGTGGGCGTTGAGACGAGGCGATACATGCGCTTGCTCGTCTTCTTCGATCTGCCCATGGTCACCAAGGCCGAGAAGCGCGCCTACGTGCAGTTTCGCCGTTTTCTGCTCAATGATGGCTACGACATGATCCAGTGGTCGGTCTACGGGCGAATTCTGAACGGGCACGACGCCGAGAAAAAGCATTTGGCGCGACTGGCGGACAACCTGCCGCCGGAAGGATCGATACGCGGCATGACGGTCACCGAGAAGCAGTTCGCCGGCATGAAACTGCTGGTCGGCCTGCCACTGTTTCAGGAAAAAAAGGTTCCCGCATCGCAAATGCTGCTCTTCTGAAAGCAAAATGAAAAAGAAAAATCCCCACCTGGCCGAAGCCGGGTGGGGATCAAGGTACAGCCAATTGTAGCTATCCGGGGTGAGAGAGGGAGCTACAACGT
>JAIPCT010000031.1 GCA_021738065.1 Burkholderiaceae bacterium
TCAATCGTAGCCGGCGGCTTGCCTGAGATGTCATAGACCACGCGGTTGATGCCGCGCACTTCGTTGATGATTCGGTTGGAGACTTTGCCCAGCAGTTCGTGGGGAAGTTCTGCCCATTTGGCGGTCATGAAATCGGAAGTCTGCACGGCGCGCAGCGCCACCACGTATTCGTAAGTCCGTCCGTCACCCATGACACCGACGCTTTTCACCGGGAGAAACACGGCGAAGGCCTGGCTGGTCTTGTCGTACCAGTCGGCGGCCCGCAATTCGTCGATGAAGATTGCGTCGGCCCGACGCAAAAGATCGGCAAATTCCGCTTTCACCTCACCTAGGATGCGCACGCCGAGACCTGGGCCGGGAAAGGGGTGGCGATAGACCATCTCGTGCGGCAGACCCAGCGCCACGCCGAACTCCCGTACTTCGTCCTTGAACAGTTCGCGCAGGGGCTCAAGCAGCTTGAGCTTCAGCGTCTCCGGCAAGCCACCGACGTTGTGGTGGCTCTTGATGGCATGTGCCTTCTTGGTCTTGCCGCCTGCAGATTCGATTACATCGGGATAAATCGTGCCTTGGGCAAGCCACTTTACCTTGGGCAGCTTGTGCGACTCGGCCTGAAACACCTCGACGAACTCACGGCCGATGATCTTGCGCTTCTGTTCCGGGTCGGCGACGCCTTTCAAATGCCCCATGAACTGCTGCATGGCATCGACGTGTATCACCTTGACCCCCAGATTTCGCGCGAAGGTGTCCATCACTTGCACACCTTCATTGGGCCGCAGCAGGCCGTTGTCGACAAATACGCAGGTGAGTTGATCGCCGATGGCACGGTGCAATAGCGCCGCCACCACGGACGAATCGACGCCGCCGGAGAGGCCGAGAATCACCTCATCGCTACCGACTTGCTCGCGCACTCTGGCAACGGCTTCCTCGACATAGTTCGGCATGTTCCAGTCGCCCCGGCAGCCGCAGATGTCGCGCACGAAACGGGCATAGATTTCCCGCCCCTTCAGCGTATGGGTGACTTCGGGATGGAACTGCACGGCATAGAAGCTGCGCGCCTCATCGGCCATGGCCGCGATCGGTGCCGCTTCGTTGCTGCCAATGACCTTGAAACCGGGGGGAAGCTGGGTGACCTTGTCGCCATGGCTCATCCAGACTTCGAGCAGTCCATGGCCTTGTTCATTGCTGCGGTCCTGGATACCCTCGAACAGTTTCGAGTGCCCCTGTGCCCGCATTTCCGCATAGCCGAACTCGCGCTTGCTGCTGCTCTCAACCTTGCCGCCCAGTTGGGCGGCCATGGTTTGCATGCCGTAGCAGACGCCAAGGACCGGCACGCCGAGTTCAAACACGATTTGCGGCGCCTTCCATTCCTCGGCTTCATAAACCGAATTGGGACCACCGGAGAGGATGATGCCTTGCGGCTTGAAGTCGCGAATGAATTCTTCTGAAACGTCAAAAGGATGCAGTTCGCAATACACCTGCTGCTCGCGCACTCTGCGGGCGATCAGCTGGGCGACCTGGGAACCAAAATCGAGAATGAGAATCTTCTGATGATCCATGATGGAAATCTCGCTAGTAAGCGGCAACAAATACAAAGGCGGTTCAGAAAGCTTTCTGAACCGCCGCGTCCGGCCTGGTCACGCCAGCAACATCAATCGATATGATAGTTCGGTGCTTCCTTGGTGATCTGAACGTCGTGCACATGCGATTCGCGGACACCGGCAGAAGTGATTTCGACAAACTCTGCCTTGGCCCGCATCTCATCGATGGTGGCGCAGCCGACATATCCCATGGACGAACGCAGACCGCCCATCAATTGGTGGATCACCGCGGTAACCGGACCCTTGTAGGGTACGCGCCCCTCGATGCCCTCGGGCACCAGCTTTTCCACATTAGAATCGGAATCCTGGAAGTAGCGATCGGCCGCACCGTCTTTCATCGCGCCGAGGCTGCCCATGCCGCGATAGGCCTTGTAGGAGCGCCCCTGATACAAAACGGTCTCACCGGGCGCTTCCTCGGTACCGGCGAACAATCCACCCAGCATCACGGAATTGGCGCCGGCCGCGATAGCCTTTGATATATCGCCCGAATAGCGAATGCCGCCATCGGCGATCAGGGGTGTGCCGCTGGCGGCCAGCGCCTTGGCAACCATGTCAACCGCGGTAATCTGGGGTACGCCGACGCCGGCGACGATGCGCGTGGTGCAGATCGAGCCGGGGCCGATGCCCACTTTGACGCCGTCCGCGCCGTGATCGACCAGCGCCAGCGCCGCGTTTGCCGTGGCGATGTTGCCGCCGATCACTTCAACCTGCGGAAAATTCTTCTTCACCCACTGCACGCGTTTCAGCACGCCTTCGGAATGGCCATGGGCGGTATCCACCACGATCACATCGACGCCGGCTTCGACCAGCAATTCAACGCGCTCCTCGGTGCCCTCACCCACACCGACGGCGGCACCGACACGCAAATGACCCTGTTCATCCTTGCAGGCAAAGGGATGCTCGCTCGACTTCAGAATATCCTTGACGGTTACCAGTCCACGCAACTGGTAGTCGTTATTGACCACCAGCACGCGCTCCAGGCGATGCTTGTGCATCAGTGCTTTGGCTTCCTCGGCGGAACTTCCCTCATTGACCGTGATCAACCGCTCGCGCGGGGTCATGATGGCACTCACTTCCTGATCGAGATTGGTCTCGAAACGGGTATCCCGATTGGTAACGATGCCGACCACGACGCCATTGGCGACGACAGGCAGTCCGGAAATCTTGTGGATGCGGGTCAATGCCAGGACTTCGCGCACGGTCATGGTTGGCGGAACAGTGATCGGGTCCTTGAGCACGCCGGATTCGAAACGTTTGACCTTGGCCACTTCTGCAGCCTGAGCCTTGGGGCTCAGATTTTTGTGCACAATGCCGATGCCGCCTTCCTGCGCCAGGGCAATCGCGAGGCTGGCTTCCGTCACCGTATCCATGGCGGCGGAAATGAGCGGCAGATTCAACTGGATCTTGCGGGTAAGGCGGGTGGCGAGGCTGACGTCGCGGGGAAGGATCGCCGAATGGGCGGGGACCAGGAGGACGTCGTCAAACGTCAGCGCCTTCTGGATCAATCGCATAATTGTTTTCCTTGTTTGGTGCCGAAACGCTGTTTCCAGTAAAGGCTAACGCCAGCCTCACCGGCCTCAAGCGTAGCGGCCGGAACTAAAGGCGCATTATACGCGAGAGCATGCCCCGCCTCGCCGTCCCGCCAGCGCCGACTTTTGGATTGCTGCGTTGCGAAACTCTCAGGTTTCAGTCGCCTCACCGCCGCCTTTTTTCATCGCTTTTCCTTCGGCAGCGCGCTGTTTACGCACCTCTTTCGGATCAGCGATCAGCGGACGATAGATTTCGACCCGATCGCGATCGCGCAAGACCGTATCGGCTTTGGCCAGTTTGGCAAAAACGCCGAGTTTGCTCTTGCTCAGATCGATTTCAGGGTGCCTGGCCAGCAGGCCGGAAGCCTCGATGGCCTGCGTTACGGTGCTGCCTTCAGGCAGATGAACGCCGAGCACGTCCTGCCGCTCAGGCGTGGCATAGACAACTTCGACGGCAATGGATTCAGCCATAGACTTTCTGTGCCCTTTTGACAAAGGAATCGACGAAGGTATCGGCAATGTGATTGAACACCGGGCCGAGCACTTTTTCCAGCAAATGACTGGAAAATTCGTAGTGCAGGCGAAATTCTACCTTGCAAGCCGTCTCGCCCAGGGGCGTGAAACGCCAGTGGCCGTCCATGTGCGCAAACGGGCCATCGGTCAGCCGAATGTCCATTTGGCGATTCTCTTCCTTGATGTTCTCGGTCGAGAATTGCGACTTGATGCCGTGATAGCTGATGCGCAAGGTGGCCGCCGTGCGCGTTGCCGTGCGTTCATGCAATACCGTGCCGCCGCACCAGGGCAGAAACTGCGGATAGTCTTCGACGCGATCCACCAGGCCGAACATCTGTGCCGGCGTGCGTTCGATCAGTACGGATTTTTCAACCAGTGCCATGCCAAAGGAGGGCCGCAAGGCCGCTAGATGGGGTGCAGTACAATGCGCCATTTTATCGCGTCACCCCATGAGCATCGCCGACAACAAGAAGGCATTCCACGATTACTTCATCGAAGAGCGCTACGAGGCCGGACTGGTGCTCGAAGGCTGGGAAGTGAAAGCAATTCGTGCCGGCCGCGCCCAGATCAAGGAAGCCTATGTGGTGGTGAAACGGGGCGAGGTGTTCCTGATTGGCGCCCATATCACGCCGCTGCTTTCGGCCTCGACCCATGTTCACCCGGACCCGGTGCGTACGCGCAAGCTGCTGCTGAACGCCAGTGAAATCAGCAAGCTGATCGGCAAGGTGGAACGCGCCGGCTACACGTTGGTGCCGCTCGACCTGCACTACAACAAGGGACGCGTCAAACTCTCGGTTGGCCTCGCCAAAGGCAAGAAGCAGCATGACAAGCGCGATGCCGAAAAGGATCGCGACTGGGTGCGGGAGAAGGCGCGCGTGATGCGTGATCGCCGTGGCTGATTCATCCTCCCCGGCGCGCCTGCCCATGACTCCCACCACGCTGCTTTTGTTGGTCACCGGCTGCATGATGCTGCAGCCCCTGTCGACCGACCTTTACCTGGCTTCCCTGCCGGGCATGGCCCTCGATTTCGGGGTCACGGCGGCAGCAGTACAGCAGACACTGTCACTGTTCGTCTTCGGCTTCGGCACCGCGCAATTGGTCAGTGGTCCGCTGTCCGACCGCTACGGCCGGCGTCCGGTGCTGATCGGCGGTCTCGCACTGTATCTCCTCTCCGGAGTGGCTTGCGCGCTGTCGCCGAGCCTCGATTGGCTCATAACGGCGCGCTTCGTCCAGGCCATCGGTTGCTGCACGGCTGTCGTTGTCGCGCGTGCCATCGTGCGCGACGCCTACTCCCCCGCCGAAGGTGCGCGAGTGATGGCCAGGGCGCTGTCGCTGCTGGCGCTGGCCCCGATTTTGGGCCCCATCCTCGGCGGCTACCTGCAAATCAGCTTCGGCTGGCGCGCCGCCTTCGTCACCCTGGCGCTGGCTGGCCTGGCGATGTGGGTCGCCAGCATGCGCCATCTTACGGAATCCAACAAACAACTGAACCCGGCAGCGATGCGTCCCGCCAGCCTGGCCCGCGCCTACCTCGGCGTGGTCCGCACGCCGGCGTTCTGGGCCTACGCTCTGCCCGGTTCGCTCTCCTATGCCTCGATCTTCGTCTACATTTCCGGTACCCCCTTCGTCCTGATCAAGGTGCTGGGCGTGCCGACCCAGTACTACGGCTACCTGTTCGCCTTCGGCGTCTGCGGCTATCTGGGCGGCACGCTGATTTGCCGTCGCTTGATCGGCCGTATCGGGATCGCCCGTGTACTGGCACTCGGGACGACGATCGGTCTCGCCGGCAGCGTGGGCTTTCTGCTGCTGGTGCTGGCAGGGATCAGCCACTGGACTCTGGTAGTGACGGCCCAATTCGTGGTGATGATGGCCCACGGCATCAACTTCCCATGCGCCCAGTCCGGATCGCTGGCCCCCTTCCCGGAAAAAGCCGGCGCAGCTGCCGGCTTGTTCGGTTGCGCCACAATGTATGCGGCATGGCTGATTGGCACCTGGGTGGGCAGCAGCCTCGACGACACCCTGCTGCCCCTGGCGAGCATAAGCGCCGTGGTGGGCGTCATTCTGTTCATCGGCACCCGCTTGCTGGCGCGTTACGGCGAGGTGGATTAGGCGAAAACGGCGTCTCGCGAGCGCCGACTTTTCGATTCAGTAATCGAAGCGGGCCTTCAGGTCGTCGAGATTCAGTTCATGCAGGATTGTCGTCAGCCGCTCGCGGGCGTTGCCGCGCGGCTGGCCGTGGAAGCGGGCAATGATCAGTTCGTTCTTCATCGAATGCTCCCAGCCGACCAGTTCGGTGACGGTGAGCTGGTAGCCATGCGCTTCGAGCAGCAGACAACGCAACACATTGGTGATCTGACTACCGAATTCACGGCTGTGGAGCGGGTGACGCCAGATTTCAGACAGCGGCGTCTTTGCCAGTGAGGCGTTCTTGTGCCGGCGCAGCACGGAGGCGACTTCCGCCTGACAGCATGGGGCCAGGACAATGTACTTCGCCTGCTTGCTCAGGGCGAAGCGGATGGCGTCATCGGTGGCCGTATCGCAGGCGTGCAGCGCGGTGACGATATCGACACGCGCGGGCAGCGCAGAGGATTCGATCGATTCCTCCACCGACAGATTCAGAAAAGACATGCGCCCGAAACCAAGACGCTGCGCGAGTTCACGCGATTTTTCGACGAGTTCCGCACGGCTCTCTATGCCGTAGACCTGGCCGCCATCCCTGGACTTGAGGAACAGGTCATACAGAATGAATCCGAGATAGGATTTACCCGCGCCGTGGTCGACCAGCACCAGATCACCGCGCTCGGCCAAGGCTTCGCTCAAGAGCGGCTCGATGAACTGGTAGAGGTGGTAAACCTGTTTCAGCTTGCGCCGACTGTCCTGATTCAGCTTGCCGTCGCGCGTCAGGATATGCAGTTCCTTGAGCAGTTCGACCGACTGCTCCGGCTTGATCTCGGGAATGCCGCTCACAAGCGGGACTTCAATCTTCAGCCGGCAGGCGAATGATGTGCTGGCCGGACTTTTCATCGCGTTCCAGGCTCAACAATTTGTTGCGCCTGGCATCTTCCAGCAGTTCGCCGAAGGAACGGTAGCCGTAGTAGGACTCGCTGAAGCCCGGCTTGCGCCGCTTCAGGGTCTGCTTGACCATGGAGCCCCAGATTTTCTCTTCTTCGCCGCGCTCGGCCACCAGCGCCTCGACGGTTTCCACCACCAGATCGATCGCCTCCTGGCGCTTGGGGTCTTCGACTTTTTCATCCACCTTTGGCCCTGTGGTCTTGGCCGTGCTGGCAGTAGTTTTTGCCGGTGCTTTGCGTTCACGTTGTTTCTTGGCCGGAAGTCCGCGCACCAGATCGTCGTAGAAAATGAACTCGTCGCAGTTGGCGGCCAGCAAGTCGGATGTCGCCGCCTTGACACCGACGCCGATCACGCGTTTGTTGTTTTCGCGCAGCTTGGACACCAGCGGCGAAAAATCCGAGTCGCCGCTGATGATGACAAAGGTATCGACATGCGATTTGGTATAGCAAAGGTCGAGGGCGTCCACCACCATGCGGATGTCGGCGGAGTTCTTGCCTGACTGGCGCACATGCGGGATCTCGATCAGTTCGAAGGCCGCCTCGTGCATGGGCGCCTTGAACTCCTTGTAGCGCGCCCAGTCGCAATAGGCCTTCTTGACCACGATGCTGCCCTTGAGCAGCAGGCGCTCGAGCACTTTGCCGATATCGAACTGGGCGTACTTGGCGTCGCGTACCCCGAGCGCAATGTTCTCGAAGTCGCAGAACAGGGCCATGCTGGTATTTTCAGGATTGCCGGGCATAAGAGTCTCGCTGCATGAAGGATGAGAGTTGCAAGTGTCTCACGGACCGATGCCTGCCGGCAGATGCCGGGCCGCGCCGGATTCTTCGTGCGACACGGCATAATGCGGCCTTCCCCACGATGCAGCGACCCCGGCACCTGATGTCCACCTCACTTGAAATCCTCAGCCGTGTCTTCGGCTATCCCTCGTTCAGGGGGCCGCAGGAGGAAATCATCGACCACATGATCGATGGCGGCGACGCGCTGGTGCTGATGCCGACCGGCGGCGGCAAGTCGCTGTGCTATCAGATCCCGGCCCTGCTCAGGGACGGCGTCGGCGTGGTGGTGTCGCCCCTGATCGCACTGATGCAGGATCAGGTGGATGCGCTGTTGCAGGTCGGCGTGCGGGCGGCCTTCCTCAATTCATCGCAGGATTTCGCGACAGCCTCCGAGATCGAGCGACGCCTGCGTTCGGATGAGATCGACCTGATCTACGTTGCGCCGGAACGCCTATTGACCGAGCGCTTTCTGGCGCAGATGGATCATCTTCAAAGCCGCAATCGACTGGCCCTGTTTGCCATCGATGAAGCGCATTGCGTCTCGCAATGGGGGCATGATTTCCGCCCCGAATACATCCAGCTCTCGGCCCTGCATCAGCGTTACCCAAGCGTGCCGCGCATAGCCCTGACCGCAACGGCCGACGAACTGACACGACAGGAAATCATCAATCGTCTCGGACTGGATACGGCGCGCGTGTTCATTTCCAGTTTCGATCGTCCCAATATCCGCTACACCGTGGTGGAACGAGACAATCCGCGCCGGCAGTTGCTGGATTTTCTGAGCACCTACCGTGAAGCCGCCGGGATTGTGTATTGCCTGTCGCGAAAAAAGGTCGATGAAACCGCAGCATGGCTCACCGAGCAAGGCATCCAGGCCCTTGCCTACCACGCCGGGCTCGACGCGGCGGTGCGTCAACGCCACCAGCAACGCTTCCTGCGCGAGGATGGCATCGTCATGGTGGCGACCATCGCGTTCGGCATGGGCATCGACAAGCCCGACGTGCGTTTCGTCGCCCATCTTGACTTGCCCAAGAGCCTGGAAGCCTATTATCAGGAGACGGGACGCGCCGGCCGCGACGGCGAGCCGGCCGAAGCCTGGATGACCTACGGTCTCAACGACGTGGTGATCCACCGTCTGCGCATCGATGAATCGGTGGCGGGCGAGGAACAAAAGCGCGTCGAGCGCAGCAAACTCGACGCACTGCTGGCCTGGTGCGAAACCGTCGGCTGCCGCCGCTCGCTGCTGCTCAAATACTTCAGCGAAGATGCCGGTGCCTGCGGCAACTGCGATACCTGTCTGACGCCGCCACAGCTCTGGGACGGCACGGTCGCCGCGCAGAAAGCCATGTCGGCGGCCCTGCGCACCGGCCAGCGTTTCGGCGCCGGCCATTTGATCGACATCCTGCGTGGCAAAGCCACGGAAAAAGTGCAGCAGTTTGGCCATGGCGACCTGCCCACCTTCGGTGCCGGCGCCGATCTTGACGACGCCGGCTGGCGTTCGGTGTTTCGTCAGTTGCTCGCCGCCGGTTTGCTGCACGCCGACGCCCAAGCCTATGGCGGCTTGCGCCTGACCAACGCCGCACGCCCGGTGCTCAAGGGTGAGGCGACACTGTCGCTACGCCAGCCAGCAACACCGGTTCGGCGCAAAGCCGAGAAGCGGCAAAAGTCGGCGCTGGCGGGACGGCGATCCGGCACCGAGGTTCCACTGGCCGAAGCCGATGTGCCGCTGTTCGATGCCTTGCGCGAGTGGCGCGCCGATCTGGCTCGCGAACAAGGCGTACCCGCCTACGTCATCCTGCACGATGCCAGTCTGCGCGAACTGATTGCCCGACGCCCTGCCAGCCTCACCGAATTGCTTGACGTACCCGGCCTCGGCCAGGCCAAAGTCGGGCGCTATGGGGAAGATCTGTTGCGCCTGGTGGCCTGAGGCGGCGAGATTTTCCGCCGCTCGATGGCGTGACAGGCGATAATTACGAGTTGATGAATATCGGAAAAGTCTGCAATGAAACGCGTCGATGATTTTCGCCTGCAACTGGGCAAGAAGGAACTGGTGCCGATCGTGGTGGGTGGCATGGGCGTGGACATTTCAGCGGCCGAGCTTGCCCTGGAAGCCGCGCGTCTCGGCGGCATCGGCCACATCTCGGACGCCATGGTGCCAACGGTTTCCGATCGGCGCTTCAATACCAAGTACGTCAAGAACAAGCTGCGGCAGTATAAGTTCAACGTCGCCAATTCAGAAAAGGCGGTGGTGCAATTCGATATTGGACTGCTGGTGGAAGCCACCGCCCTTCATGTCGAGCGCACCATGGAAGCCAAGCGTGGCGACGGGCTGATTTTTATCAATTGCATGGAAAAGCTGACCATGAATTCGCCCCGGGAAACCCTGCGGGCGCGTCTCAAGGCGGCGCTCGATTCCGGCATCGACGGCATCACGCTGGCAGCCGGTTTGCACCTGGGCTCGTTCGCCCTGATCGAAGACCATCCGCGCTTTCGCGATGTCAAACTGGGCATCATTGTTTCATCCCTGCGCGCCCTGCAGCTGTTCCTGAAAAAAAGCGCGCGCACCGGACGCCTGCCCGACTTCGTCGTGATTGAAGGACCGCTGGCCGGAGGACACCTCGGCTTCGGCATGGATTGGGCCGCTTACGATCTTGCCAAGATCGTGATCGAAATCCGCGACTGGTTGAAAGCCGAGCATCTCGACATTCCGCTGATTCCAGCCGGCGGTATCTTCACCGGCTCGGATGCCGTCGCCTACATGGAAATGGGCGCTGCCGCGGTGCAGGTTGCGACGCGCTTCACGGTGGCGAACGAATGCGGCCTGCCGGAAAAAGTACAGCAGGAATATTTCAAGGCCAGTGAAACCGACATCGAAGTGAATACCATTTCACCGACCGGCTATCCGATGCGCATGCTGAAGAACAGCCCCGCCATCGGCGCCGGCATCCGCCCCAACTGCGAGGCATTCGGCTACCTGCTGGATTCCACCGGCAACTGCCAGTACATCGAAGCCTATAACCGCGAAGTGGCAGCCCATCCGGACGCGAAAAAACTCAAGGTGATGGACAAGACCTGCCTGTGTACCCACATGCGCAATTTTGACTGCTGGACCTGCGGTCACTACACCTACCGGCTGAAGGACACCACGCGCCGCAATGACGACGGCAGCTATCGGCTGCTGTCGGCGGAACACATCTTCCACGACTATCAGTTCAGCACCGACAACAAGATCGCCCTGCCTGACTGAAAACCGCGCGTGCCGTACCTGGAGGCAGATGGCCCATCAGGCGAATCCGGCTACTCTCGTAAATTCTGGTGGCTACGACCCTCTCGCCAGACTTTCTAAAACTGCAGGCTAGGCTGGAAATACGCCTGTCGAAAGATAGCGGTCACCTCGATCGCAGACAATGCTGACGATGACGGCGTTCTCGACCTGACTGGCGATGCGCAGGGCCACCACCAATGAACCGCCCGAGGAAATTCCGGCAAAAATGCCTTCTTCGCGCGCGAGCCGACGCGCCATGTCTTCGGCATGCCCCTGGCTCACGCTTTCGACCTGATCGACACGCGAGCCATCGTAGATTTTCGGCAGATAGGCTTCCGCCCACTTTCGTATACCAGGGATCTGCGAGCCTTCCTCGGGCTGGCAGCCGATGATGCGAATGGCCGGATTCTGTTCCTTGAAGTAGCGCGAACAGCCCATGATGGTGCCGGTGGTACCCATGCTGGAGACGAAATGCGTGATGCCTCCATCGGTATCGCGCCAGATTTCGGGACCGGTGCCGTCGTAGTGTGCCAGGGGGTTGTCCGCATTGGCAAACTGATCGAGGACCACGCCTTTGCCGTCGCTCATCATTCCTTCCGCCAGATCCCGTGCGGCTTCCATGCCGCCTGCCTTGGGCGTCAGCACCAGCTCGGCACCGAAGGCGCGCATGGTCTGGCAGCGCTCGACGCTCTGGTTCTCCGGCATGATCAGTATCATGCGATAGCCGCGCATCGCCGCCGCCATCGCCAGCGCAATCCCGGTATTCCCCGAGGTCGCCTCGATCAGCGTGTCGCCGGGCTTGATGCGGCCGCGCGCTTCGGCGTGAGTGATCATCGAAAGTGCCGGCCGATCCTTGACCGAGCCGGCCGGATTATTGCCTTCGAGCTTGGCCAGAATCACGTTGTTGCGTCGCGCGTTTTCCTCGCCGGGTATCCGCTTGAGCTGCACCAGCGGCGTGTTGCCGACAAAATCCTCCAGCGTTTTCCAGCGATTCATGATCCCTCCTGACGTTCATCGCGACGAACGAGTTGATTCACTCTGACCAAGCTAACGCTCATGGCAGCAAGCTCCACCCGCAAAAGATGCAACACGCAAAAAAACCAATTGAAGGTCCGCCCCCTTCCCCCTCGCGGGGTGCTACTGATCGGCGCGCTTCGCTCGACTTACACCCGTCACTCTGAACACGTTGTTTCACGCCAAACTCAGCGGGCAAGCCATTTGACGTACTCGGCAACGCCCTCTTCCACCGGGGCGAAGGATTGCTTGTAGCCGGCACGGCGCAACTGGGCAAGATCGGCTTCGGTGAAGGACTGATACTTGCCCTTCAAAGCCTCCGGAAACGGGATGTACTCGATGATGCCCTGCGCCACCAGTTCCGCCACGGATTGCGCGGGTTGGTTTTCCAGGGCGCGGCAGGCGTTAACCGTTGCCGCCGCCAGCTCGTTGAAACTTTGGGCGCGCCCGGTGCCGAGGTTGTAGATGCCGGATCGGCGGCTTTCAAGAAACTCCATGTTGGCCCTGACGACGTCGCCGACATAGACGAAATCGCGCCGCTGCTCGCCGCTGTCGTAGCCGCCGTAGGCGTCGAACAACTTCACCTTGCCGTCGGCGCGGTACTGGTTGAAGTGATGGAAAGCCACCGAGGCCATTCGCCCTTTGTGCTGCTCGCGCGGCCCGTAGACGTTGAAATAGCGAAACCCCGCCACCTGCGATTGCGCTTCGGGCAAGCGCCGCCGAACGATCTGGTCAAAGAGGAATTTCGAATAGCCATAGACATTGAGCGGCGCTTCGAATTCACGGTCCTCGCGGAACACGCTGCCGCCGCCATAGACGGATGCAGACGAAGCATAGAGCAGCGGCACATCCTGCTCGGAACAGAAATCCAGCAAGGCCAGCGAATAGCGATAGTTGTTGTCCATCATGTAACGGCCATCGGTTTCCATGGTGTCGGAGCAGGCGCCCTGATGCAGGATGGCCTCGATGCTGCCGTCGAAATGGCCGCTTTCAATCAGTTCGAGAAACTCGCGCTTGTCGATGAAATCGGCGATCTCGCAATCGGTGAGATTGAGAAACTTGTCGGCCCGCGTCAAGTTGTCGACGGCGATGATGTCGGAAACGCCGCGCTCGTTGAGCGCCTTGACCAAGTTTGCGCCGATGAAGCCGGCTGCGCCAGTGACTACGTAGTGCATGTTTTCTCCGCTACTTGTTGCTGCGAGCGGGCCAGACCCGCGAAACGCCGCCCCTCCCCGGCAGGGGTGGAACGCATTGAACTATGCCTGAGCCGCCTTCAGTTCCTCGAGGCTGCAGCTCGCCGTGCCGAGCTTGCCGACCACGACGCCGGCGGCGAGATTGGCCTGGCGCATGGCCTGCGGCAAAGTCAGGCCGCTGCCGAGCATTACCGCCAGTGTCGCGATGACCGTGTCGCCGGCACCGCTGACATCATAAACCTCGCGCGCCAGAGCAGACTCGTGTGCCACGCCGGCGGCGGAGAACAGCGTCATGCCCTCCTCGCTGCGAGTCACCAGCAAGGCCTCCAGGCGCAACTCTTCGCGCAGGCGAGCGGCCTTCGTCGCCAGCTCCGCGTCATCCTTCCAGCGGCCGACCACATCGCTCATTTCGGTCCGATTCGGCGTCAGCAGCGTCGCCCCGGCGTAGCGTGAGTAGTCGTCGCCCTTGGGATCGACCAATACCGGCTTGCCGGCCGCGCGCGCGAGGCGAATCATTTCTGTGATGTGAGTCAGGCCGCCCTTGCCGTAGTCGGAGAGAATCACCACGTCACAGGCGGCGAGGCGCGTCTCGAAATCGGTGAGCTTGGTGCGCAGGATTTCGTGATCGGGCGCATTTTCGAAATCGATGCGCAGCAATTGCTGCTGGCGGCCGATCACGCGCAGTTTGACGGTGGTGCTCAGCTTGGCGTCTTCGTGCAGACTGCACTCGATTTCTGAGGCGCGCAGCAAACTCGCCAGGTTGCGGCCGGCCTCGTCGGCGCCGACCACCGACAACAAGGCAACGCGAGCGCCGAGTGCCGAGCAGTTGAACGCCACGTTGGCGGCACCGCCGGGACGCTCTTCGCTGCGCCCCACCTTGACCACGGGGACCGGCGCTTCGGGCGAAATGCGCGAAACCTCGCCGAACCAGTAGCGATCCAGCATCACGTCGCCGACCACCAGAACACGGGTGGCCGAAGTATCGGGAATTTGCATGATCAGAGACATCCCCTAGCCACAGAGCGCACAGAGAAGTGCTGCCCGGCATTGCCCAGCGCTCTCCGAGCCATCTGTTGTGAACTGCGCGTTCTCATAAGCGTCCGATCGCGAAATACTCGAGTCCGGCCTTGCGCGGCACCGCCGGATCATAAAGATTGCGGCCGTCGAATATCACCGGGGTCTTCAGCTTGGTTTTGATCACGTCAAAATCAGGGCTGCGAAACTCCTTCCACTCGGTGACAATCACCAGTGCGTCCGCAGCTTCCAGCGCGTCCAATGGCGACGCCGCGTAGCTGATGCGCGGATTGTCGCCAAGCATGCGCCGGGCTTCATGGACGGCCACCGGATCGTAGGCGCGGATCGCCGCGCCACGAGCCAGCAGATCGGCAATCAGGACCAGACTCGGCGCCTCGCGCATGTCGTCGGTATTGGGCTTGAAGGCCAGCCCCCACAGGGCAAATGTCTTGCCGCCCAGATCCTGGCCGAGACGTGCGGTGATCTTTTGCGCCAGCACGGCTTTTTGGTTTTCGTTGGCCGCTTCGACGGCCTGCAGCACCTGCAGGTCCTGGCCCGCATCCTGTGCCGTGCGAATCAGCGCCTGGACATCCTTGGGAAAGCAGGAACCGCCGTAACCCACCCCGGGGTAGAGGAAATGAAAGCCGATGCGCGGATCGGAGCCTATGCCCCGGCGTACCAGTTCGATATCCGCACCCAGCTTTTCGGCCAGATTCGCCAGTTCGTTCATGAAACTGATGCGGGTCGCCAGCATGGCGTTGGCGGCGTACTTGGTCAGCTCGGCGCTCTTGATGTCCATCACGATCAGGCGTTCGTGATTGCGCTGGAACGGCGCGTAGAGCTCGCGCATCAGATCGATGGCACGGGCATCGTCGGCACCGACCACAATCCGATCAGGTTTCATGAAATCGTCCACCGCCGCGCCTTCCTTGAGAAACTCCGGATTGGAGACAATGCTGAACTCATGATCGACACCGCGCGCCTGTAGTTCTTCGGCAATCGCCGCCCTCACCTTGTCGCCGGTACCGACCGGAACCGTGGATTTGTCGACCACGATCTTGTAGCCGTCCATGTAGCGCCCGACATTGCGCGCGGCGGCAACGACGTATTGGAGATCGGCCGAGCCGTCTTCATCGGGCGGAGTTCCGACGGCAATGAACTGCAGCACGCCGTGGGCGACGGCGGCCTCGACATCAGTAGTGAAGCGCAGGCGGCCCGCGGCTTCGTTCTTTCGCACCATGGCCTCCAGACCCGGTTCGTAGATCGGAATGCCGCCTTCGTTCAACATGCGAATCTTGGCGGCGTCCAGATCGAGGCACAGCACGTCGTTGCCCACGTCCGCGAGACAGGTGCCGGAGACCAGGCCGACATAACCGGTGCCGATGACAGTGATCTTCATGCCACCTCCACCGCGCCGCGCCGAACAGGCGAGAGCAATTCAGAAGGCGCCGTAGCGGGGCAAACCGGTGTCGTCAACGTCCATTGAAACAAGGTCGAGGAAAAGTATGTATTCATAGCGTCCTGCTAATTTATATCGAATTCTTCGCTGCGTCTGGGTGGATAGGTTTCCCAGCCGCCGCAACCCGGGCAACGCCAGTAGAACTGGCGCGCCTTGAAGCCGCAGTCATCGCAACGGTAGCGCGCGACGCGCCGCGTGTGATTGTGAATCAGGTTCTTGATCAATTCCAGATCGGAACGGCGCTCGGCTGGAGCGACCAGGATCTGCGCCTCCAGCAGTTTGTCGAGCCCGAGCAGCGTCGGATTGCGCCGCAGTTCGTCGCGCACCAGCGTGTAGGCGGCCTCCGCTCCTTCGATTTCGAGTTCAGTGCGAAATACGGCGTCGAGCAAATCCAGCGAGGGATGCCGCTCCAGCCAGCCACGCAACAACTGAATACCCTGCTCCTTGCGACCAAGATTGATGTAGGTCGCCATCAGCTTCTCGGCGGCCAGCGCCAGATACACCGGGTTCTGCTGTTCGATGCCACGCCAGCACGCAATCGCCGTATCGCCAGCGCCGACTTTTGCCGCCAGATCACCCTGCAACAGGGTTGCGCGCACGCATTTGCGATTCGCCGCCAGAGCCTCGTCAAGCAGGCGCCGCGCCTCGTCGTGGCGGTCATGGAGCATTTCATTGACGGCCATTTCGCAGCGAAACTCGGCGATCTCCTTTTGCCACAAATGATCGGAGTGATCCGGCATGGCTTCGGCAATGGCAATCGCCTTGCTCCATTCCTTTTCCAGCTGGTAGATTTCCAGCAGGCTCTTCAGCGCCTCTTCGTCACGCTCGGTACCGCGCAGCTTGACGAAAATTTCTTCGGCGCGATCAAGCAGGCCTGCCTTCAGATAGTCCTGTCCGAGTTCAGACAAGGCATGCAGCCGTTGCGTTGCCGAGAGCCCATCGCGTTCAATCAGATTCTTATGTACGCGAATGGCGCGATCGGTCTCGCCACGGCGACGAAACAGGTTGCCCAGAGCGAAATGCAGCTCTATGGTTTCGGGATCGAGTCGGGCGGCTTCGATAAAAGCTTCAATCGCCTGATCCGGCTTCTCGTTGAGAAGAAAATTGAGCCCGGCAAAATAGGAACGGGGCAAGACACGCGATTCGTTCAGCAGCTGCTTGATATCGATCCGGGCGGCAATCCAGCCCAGGCCGAAAAACGCCGGCAGCACCAGCAACCACCAGAGTTCGATTTCCATGGTGCTAACCCGGCTCGCGCCCGGTGTCGCGTTTCTTGTCGCGTCCGGGGCGCAGGAAAACGCCCAAGGCAGCAGTCAGACCTACGGCGACGCCAACGGCGAAGACAACAAGAATGACCACCGATATCGGCGCCGTCCATGCCTGGTTCAGAAAAAACCGCAGCTCCATGGGCCCGCTGTTCTTGATCGCCAGGCCGAACAGCCCGACAAAAACCACGATGCGCAGCAGCCAGACAAAAATGTTGAGCAGGGTGGTCACGATACGCATGGGCGAATAAAAGAAGCGAAGCGGAACTTCAAAATGTGCCGGCACCCGCCTTGTCGGCAGAGATTGCTATTGCCGAAACTAAAAAGCGGCGCCTGGTCAAGGTGCCGCTCCGGTGCGCTTCGCGGCAGCGCAACTTATGGCCTGTAATCAACCCGCTCCCGCAATTCCTTGCCGGCCTTGAAATGAGGTACGTACTTCGCGGGTACCTGCACCTTTTCGCCCGACTTGGGATTGCGCCCGATGCGTGGCGGCCGATAATTCAGCGCGAAACTGCCAAAGCCGCGAATCTCGATGCGATCACTGCGGACCAGCGCCGCAGTGAGAGCATCGAGCATCATTTTGACGGCATAGTCGGCATCCTTCGCCACCAACTGGGGAAAACGCTCCGCCAGCCGGGCAATGAGTTCCGATTTTGTCATGGGATCAAGTGGTCACTGTGGCGTCTGATTGAGCTTGGCCTTGAGCAGCGCGCCCAAATTGGTCGTGCCGCTGCTGGCCGAACTGTCGGAAGCGAGCTTTTGCATCGCCTGGTTCTGTTCCACCTGATCCTTGGCCTTGATCGAGAGGTTGATCGAGCGCGTCTTGCGATCCACGTTGATGATGATGGTTTCGATCACGTCGCCAAGCTTCAGATGCTGGGTCAGATCCTCGATCCGATCGCGGGAAAATTCGGAGACTCGCAGGTAGCCTTCAACTTCGACGCCCAGATCGATCACCGCACCACGCTGATCAACGCTGGTGACCGTGCCGGACACCAGGCTGTTCTTGTCGTGGGTGGCGACGAAACTGGTGAACGGGTCGCCATCGAGTTGCTTGACGCCGAGCGAGATGCGCTCTTTGTCGACATCAATGGAAAGCACCACGGCCTCGACTTCATCGCCCTTCTTGAAGTTCTGCTTGGCTTCCTCGCCGGTGGCCGACCAGGACAGGTCGGACAGATGCACCAGGCCGTCGATGCCGCCGGGCAGACCGATGAAGATGCCGAAGTCGGTGATCGACTTGATGGCGCCGCGGACCTTGTCGCCCTTCTTGTGGTTCATCGCGAAATCGTCCCACGGGTTCGCCATGCACTGCTTCATGCCCAGCGAAATGCGGCGACGGTCTTCGTCGATTTCGAGAATCATCACTTCGACTTCATCGCCCAGCTGGACGACCTTGGTCGGGTGAATGTTCTTGTTGGTCCAGTCCATTTCGGAGACGTGCACCAGGCCTTCGATGCCCTGCTCGATCTCGACAAACGAACCGTAATCGGTGAGGTTGGTGACCTTGCCGAACAGGCGCGTGTTGGCCGGATAGCGACGGGAGATTCCCACCCACGGATCTTCGCCGAGCTGCTTCATGCCCAGGCTGACGCGGTTCTTTTCCTGATCGAACTTGAGTACCTTGGCGGTGACTTCGTCGCCGACATTGAGCACTTCCGACGGATGACGCACGCGGCGCCAGGCCAGGTCGGTGATGTGCAGCAGGCCGTCAATGCCGCCGAGGTCGACGAATGCGCCGTAATCGGTGATGTTCTTGACGATGCCCTTGATGACGGTGCCTTCCTGCAGGTTTTCCAGCAGCTTCTGGCGCTCTTCACCCATGCTGGCTTCGAGCACGGCACGACGCGAAACCACCACGTTGTTGCGCTTGCGATCGAGCTTGATGACCTTGAATTCGTATTCCTTGCCTTGGAACGGCGGGGTGTCCTTGACCGGACGGGTATCGACCAGCGAACCCGGCAGGAAGGCACGAATGCCATTGACCATGACGGTCAGACCGCCCTTGACCTTGCCGGTAATCAGACCGGTGACCAGTTCACCATCGGTGAGGGCCTTGTCGAGATCGTTCCAGGCGGCGATGCGCTTGGCTTTTTCACGCGAGAGGCGCGTCGCGCCGTAGCCGTCTTCGAGCATCTCGATAGCGACCAGCACGAAATCGCCGATATTGGCTTCGAGTTCGCCACGTTCATTGTGGAATTCCTCGAGGGGAATCATGCTTTCTGACTTGAGGCCGGCGTTGACGACCACGAAGTTCTGATCGATGCGGACGATTTCGGCGGTGATGACTTCACCGGCACGCATTTCCTGACGCTGGAGGCTTTCCTCGAACAGGGCGGCAAAACTCTCCATGGGTGAAGCTGTTGAAGCTTCGGCAATAGCAGCAGTAGACATTGGGTTAGGGACCTTACGGATGTTTGTCACCAAGGTGACGGGTTGGTTGCTCTTCGCCGCCGAAGCCGGTAGGCCGCTGCGACACGGGTGTTGCACTACGTTTTAAAACTTTTTCTTCAACGAATTCCTGATGGCAGTTGCGATCGCCTGACGTGTGCCATCACGGTCGCCACGGCTGCTTCGATGTCGAGTTGAGTGGTATCCACCAATTCCGCATCGTCGCATTGCCGGAGAGGAGCCACGCTACGCTGGGCATCGCGCGCATCCCGATCCTGCAAATCCTGCAAAAGGGCGTGCATGTTAGCAGGCATCTCCTTTGCGATCAACTGTTTATAGCGTCTTTCTGCACGCGCCTCGGCCGATGCCGTGAGAAATACCTTGGCCATCGCATCAGGGAATACCACCGAAGCCATATCGCGCCCGTCGGCCACCAGCCCGGGAAAGCGGCGATAGGCGCGCTGCCGCGCCAGCAGGGCGCTGCGTACCGCCGGCAATGCCGCAACCTTCGAGGCACCCGCCGAGATTTCTTCGCTCCGGATGGCATCACTGACATCGTCGCCTGCCAGCAGAATCCGACCGCCCTCGAAGCTTGCCGGCAGGCCTCCGGCCAGCGCCGCCACCGCGACTTCGTCATCCAGCGCCGTATTGGCGCGGATCGCCGCCAGCGCGACCAGGCGATACAGTGAACCGCTGTCGAGATAGTGGTAGCCGAGCGTTGCGGCAACCCGTTCGGCGACGGTGCCCTTGCCCGAGGCCGAGGGACCGTCTATGGCGATCACCGGTGCGGCAATCTCTGCCAGCGCATCAAAGTAGCCGGGGAAGGTTTTGTTCACGCATTGCGGATCATTGATGGTCACCGGCACGCCACTTAAAGCCGCCAGTGAAAAACACATCGCCATGCGGTGGTCATCGTAGGTGTCGATGGCGACATCCGTGCAAAAAATCGGCGCTGGCGGGCTCTGCATACCTGGTATTCCGTTTCGCGGGCAGGTAACGGCGATGTAGTCCGCCCCCTCCTCCACCGTCGCGCCGAGCTTCCGCAACTCGGTTGCCATCGCCGAGATGCGGTCGGTTTCCTTCACTCGCCACGAGGCGATATTGCGCAGTCGGCAAGGTCCGTCGGCAAACAGGGCTGTCACGGCCAGGGTCATGGCCGCATCGGGAATGTGATTGAGATCGAGATCGAAGGCCTTGAGCTTGCCTGAGGAAGGCGCACTCACCTCGATATGCCGCTCGCCCCAAGTCACCGTTGCGCCCATCTCTTCAAGCGCGTCGGCAAAGCGCACATCGCCCTGGATACTGTCTTTGCCGACACCTTCCACCCGCACCGGACCGCCGCCTATGGCACCTGCTGCAAGGAAGTACGAGGCCGCAGAGGCATCGCCTTCGACGTACAGTTGGCCGGGACTCTGATAGCGCTGGCCGCCCGCAATCGTGAAACGCTGCCAATTGTCTCGTCGCACCTCGACGCCAAAGCGCGCCATCAAATTCAGCGTGATTTCGACATACGGACGAGAGATCAGTTCGGTGGTCATCTCGATCACGGCAGCTTCACCCGTGAGCGGCAGTGCCATCAGCAACGCGGTGAGAAATTGCGAAGACACATCGCCGCGCAGCCGGATCGGCGCGGCGACAGCCACGTTTGCCGGATGAATCGCCAGCGGCGGGAATCCGGATTCCCCCGTGTAGCGCACATCGGCGCCGATCTGGCGCAGGCCGTCGACCAGATCGCCGATCGGCCGCTCATGCATGCGCGCCACGCCGGAGAGCCGGTAGGCACCACCCGACAAGGCCAGCGCCGCCGTCAGCGGCCGGATCGCGGTACCGGCATTGCCCATGAAAAGGTCGGCATCCTTGACCGGAAACGCGCCACCGCAACCTTCGACACGCCAGATATCGTCGCCCAACGCCGTAACGCCAACGCCGAGTTTTTCCAAGGCCGTCAGCATGACGCGGGTGTCGTCGGAATCGAGCAGATTGTGGATTTCGGTGCTGCCCTGCGCCAGCGCCGCCAGCAGCAGCATGCGATTTGAAATGCTTTTCGAACCCGGCAAACGCACGCTACCGGCCGCCCGGGACAAGGCCGGCAGCTTCAGCGCAGGCATCACTCGCCAGTTGCCGGCAAGGACTCCAGCCAGGCATCGCGGCGCGCCCGGGCTGAAGAGAACAAGGCCTCGAGTCCCGCCGCATCGCCCCCGGCAAGCAGCACCCGGGTGCGCATCAATTCGACCATGTAGGCATCGAGTTCCTGCATCAGGGCGTGACGATTGGCGACACAGATGTCGCGCCACATTTCCGGATGGCTGCTGGCGATACGGGTGAAATCGCGAAAGCCGCTGGCGGCGAAACCGAAAAGCTGATCGGCGTTGTCGCGACTGGCGAGGTCGTGCACCAGCGCAAAGGCCAGCAGGTGCGGCAGATGACTCACGGCGGCGAAGACTTGGTCGTGTGCGTCCGGTTTGAGCTCTGATACCTTCGCGCCGCATGCTTCCCATGCCAAACGCACGGCGGCAATGGACGCTGCGGAGTTCTCCGGCAGGGGCGTCAGGACCACGCGTTTGTCGCGATACAGGTCGGCAGTCGCTGCAGCGACACCGCTTCGCTCGGCGCCGGCAATCGGGTGACCCGGCACGAACTGGCCGATCTTGTCGCCGAAGGCAGCGCGCGCTGCCGCCACCACATCGACCTTGGTGCTGCCACCATCGGTCACCAGCGTGTTGCCGCCGAGATGCGGCGCCAGCGCCGCCATCACTTCCGGCATTTGTCCGACCGGCATCCCCAGCAAGACCAGGTCCGCGCCGTCCAGCGCATCGTCCCAACCGCTGGCGATCTGGTCGATGACGCCCAATGCCAGCGCCTCTTCCAGGGGAGCGCGGCTGCGTCCCAAACCGACGATGCGCCGTGTCGCCAGCGCCGACTTTTGCGCCAGGGCGAAGGAACCGCCGATCAGCCCGACGCCGCAGACGACGATTTTTTCAAATGTCATGCCTGCCTCAAGGCGCCGCGTTCGGGTAGGAGCCCAGAATCTTCACAAAACCCGCCCGGCCGCGCAGTTCATCGAGCGCGGCGCTAACCGCCGCATCTTCCCGATGACCCTCGACATCGATAAAGAATACGTACTCCCAGCGGCTGCCGCCGAAACCGCGCGCCGGCCGGGATTCGAACTTGCTCATGGAAACACCGTGATTGGCCAGCGGCGTCAGCAGATCGTGGACCGCGCCCGGCTTGTTCTGTGCCGAACAGACAATCGACGTCTTGTCGCGCCCGGAGGGGCCGGCATCATGCTGTGCCAGCACCAGAAAGCGCGTGGTGTTGTTCGAGTCGTCCTCGATGTTCGATGCCAGCCGGTTGAGCCCATAGAGCGTTCCCGCACTCTCCCCCGCGATCGCGCAGGATTCAGGATCTTCGGCCGCCATGCGCGCCGCCTCGGCATTGCTCGAGACCGGCACCCGCGACAAATTCGCCAGATTCCGGTTGAGCCATTCGCGGCACTGCGCCAAGGACTGGGCGTGGGAGTAGAGCCGCTTCACGCCCTGCAATGACTCCGCCTTGGACAGCAGATTCTGGTGAATGCGCAGCATGACTTCGCCGCATATCTTCAGCGGCGAAGTCAGCAGCAGATCGAGGCTGCGGCTCACGGCGCCTTCGGTGGAATTCTCCACCGGCACCACGCCGTAATCGGCGTTGCCGGATTCAATCACGCGAAAAACTTCGTCGATCGTGCCAAAGGGTGAAAAGTTTGGCGCCGAACCAAAATGCTTGTTTGCCGCGCTTTCGGTGAAGGTACCCGCAGGGCCAAAATAGGCGATGTGCAAGGGCTGCTCAAGGGCCAGGCAGGCCGACATCACCTCACGGAATATCTTGTGCACCACGGCGTCCGGCAAGGGGCCCTGGTTCGCGGCCACCATGCGCCGCAGCACCTGGGCCTCGCGTTCCGGGCGATAGATATTGCCCTGCTTGATCTCACCGATTCGATGCGCGAACCGCGCCCGCTCGGAAAGCAGGCGCAGCATTTCGTCATCGGCGCGATCGATACCCTCGCGCAGACGAGTCAGTTCGTCTTTCTCTTCGGCCATCAGCCTTCGAGCGGCAGGTAGCGCACGGCAAGCACGCCTTCGATCCCGGCCATGGCCTCGATCACCGAGTCAGGCACCGCGCTGTCCACATCGACCAGCGTGTAGGCAACTTCGCCTTTCGACTTGTTCATCATGTTGTGAATGTTCAAGCCGGCCTGGGCCATGGCCGTGGAAATCTGTCCCAGCATATTGGGCACGTTGGAATTGGCGACGGCAATGCGGAATTTCGATTCACGCGGCATGGTGACATTGGGAAAATTCACCGCGTTCTGTACGTTGCCATGCTCAAGGTATTCGCGCAGCTGGTCGGCCACCATCACCGCGCAGTTTTCCTCGGCTTCGCCGGTCGACGCGCCGAGGTGCGGCAAGGCAATCACATGCGGATGACTGTTGACGCGCGCACTGGGAAAATCGCACACGTAGGCGGCAAGCTTCTTGCCATCGAGTGCGGCCAGCACGGCCTCTTCGTCCACCACCCCTTCGCGGGAAAAATTCAGCAACACCGCCCCATGCTTGACCTGCGCCAGCATTTCGGCGTTGATCATTTTGCGCGTGGCATCCACCAGCGGCACATGCATTGAAATGAAATTGGCATTCTTCAGCACTTCGCTGACGCTGTTTGCCTTCTTTACTTGCGAGGGCAGGCTCCAGGCCGCCTCGACGGTGATTTCAGGATCGTAGCCGAGCACATTCATGCCCAGCTTGATCGCCACATCGGCGACCAGGCAACCGATCTTGCCCAGTCCGATCACGCCCAGCGTATGGCCGGCCAATTCGAAACCGGCAAAGGTCTTCTTGCCATCCTCGACCTTTTTCTCCATCGCCGGATCATTGGGATCGAGCGCGGATACAAATTTCATCGCGCCGCCAATATTGCGTGCCGACAGCAGCATGCCGGCGACCACCAGTTCCTTGACGGCGTTGGCATTGGCGCCCGGTGCGTTGAACACCGGCACGCCGCGCGCGGACATCGCCTTGACTGGAATATTGTTGGTGCCGGCTCCGGCGCGGCCGATGGCCCGCACCGATCGCGGGATGTCCATCGCGTGCATATCGGCCGAGCGCACCATGATCGCGTTCGGCTCGGCGATATCCTTGCCTACCTTGTAACGCTCGCCCGGCAGCCGCTTCAATCCATTGCTGGAGATCTGGTTGAGGATCAGAACACTGATCGGATTCGGCAGCCTCATTTGGCAAACCCCGCCTCGAACTCCTTCATGTACTCGACCAGCGCGGCGACACCGGCAAGCGGCATCGCATTGTAGATCGAGGCGCGCATGCCGCCGACCGAGCGGTGGCCCTTGAGCTGCACCATGCCTTTGGCCTTGGCGCCTTTGAGGAATTCCTCGTCCAGCGCCGCGTCCTTCAGGGTAAATGGCACATTCATGCGTGAGCGGTCTTCCGCGCGCACCGGATTGGCGTAAAAACTCGAGTTGTCGAGAAAATCGTAAAGCAACTTCGCCTTGGCGATGTTCTGCTTCTCGATGGCTGCCAGGCCGCCCTGCTGCTTGAGCCACTGGAATACCAGGCCGGCAATGTAGATGCCGTAGGTGGGCGGCGTGTTGTACATCGAGTCGTTCTCGGCATGGGTTTTGTAGTCGAGCATGGTTTGCGGCGCGGGAACGCCCTTGCCGATCAGGTCCTCGCGAATGATCACGATGGTCAGGCCGGCCGGACCGATGTTCTTTTGCGCGCCGGCATAAATCAGACCGTACTTGCTGACGTCCACCGGCTTGGAAAGGATGTTCGAGGACATGTCGCAAACCAGGGGCACGGCCCCGGTGTCCGGCGTCCAGTGAAACTCCACGCCGCCGATGGTTTCGTTGGCCGTGTAGTGCACATAGGCCGCATCCTTGTCCAGCTTCCAGTCTTTCTGGGCCGGAGCATAGCCAAATTGTCCGTCTTCACTGCTGGCAACGATATTTACCTTGCCGAAAGCCTTGGCCGCCTTGATGGCTTTCTTTGCCCATTCGCCCGTATGTACATAGTCGGTGCTGGCCTTGCCGGCGAACAGATTGAGCGGAATCATCTCGAACTGCAATGTCGCGCCGCCTTGCAGGAACAGTACCTTGTAGTTGGCGGGTATCCCCATCAACTCGCGCAAATCCGCTTCGGCCTGGGCATGAATACCCATGTACTCCTTGCCGCGATGGCTCATTTCCATCACGGACTGGCCACTGCCGTGCCAATCGAGCAATTCGTCGGCGGCCTGCTTGAGGACGGCTTCAGGCAGCGCGGCGGGACCCGCGCTGAAATTGACTATACGTGCCATGGTCTGTCTTACTCCTCCAAGTCTGATTCTTCGGTTTCGTCGATTTCTTCTTCGGTTTCAATCACTTTTTCGACGCCGGCGAGATACGTGCCGTCATCAAGATTTATCAGCGTCACGCCCTGCGTGGATCGGCTCATGACGCGAATATCCGCCACCCGCGTGCGAATCAGCACGCCGCCGGTCGAGATCAGCATGATCTCCTCGCTGGTTTCAGCCAGATTGGCAAGCACGGCGGCAACGACTTTTCCATTGCGCTCGGAGGTCTGGATGGCGATCATGCCCTTGGTACCGCGACCGTGACGCGTGTATTCGGCAATCGGCGTGCGCTTGCCAAAGCCGTTTTCGGTGGCTGTCAGCACCGAGTAGTCTTCACTGTCCGCCACCAGCATGGAGATCACCCGCTGATCGGCTTCCAGCATCATGCCGCGCACACCGCGCGCCTCGCGACCCATCGGTCGCACGTCGTCCTCGGCGAAGCGCACGGCTTTGCCAGAATCGGAGAACAGCATGACGTCGCACAATCCGTTGGTGATGGCCACGCCGATCATATGATCAGCGTCGTCGAGGCCGACGGCGATGATGCCGGCCTTGCGCGGATTGGCAAAGCTGGTCAGCGGCGTCTTCTTCACCGTACCTTTGGCGGTCGCCATGAAGATGAAGTGCTCTTCGTCGAACTCCTTGACTGGCAGAATCGCCGTGATCTTCTCGCCATCCTCGAGCGGAAACAGGTTGACGATCGGCTTGCCACGCGAATTTCGGGTGCCTTCCGGCGCCTCATACACCTTGAGCCAGTACACCCGGCCGCGACTGGAGAAACACAGGATGTAGTCGTGGGTGTTGGCCACAAACAGGCGATCGACAAAGTCGTCTTCCTTGATCGCGGCGGCCTGCTTGCCGCGCCCGCCGCGGCGCTGCGCCCGGTAGTCGGTCAGCGGCTGGCGCTTGATATAGCCGGTATGCGACAAGGTGACCACCATGTCCTCGCGGACGATCAGGTCTTCCAGATTGATGTCGGCGGTGCTCAGAACGATCTCCGATCGTCGTGCGTCGCCGAATTGCGCCTTCACCGCCACAAGTTCTTCACCGATGATGGTGGTAATGCGCTCGGGACGGGCCAGGATATCCAGCAAGTCAGCGATCTGCTCCATCACCTCGCGATATTCCGTGACGATCTTGTCCTGCTCGAGGCCGGTCAGGCGCTGCAGGCGTAGTTCGAGAATGGCCTGGGCCTGGGCGTCGGACAGCAGATAACCCTGTGCCGAAAGGCCGAATTCCGCCCCCAGTCCGTCCGGGCGCGAGGATTCGGCCGATGCCCGCTCGAGCATGCCTTCGACCATGGCAGAGCGCCAGGTGCGAGCCATCAAGCCGCGCTTGGCCTCCGCCGGCGTTTGCGCCGCCTTGATCAGGGCGATGATTTCATCGACATTGGAAAGGGCGACGGCAAGGCCTTCAAGAATGTGGCCGCGTTCTCGCGCCTTGCGCAGTTCGAACACCGTGCGCCGCGTGATGACCTCGCGCCGATGGGCGAGGAAGCACTGCAGCATGTCCTTCAGGTTGAGCAGCCGCGGACGGCCATCGACCAAGGCCACCATGTTCATGCCGAAGGTATCCTGCAACTGCGTCTGCTTGTAGAGATGATTCAGCACCACCTCGGCGACCTGACCCTTTTTCAGCTCAATCACCAAGCGCATGCCCGACTTGTCGGATTCGTCCTGAATATGGGCGATGCCTTCGATCTTCTTCTCGTGCACTAGCTCCGCGATTTTTTCCTGCAAGGTCTTCTTGTTGACCTGATAGGGCAATTCGTCGACGACGATGGCCTGCCGCCCGCTGCGCGGCAAATCTTCGGTATGGGTGCGCGCGCGCATGACCACGCGACCGCGTCCGGTGTGGTAGCCGTCGCGTACGCCGGAAACGCCGTAGATCAGTGCGGCGGTGGGGAAATCCGGTGCCGGAATGACTTCAATCAGTTCGTCAATCGTGGTGTCCGGCTTGCCGAGCAGCAAAAAGCAGGCGTCGACCACCTCGTTCAGGTTGTGCGGCGGGATATTGGTCGCCATGCCGACCGCAATGCCGGAAGATCCATTGATCAACAGATTCGGGATGCGGGCCGGGAGAATCAGCGGTTCCTGCTCCGACCCGTCATAGTTGGGGCCGAAATCAACGGTTTCCTTCTCGATATCGATCAGCAGTTCATGCCCGATGCGTGCCATGCGAACTTCGGTGTAGCGCATGGCTGCCGCGTTGTCGCCGTCCACCGAGCCGAAGTTGCCCTGACCATCAACCAGCATGTAGCGCAGCGAAAAATCCTGCGCCATGCGCACAATGGTGTCGTAGACCGCAGTATCGCCATGCGGATGGTACTTACCGATCACATCGCCGACGATACGGGCCGACTTCTTGTACGCCTTGTTCCAGTCGTTGGAAAGCTCGTGCATGGCGAAAAGCACACGACGATGCACGGGCTTCAGACCATCCCTCACGTCCGGCAATGCCCGCCCGACGATCACGCTCATGGCGTAATCCAGATAGGAGTGGCGCATTTCCTCTTCGAGGCTGATCGGCAGGGTTTCTTTGGCGAAAGAGGTCATGTAGGCTTGCCCCAACCGACAGACGGCAGGTGATGGCGTAAAAGCGAGCGATTTTAGCACGTGCAACTAGGCCCGACAGCTTGTCCCGAGCCCCCGAATCTGGTTGAATCAGGGCATGAATAGCCCCTCTGCTCCGGCCTCCGCGCCGACTGACATTGATCTCCTGATTCAACCGGAGTGGATCATTCCCATCGAACCGGCGGGGGTTACGCTCTCCGGCCATGCACTCGCGGTAAACAATGGAGAAATCCTTGCCCTGCTGCCTGTTGGCGAAACCTTGCAGCGTTTCCAGCCACGCCAGACTCTGAATCTGCCCGGCCAAGTGCTGCTGCCGGGGCTGGTCAACCTGCACACGCATGCCGCCATGAGCCTGCTGCGAGGCTATGCCGACGATCTACCCTTGATGCGCTGGCTGTCGGAGCGCGTCTGGCCGGCCGAAGCCAAGCATGCAGGAGCGGAATTTGTTCGTGCCGGCACCCTGCTGGCCTGCGCCGAAATGCTGCGCGGAGGCATCACCACCTTCAACGACATGTACTTCTATCCGGACGCGGCGGCTGCTGCGGCTCGCCAGACAGGGATGCGCGCCGTGCTTGGCGTGGTGGTCATCGAGTTCCCCACCGCCTACGCAGTCGATGCGGGAGATTACCTGGCCCGCGGCCTCGCCGCTCGCGACGCTTTCGCCGATGACCCGTTGGCGAGCTTTTGCCTCGCCCCGCATGCACCCTACACCGTGGCCGACAAAACCTTCACTCAGATTGCAACTCTGGCGGCCCAACTGGAGATTCCGATTCATGTGCATCTTCACGAGACCCGGCACGAAATTGAAGAAAGCATCAAGCAGCACGGCATGCGCCCCATCGAGCGGCTGCGCCGCCTCGGCATGCTCGGTCCGCAATTGATTGCCGTGCATGCGGTCCATCTCGAAGCGGAGGAAATCGATCTGCTGGCCCACGAAGGCTGTCATCTGGCTCACTGTCCGACGTCCAACCTCAAACTCGGCAGCGGCATAGCGCCGATGGCCGTGATCCAGGCTCACGGCGTGAATTTCGGCCTGGGCACGGACGGTGCCGCTTCGAATAACCGCCTGGATCTTTTTCAGGAAATGCGTCATGCGGCCTTGCTTGGCAAGGGCAAAAGCGAAAACGCCGAGGTACTCGATGCACACGCCATACTTCAGGCGGCGACCCTTGGCGGTGCCCGTGCTCTTGGGCTGGACGAGCGCATCGGATCCTTGCGCCCTGGAAAAGCAGCGGACCTGTGTGCGGTGCGCCTGGATGAATGGCAGGTTCAGCCCTGCTATGATCCTGCGTCTCACTTGGTTTATGTTGCCGGGCGGGAGCAAGTTACCCACACTTGGGTCGCGGGAAACCTGGTAATGCACAACGGAGTTCCTTTGCAAATCAAAGTTTCAGAATTGCTAGACATTGCAGGTTTGTGGCATAATCGTTTGACGTCCTGACGGCCTTGCCGCGTTAGGAGAAGCGATGAATTCAAGAAAACCGTCGCACTTATTCCGTCTCACATCAAACCCAACAAGGGGGAAACATGATCAAAACCGCCAAACTTTCTCTATTGCTCGCCACGTTGCTCGGTCTGTCCGTCTCCGCCTTCGCCCAGACGCCCAGGATCGACCTCAAAGGCAGCGTCGGCTACGCCATCGACGGGCGTGCAAATGTCGTACGCAGCGGTACCAACCTCTGCTGGCGCACCGGATACTGGACCCCGGCCATGGCCATCGAGGAATGCGATCCGGACCTGGTCAAGAAAGAGCCGATGGCTGCCAAGCCGATGGCTAAGCCGATGGCGCCCGCACCTATGGCACCGAAGCCTGCTGCCCAGAAGGTCACTCTTGCCGCCGATGCGCTGTTCGACTTCAACAAGGCTGACCTGCGCGCCGAAGGCAAATCCAAACTGGACAAGCTTGCCAGCGACATCAAGGGCATCAAGCTCGAGGTGATCATCGCCGTCGGTCATGCTGACCGTTTCGGTAGCGACGCCTACAACCAAAAGCTCTCTGAAAAGCGTGCCGAGTCCGTCAAGGCCTATCTGGTGAGCAAGGGTGTTGAACCGAACCGTGTTTACACCGAAGGCAAGGGCGAGAAGCAGCCGGTCACCAAGGCTGATCAGTGCAAGGGCGGAAAGAGCAAGAAGACCGTCGATTGCCTGCAACCCGATCGCCGCGTTGAAATCGAAGTCATCGGCACCAAGATGTAATTGTTCCGCATGACTCCGGAAAAAGCCCTGCCCCGCAGGGCTTTTTTTTTAGAATCAGGACTACTGCCATGACTACCAATGCCAACGCCGACCAGAATGAACTGGACAAATTCGGAGAAGTCGCCCATCGCTGGTGGGATCCAAACTCCGAATTCAGGCCCCTGCATGATCTCAATCCGACTCGCCTGGCCTGGATTGACGGACATGCATCGCTCAATGCCAAGCAGGTAGTCGACGTCGGTTGCGGCGGCGGACTGCTGAGTGAGGGCATGGCAGCGCTGGGCGCCAGCGTGACCGGTATCGACCTTTCGGAAAAGGCGCTCGGCATCGCGCGCCTGCATCTCTACGAGAGCGGTCACACCATCGACTATCGCCTGATTTCGGCGGAAGCCATGGCGACAGAATCGCCTTCGCTTTTCGACGTCGTCACCTGCCTCGAACTGCTGGAGCATGTGCCCGATCCGGCGAGTACTGTCGCCGCTTGCGCCCGACTCGTAAAGCCCGGTGGCCAGGTATTCCTGTCCACCATCAACCGCAACCCCAAGGCCTATATGCTGGCCGTGGTCGGCGCCGAGTATCTGCTCAATCTTTTGCCGCGCGGAACCCACGACTACACACGCTTCCTGAAGCCGGCGGAACTCTCGCGCCTGTGCCGTGACGCGGGACTGGAAGTCCTTGAAATTGCCGGCATACGTTACAACCCGTTCAGCCGCGAATCATCGATATCCACCGACACGGACATAAACTATCTCGTCAGGGCAAGGCGCAATGCCTGAAGCGGTTCTTTTTGATCTGGACGGTACGCTGGCCGACACCGCTCCGGACCTGGGTGGCGCCCTCAATCGACTGCTGCAGGAACATGGTCAAGCGCCGCTGTCCATGGAAAAACTCCGTCCTCACGTATCCTCGGGCGCGCGCGGAATGATAGGCGCCGGCCTCGGCGTTACACCGGCAGACCCGAAATACCCGACGTTGCAGCAGCGGTTCCTGGCAATCTACCAGGAGGCGCTGTGCGTCGACACCCGGCTGTTTGAAGGTGTAGCCCAACATCTGGACGAGCTCGAAACACAGGGTATTGCCTGGGGCATCATCACCAACAAGTCGCAGCGCTTTGCCATCCCGCTGATGCAGCAACTCGGGCTTCGCCAGCGCTGCGCATGCATCGTTTGCGGTGACAGCGCCCGACGATCCAAGCCCCACGCTCACCCCATGCATCTGGCCAGCGCGCTGCTTGGGATCAAGGCTACAAACTGCGTCTACGTCGGCGACGATGAACGCGATGTCATCGCCGGACGTGCCGCCGGCATGACAACCGTAGTCGCAGCCTGGGGATATCTGGGAGATGGCAGGCCTCCAGCGGCATGGGGAGCCGATGCCATTGCCGGATCACCGCAAGAAATTCTCGGCATCGCCGCTGCAAAACGCTAGAATCGAGCTTGCAAACAGCAGATTCAGCATTATCTGTTGTGCACCATCTCTGGGGGCGACATGGCTTCGACATGGGTGACAAAGCATGCAGGGCATACCGAGGATCCAGGTACCTCGTAAATACATCTGGAAAGCACTAACTGCCAACGACGAGCGTTACGCTCTAGCCGCTTAACAGCGGCTGGCTTCC
>JAIPCT010000144.1 GCA_021738065.1 Burkholderiaceae bacterium
GGACCGGCTCGAACGGAATGGTTTGTTCGACCGGATTGGCGCGGAGGTTGCCGAACTCTCCTTCGGCGGCGGTGGTCCAAGTCGTTCCATCGCGGGAGACCTGGAAAGTGTATTGGTCAACCATGCCGTGAGTGGTCCGGTCCTGGCGCGGCAGATAGGTGAAGCCCCTGAGGGTTTTCTCACCGCCCATGTCCACCGTGAATTCCTGCGGCAGGTGGTGTTCCATTTCAATCGCATGGGTGTTCCAGAAGGTGTCCGGCTTGCCATCGATGGCGGGTTTGGCATCGCCGAAGGAAGCGGAAACGACCCGCCACCCGCTTTTGGTCCGGGCTGCGGCCATCACCTTGGGATCGGTGCCGACAGGCGGCAGCCAGGTCTCGAATTCCGGTTCCAGGAACAAGCCAAAGTCGGAAAGAGCCGGACACGCTGGCGAGTGGGTGATTCTCACCCGCACCTGGGCGCAGGTGGTGGGGGGCACACGCCACAGGCGGATGGCGCCGACGCAGGGTGCGCTCGCCAGTTCCTTCCACACCCCGTCCACGATGGCGTCCACCGCCACTCCCTCGATGCGCTGGCCCAGGCGAATGTCTTCGCGCAACCGGATCAGGTTGAAGGTCTTCGCCCCGGCCAGGGTGAAGGTGACTTCCGGCGTGAGCACGGCATCGTCCGTGAGCCACGCGCTCCAGAGGTCCTGGTCTAACAATTTGGTCGGAGCATAACCGGGGTCATTGCCGCGAATGTTGGATGCGGCAGCGGTCGCGTCCGCCGCCAGATTTCGGGAAAAGGTCGCCCGCAGGTGCCTGCCGAATGCCGTCAAGCTCGAGACGTCATTCTCGTGAATGAGGCCACGCCGGTCCGGCGGGAGGTTCACGATGAGATTGGCACCGCGCCCGACACACGAGAGATAGATGTTCATCAACTGCTCGGGTGACTTGACGCTGCCATTCTGGCTTTCGTGCCAAAACCAGCCGGGCCGGATGGAAACATCGCCCTCGGCCGGGCACCACACGTCGCCCTGGCGCTGGCCGCTGGCATGATCGCCAGGGGTGTTCAGGGATTTGAGTGACGCGAGGGTATGCCAACAGGGGTTGCCGACCTCGCCGCCCTCCGAACCGCCCCAGTGGCAATCGGCGAAGTGGGTGCGGCCGTCCTCGTCGTATTGGGCACCCCAGACCGCGCAATCCGGTTGGTTCTTGCGGATGATGGCCCGGATCTCCTTCCAGCCGTAATACGTGTTATAGTTGATCGAACGGCTGCCACCCTGGCCGCCATAATAGCCGGTGCCACCGGAGGCCCCGTCAAACCACATTTCAAAGATCGGTCCGTAGTTGGCGGTGAGTTCGCTGATCTGCTGGTGATAGGCGGTGACATAGCCGGGGCGGCCGTATTCGGGGTGATTGCGGTCCCAAGGGGAGACATAGACGCCGAATTTGAGGCCGGCCTCTTTGCAGGCGTCGGCCATTTCCCTGACAACGTCGCCCTTGCCGTTTCGAAAAGGCGTGGCGGTGATGTTGTGCGGAGTGCTTTTCGTCGGCCACAGGCAGAGTCCGTCGTGATGCTTGGCCACGAGGATCACCCCCCGCATCCCACCGGCCTTCGCCGCGGCAGCGATCTGGTTGGCGTCAAACGAGGTGGGGTTGAACAGCGCCGGCTGTTCATCGCCGAACCCCCACTCCTTGTCGGTGAAGGTGTCCACCCCGAAATGGACGAAGGCGTAGAGACCGAGTTCGTGCCACGTGACCTGGCGTTGGGTCGGGACCGGTCCAAAGGGTGCAGGGGGAGGCGGCGAGGCAATTGCAACCCCCAGGCTGAGCGAAACGAGAAGGGCGGCGGCAGTCTGCATGGGCGGTTTACGAGGTGATGGACTGGTTGCTTTCAGATGGGTAAATGGGTCCTCGCATGGTAACATTTCTGATGCTTTGATTGGGCAGCGCGATAGCCTTCGCCCCAAAAAATGTTACGATGCGAGGACTGGTTCCATGTTGCGGGGCGTGGGGTGTGAGGGAGCCGAGCCGGCGGTCAATGCAAGCCGAATTTCATGCCGTGTTTTTTGAACACTTCCTTGCGGAAGATGGGATTGTAGGCCGCGTAGATGCCCAAGCGGTACAACGAGCGCATGTTCGTCTTGAAATCGAAGGCCCGCTGGATGATCGACGGGATGCTGTTGAACGACGCGCGTGCCTTGAAACACGCCTCGGTGAGTTCGTCCGGCGACATGAGGGTCGGCTGGAAGCAGGCGTGATTGAACCGGTACTCCGGGTGCAGCCACCATTTTCCATCGTAGAGAAGGCGTCCCTCCGTCTGCCATTTCCGATACAACGGGGTGTTGGGGTAGGCGACCAGGATGTTGAACGCGGCGAAGCAGAACTTGTTCTCCACCGCGAACTCCAGCGTGCGCTCGATGCTCGCGGGCGTGTCGTAGTCATGCCCAAGGGTGAAGGCCGCCCAGAGCTGCAGTCCATAGTCCCGGATGATTTCAACCTGTTGCTGATACCCATCGAATCCACCGCGGATGTTCGGCGCTTTCTTCATCGAGCGCAGGCACTGTTGATCCAGCGACTCGAACCCGACCACCAGTCCCACGCATCCGCTGCGCACCAACAGTTCCATCAATTCCCGGTCGTGCGTCATGTCGATGCTGCCCTGCGACACCCAGCGGACCTTCAGCGGGACCAGTGCCCGGCAGAGTTCCTTGGCGGCCTCGTGATCGGCAAGGATGTTGTCATCCACGAAGAACAGGAATTTGCGTTCCTGTGCCTCGACTTCCTGCACCACTTCACGCACGTCGCGTCAGAATTGCGTGCGGTCAAAGTAGGCGCTCACCGCACAGAAATTGCAGGCGAACCGGCATCCGCGGCTGAATTGCAGCAAGGTGACCGGCAGGTAGCCCTTGCCTTTGAAGAGATCGCGCCGGGTCAGTGTCCCGGTCTGCGGTCGGCCCACGGGAGCGCGATATTCGGGTTTGAGCCGGCCCTGCCGGGCGTCATTGAGCACTTCCGCCCAGCCCGTCTCGGCGTCGCCGATGAAAATTGCGTCGGCATGGGGGCGGGTTTCCTCGGGAATCAACGTCGGGTGCATTCCGCCGAGGATGACCGGCACACCTCGCTGGCGGAACTCGGCGCTGATCTCGTAGGCGCGCCGCGCGGTATAGGTCTCGACGGTGATCGCCACCAGGTCGGTCGGTTCGTCGAATGGGATTTCCTCCATGCGGTCGTCATACAGGACCACTTCCACGTCCGGCGGTGTCAGTCCCGCGTGTCCTGGACGATTTGCCCCCACAGGTTTTCCGCATCGCCAATCGCCACGGCGTCCGCGTACTGCAGCGCTTCCTGCGGCAGAAACGTGGGGTGATAGCCGCCCATCACCACCGGCACCCCGCGCTGGCGGAACCGTTTGGCGATTTGGTAACTGTGGCGTGCGTTGTAGGTCTCCACCGTGATCGCGACGAGATCCGCCGGTTGATCGTAGGGAATGGGCTCCAGGCGCTCGTCGATGAGTGTGAGGTCCACATCATCCGGCGTCAGCGCGGCAAGAATGGCAAACACCAGCGGTTCCATCGCATCGGTGGAACGGTCGCTGTTCATGTTTGGCCGGATGAGCGTTATCCTCATCGGGCGGCCCTGCCCTCGGGTGCCGCCCATTGCCAGCGCAACGCCTTCCGTTGGTTCAGCTTCCATGGGGTAGGGAGGCGATACGTGATCGGGAACCGCTGCCACATCAGGCCTTTCCGCGGCGCCGGCCAAACAGAAAGCCGGCCAGCAGGCCGACGAGTCCGCCGGCCGCGGTTCCCCAGATGGTGTATTTCCTTGCGCTGGCCTCGACCTCGTTGATCAGCGGATTGCCGAGGAATCGGGGTGATCCGCAGGTTTTCAGACAGGACCGGCAGCATCTGGTCGAAGCGGCCGCTGTTGATGGCTTCCTCGGTGGTTTTCAAGACAGCGCGCAGTTCCTGGTGAATCTCGTGGTCCGCCTCCTCCGCGCGACAGGGGTCACGACGACGGCCAGCGCCAATAGGGTTTTCAGTAGTGGATGTGGTTTCATGGTTGTTTGATCGGGATGATTTTTCTGAGTACGGCCACCATCGCCAGGCCTCCCGCCACGTCGGCGAGATGGTGCTGGTGGACGAGCATCGTGGACACCGCGATGGCGGTGAGCCATGCGGGAAAGATCCAGCGTCCCCAGGACCCGGTGTTTTCCCGCAGCGCCATCGTGATGGTGCCGGACCACACCAGGTGCAGCGAAGGCACCAGGTTGTGCGGCGGATCGATGCCGAACATTTTTTGATAGATCCACGCCAGCGACGGGTTGTCGTCGATCACGCGTGGAAACCCCAAGCTGGCCGGAAACAGCAGGAACAGGGCGCCGGACGCCAGGGTGCCTGCGGTCAATTGTTTGCCGACGGCCCGGATGGCGGGCGGTTCCAGCCACAGCAGCGGAGCCAGGAACAGCAGGTACATCGACAGGTAGACCCAGATGAACTGCGGCAGGAAAGGCGTGTCCAGTTCCCACTCGAAATAACAGCGGTGGGTATGGAGGCGGCTTGCGGTGAACCGGTTGATGGTGGGGTAAATGGCGAAGAAGACGCCGCCGGCCACCGTCGACCAAAGGGCGTAGGCGGTGATTCTGGCGGGATCAGGCTTCATGGTGCTCGAAGATGTCGGGGTTGCCGGGCGCACCCATCGGCGGTTGCCGGGCGCACCCATCGGCGGTGCCGGGCGCACACCGCCCCACAGGCTCAGATAGATGGACCAGAAGGACGGGGTGTAACTCCCCGCCGGCACGTGTGACGGCAGTTCGGTCCACGGGGCGTCGGTGTGCTGGTGGTGGGCGAGGTGAAGGTGATAGTTCAAGGCCAGCCACCGGATCGGGGCGAAGATCTTGAGGTTCCACGGGCCTTCCTGCACGTCGCGGGCACTCCAGGCATGGTCCACATATTGCAGCGCGGACCAGTGAAGCGCGAACAGGTAATGGGCTGCCACCCACCCCGGGCCATGACAAATCCAAGGCCACGAAGACCACCGCCTGATAGGCAAATGCGGTGAATCCCTCGAGCCACACCCCCAGCACCGGCAGCCGGGCCACCTCCGCCACAAAAGGTCCGAATCCGATCACCGGGGCAATGCGTTCGAATCTCCTCAACCACGAAAATAGCCTTCCAGCCCCCGACGCCA
>JAIPCT010000135.1 GCA_021738065.1 Burkholderiaceae bacterium
TCAAGGCCCAAGACGGTCTCCCCCGCTACTTCAACATCGAACGCATCTGCGAATTGTGGAGCCAGCACCAAGCCCGCACCCACGACCACGGCGCGATCCTATGGAGCCTGCTCATGTTTCAACTCTGGTGGCAGGAATATATGACCTGAAGAAGCCAAGCGCGTGAAGCCGCACCCCCATGCATGTCGGGTGCTTGTAACCAGCCGGCCATTGCCATCCATGAACGGGTGAATGAACACAAACCCGAACGATGCGATGGCCGCTGCGACCAGCGGGTCGATGGCTTTCGGCAAGGCGTTGGCAAACAACAGCACCCCGTCCATGAGCGCGGTCACCAGCTCGGGCGGTGGCGGCACATAGGTGATACCGGCCGCGCCGCGCAGGGGTCCTCGTAGCCAGTTCTGTTCGTGGCGATAGGCAGCGGCTCGATCCAGTGGATTGGTGATGGCGGCGTTTTGCAGCTCGACGAGATAATCCTCGTCCATCGATCGCGGCTGGTGTGCCTGTTTCAACAGCGCCACAAAGGCCTCGGCCTTATCCTGCGATGGTCTCTCTCGCTCGATCGCGAACGAATTTTCGGTCTCATGCAGATACGCCCAGGCCAGCGCCCGATCGGTCGCCTGCTGCCCAAGTCCCGCCACAAAGGCATTTGCGCGGTCGAGAATGTTAAGCGCAAGCAAGCGTTCAATGGCTGGCGTGCGCTCCACGGTGACCGCGTAACGCAGTGACCCCAAGCCATTGAAATTGACCTTCCAGCGTGCATTGCGCTGACCGGGCGCAGTAAGGTAGCGCTCGGCATCGAACAGATCAACGGTTGGACCCGCGATCGCAAGATTGCCTTCAAGCTCGCGCGCGTTGAAGGCCTCCCACAAGAAACCCAAGACGCGGACATAGCGACTCGAGGGCGTAGCCTGAACCCGGCACTGAATGTCGCTGCCAGGTAGGCGCTTGAGCGCCTGCGCTAGGACCTGCAGGTTGACGCCTTCATGCTTGAGCGCAAACAACAGCTGCTCGAGTGGCTCATCGTGTCGGGGCGCAACCTGCGCGGGCACCAGCAGGGCATCCGCTGTCTGCGTCACCCGCGATACAGGCGCAACCCGCGCGGGTCTCGAGAGCGGAAATGCCGTGAGTTGGAAGTATTCGCAGAGCGATTGGTAGCCGAGGCTGCCCATTTTTTCTTCAACGGCCAAGGTTTTTGTTAAAAAACCTGATCATGCCACTTTTTTTGTTATCGCAGAATCCCTTCGCGTGTCTCGCCTATGCCTTTCGCCAGCAACAGGCACGCGATCATTTTGGCAGCCCCAATCTCATCGCCCGCCTCAATCTGCCGAACATGCGCCACCCGCGCAGCGAGCGGGTAGCAGTTTACGCCGAGGCCGTGCGCGGCCTGCTGGAAGTCGACATCTATGCGCACTTGAGCGAGGAGGAACGCATGATCTACCAACAAGAGCACGCGCCGGAAGCCACCGCAATCAGCGGCTTTGCCGAGCGCTTCCTGCGTCAGGGTGAAGCCATTGGTGAAGCCCGCGGCGAAGCCCGTTTACTCCGACAGCTATTAACAAAACGCTTCGGCGAGCCCTCCGAGTCGATCCACCAGCGTCTAGAAACCGCCGACGCCGAGACCCTCGCCCTCTGGTTCGACCGAGCCTTAGAGGCCCCCGCGCTCGAGGATATCTTTTGCGATTGACCAAGCGTGCCGCGCCCTGCTCTGCAGCATCGCGAACGTCTGCTCGGTGTGCTGCGGGCGGTTGAAGACGATATAGGCGATGGGGGTGTCAATCATCTGAAATTTCCGTGAGCACACTGCTTGTCCCATTCCGCGCAGAGCTTGCGGAAGGATCGGCTGTTTGCCACAGATTCTAGCGCGCTCAAGCGTCTTCGAACCCAGCTCCGCCGGACAATCATCATCAGCATCAAGTAACACCAGAATCCAGCCATCTTCACCGCACTTTTTTGCAGCCAGCTGCAAATGGCGTGAGAACTCTTGCTCGCGATTCAAGAATCGGTCGCGGCGTACCCGAATCGGTTTCAGGGGTTGTGGATAGCGGTCTTGCGTACGCCAGTCCGCCAGCCGACGGAGAAGAATTGGCAAGGCATCGACCTCGCCATCGCCCTCGACGATGGCTGCAATCTTCACGCCTCGCCCTCGCCGAACAAATCGGCTTGATGCTGATCCTGCATCGCAAGTTCCTCTGCGTCAGGGTCCAGTTGGTTCATTCGTAACAGTTCGCCCGCAGAAAAGAGTTGCTCGCGCATACTCTCGCGCGATGCAGTATCGAGGGGCGCAATCCGGGTCTCACCGCCTTGGGAAACCACCGCCAGGAACGCATCGGGGGGTAGGTTGTAATCGTCGAGAAGGTCAGGGCTGTGGCTGGTGACCAGCACTTGCGTCTTGGCCGACGCGCGTTTGAGTGCCTCGCGCAGCGCGGCGCTAGCGGCCGGGTGCAAGGCGGTCTCCGGTTCTTCTATCGCGATCAGGGTCGGCGAGTAATCTGGATTGCCTTGCAGCAGTGCGACGAGAACGCCCAATGCGCGCAAGGTGCCATCCGACATATTCTGCGCCAAGAACCGCCAAGGGTGTTTGGCGCCCGACATCTCCTGCTTAAATTCCAGGGTTTCCATTGGTCCGACTTGCCTGCGCTCAACATCCTGCACCATCGGGACGACGGATTGCAGATATTCCTTGATGCTCGGGAGATCCGATTCCACCCGCTCCAGGTGACTGACCACACTCGCGATGTTCTCGCCGGAAGGCTTCAGCAGTCGACCGTCTTGCGGTTTCTGAAGCTCGCGCATCAGCTTTGGGTTGAGGTTGTAGAACCCCATGGCGGTCAGGGCATCGAACACTGGTCGAAATGATTGGAGTCCTGACGCTGAGACCAAGGCCAACCGATCAGGTGTCACCGACGGGAAGGCGACTTCGCTGGTGCTGTGCAATTGCCCCCGCTCGATCTTGAAGAATAGACCCCGGCCCAACCCCTCGATGACACATTCCTCGGTCTGCACTTCGTAGGCACGATCTTTCAACGCCCGAATGTTGAAGGCATAGCGTGCGTGCTGACCATTTGGCAGGATCAATTCCAGGCGGATACCGAAATGGGTCGGGTGGCCGCTGGAGCGACGCCGCACCTCGCTCAAACCGCCGCGCTCATTCAGCGCGTTGTCGAGCGATCCAGCGAGGGCATCGCGCACAAGATGTAAGGCGTCGAGAAAGTTACTCTTCCCCGCGCCATTGCCACCGACCAGATAGGTCAGTGGGCCGAGCTTGACATCGCAATGCCCGATGCTTTTGTAGTTACGGAGAATGATGCGGGTGATGAACATGAAGTCGCTTGTGGCCAGTTCACTGAGAACGTACGGATATCACTTGATATTCGCAAGCCTTGCGAGCGCCTCGGCTTCGACCGCCTCCATGGATCGCCGCCCTTCACCAGCGGCCAGTGCCTCGTCAATGAGGCTTTGTAGCTCGACAATCTTGGCAGCACGCCCCTGATCGCGACGTATCAGATCCCGAACGTAATCGCTGACATTGCTGTAGCGACCTGAGCGCGAGCATTGATCGACCCAAGCCTTCATCGCATCCGGCAAAGAAATGTTCATGGTTGCCATAAGATCACCTCCGGGGACGATGTTGGCAATCTTTGCCAAATATTGTCAAGCTGTGGATCTGGGCGCGGATGGCGTAGCACTCGCCGTCGAGCATGACATCGCCTCCACACGGGCCGTAGCCTTGGATGTCCCGCCCAAGGATGCCCTTGGCCTGGGGGCCGACGAAAGCCGGTTTGGCGCTGGCCCGTCCGGAATCCTGTACCATCATTAACATTACGCGACCGAACTACGCCTTGGCAGCGAGCGGCGCGCCTACCTGGCCTTCGCCTGTCTCGCCTACGCCTTTCGCCAGCAACAGGCGCGCGATCATTTTGGCAGCCCAAATCTCATCGCCCGCCTCAATCTCCCGAACATGCGCCACCCGCGCAGCCAATGCCTCAAGGCACAACAACCTCGGTTCCTTCCAACACCTCACCCAGTTTCCCGGCCAACGCCGTCCTTGCACACTGGTAGCCGGCGGCAAGCAGATAGGGTAGCCGCCCGACGTGGTCGATGAGCAGCGACTGGTAGCCGTTAGCGCTCTGGGAATCGGGCGCGGGATAACGCAGCTCGTGACAGGAGCCAGTGACGCCTGTGGTGGATGTCGAGAGTCATGCGGTAAGACCAATCTTCGATGACAGGACCGGCAGGTCTAGGCCTGTGCGTGCTCTTGGGTGCGGCGCGCGGAAGTGAGCCGATCGTAGCGGGGAATTCGCGAGAGTTCCCCTTGCAGACGTTCACGGGCGAGTTCTGCGTCGTAATGCGCTTGCAGGGCGAGCCAGCCGTGTGCGTCGACATCGAAAAAGGCGCCTAAGCGTGTGGCGGTATCGGCGGTGATCGCCCTTTGCCCACGGACAATTTCGTTGATGCGGCGTCGGGGCACACCGATGGCTTGAGCCAAGGCATATTGACTGATACCGAGTGGTTCCAGCCAGTCCTTGAGCAGGATTTCTCCAGGATGCACCAGTGCGACTTCACGGTTCATATCGGTTGCTCTATTTAATGGTAATCGACGATTTCGACATGCCATGGCGCGTTGTCTTCCCAACAGAAACACAGGCGCCATTGATCGTTAATGCGGATGCTGTACTGCCCGGCGCGATCACCCGTGAGTGCCTCGAGACGATTGCCGGGCGGACGACGCAAAAACGCCAAATTTGGCGCTGCATGAAGCTGCTGCAGCTTACGCATCGCGACCGACTCGAAAGGGACGAATCGCGCGATGCGTTTGCCGTAGAAAAAGGCTTCGGTATCACGGCAGCGAAACGACTGAATCATGTCGTGGAGCGTAACGCAAAAGGTTACGTTGGTCAAAGTCTATGGGCAGGCAGGCCCTTTGCAGGCAGCGAAGGGCAATGCACATGGCTCAACGGCAAGCAGGCATGCCCGCCGCCGAGATCAGCTAGGCCGGCCCCGGCAAAGCGCCTTGGGAGCTGGAGGCGGCGATCGCCGAGCGCAGCGGCCATACCGCTCATGTCGCGGTGCGCGTGAATCCAGATTTTGAACTCAAAAGCTCGGGCATGAAGTTGAGCGGCG
>JAIPCT010000032.1 GCA_021738065.1 Burkholderiaceae bacterium
TGGCGGAGAGGGTGTCCGCCTTAACGACGTTTCCTGACTTCTCCATAAATCCTCGCATAGTCTTCTGCGACAAGGAATTCAAAGGATATCGCGTCTCCCGACGTCCATCGGAATCCACCCAAATCTCACTTCTATTTGTGGGTCGTTTTGTGGGTATACTGGACCCATGACCCGCCGTGACAAGAAACTCACCTCACTTGCCATTAACAAGCAAAACCGCCCCGGCATGTATGGCGATGGGGCTGGTTTGTGGCTGCAAGTCATGGCGAGCGGCGTGAAGTCATGGATCTTCCGTTACATGAAGGACGGCAAGGCGCGCGAGATGGGCCTGGGTCCAATCCGCGACGTGAGCCTGCCGGAGGCGCGGGATCGTGCCGGCGCCTGCCGAAAGCTGCTACTTGACGGCAAGGACCCTATCGATGAGCGGAAAGCCCTGCGACAGACCGAAGCGTATGAACGGGCCAAGGCCATTACCTTTGCCGAATGTACCGCCGCGTATATTGAAGCGCACAAAAGCGCCTGGACCAACGCCAAGCACGAGAGTCAGTGGCGCAATTCCTTGCGAGACTACGCGCTGCCGCACTTGGGAACCCTGTCGGTGAGCGCCGTCGACACGGGGTTGGTACTCAAGTGCCTGGAACCGATCTGGCTGATCAAAGCCGAGACGGCTACCCGGGTCAGGGAGCGGATCGAGCGCATTCTTGACTGGGCAAAAGCGCGCGGTTACCGACAGGGCGATAACCCGGCCGTGTGGAAAGGCCATCTGGACAAGCTGCTGCCACGACGAAGCAAGAACGTCGCGGTTCGTCATCACCCGGCACTTCCCTATGCGGAGATCGGCGAATTCATCAAGGCATTGCGCGCACAACCTGGAATTGCGGCGAGTGCGCTCGAGTTTACGATCCTCACGGCCGCCAGAACCGGCGAGACGATTTTTGCGCGCTGGGTTGATGTTGATTTGGAGAAATCTCTCTGGATTGTTCCCAAGGAGAAGATGAAGACCAAGCGGGAACACAGGGTACCTCTGTCCAAGGCGGCGGTGGCTATCCTGCAGCGGATGGCGTCCCTGAGATTGAACGACTATGTGTTTCCGGGTGCGCGGCAGGATAAACCGCTTTCAAACATGGCCATGCTGAAGGTTCTGGAGCGCATGGGCCGCGAGGATCTGACCGTGCACGGGTTTCGCAGCACATTCAGGGACTGGACGGCCGAGCTTACGGCCTATCCGAGAGAAGTTGCCGAGATGGCGCTGGCCCATACGATCGGCAATGATGTCGAAGAAGCCTACCGGCGCGGCGACCTGCTGATGAAGCGCTACAAGCTCATGGCTGATTGGGCTACGTACTGCGATAGCGTTCCGATCAAGACCGCAAAGAACATTGTGCCGATTCGCAAGGGAAGATCCGCAAGCGCGGCAACAAAAAGCTAATGAGCCGTTCGCATACCCCGTCCAGTTCTCGCACACGCGCCGCGCTCTCGGCCATCCGTTGAGCGATGGGCCGACGCGAAAATTCCAATACCACGGCAGTGGGCTTGTCGGCTTTCACGATTCCAGAATATCACGCACCGCGAAGCGCTCGCCACCGCGAGTCCTGAGCGCAATCACGCTCGCCCCCGGTGGTCTTCTCGTCCTCGCCGCGAGCACGATGCCCCAGCTGCCGGACAGTCCATGAAGTACTCCAGCGGCATGCCGGCGATTCTGGCCGTGCGACCCACGCTCCAGAGCCGTCTGCCGCACTAAGCGCAACGCCAGATCCTGCCCATCCAGATTCTCCGGCAACACCTCTGGCGATTCAAGCACTGCAAGCGCCGTACGAAACGCCAGCAGCTTGCCCTGATTGGTTTCCGGTACCAGACCCAGCCCGGCAAGCGTTCGCACGAAATCCCGAAACACCAGATTCTCCTTGCGGCAACGCTCTGCATTGCACTCCTTGCAGGCCAGCACTGTCGCCGATCCTGCATTGGGCTTCTTTCTCCCCCGTCGCGGATGGTAGTGGCTGTAGAGATGATCGACCGTCCCGATCGGCAACGGTGGATTGAACAGCGGCGGTGATGCCTCCCTGACATCGGGGGCTGAAGACTGGCAAGACATCAACCGTGTCGGCCGTCCACACCAGTGGCAACAGGGATTCTGCAGCCACAGCGCACGCACCCGTATCGCGGCGGAACTGAGGCGCCGGCGCGTCATGATTTCGGCCCCCGCAGTTCTACCGTCACCATTCCGAAATGATCCTCCGCCGGCGCCGGATCGGTAGGGTCGGCCCGAACCACGACTGGAAGGCTCGTTAGGCCGGCCGCCACCGCTTCCTGATAGACCCGATAACGCTGCAGCGCGCGGCGCGACACCAGGCCAAGCCGCATCCCCTTGTTCCATGCGACCTCCAGATGCGCTACTGGATACATGTCGCAGGCACAGGACGCCACCATGGCACCGGACGCCAGGTCAATCAGAGCGCCGTCCGGCAACGGCATCATCTGCGGCAACTCCGTCAGGCGTCGATGCAGAACCACCTGTTCTGCGGCCGTAGCCAGATCTTCCGGGGCTATGTCGTGGAGGTCGGCGCCTTCCGCATTTCCCGAGGATCCCGGGGAATGACCGGCCGAGGTTGTCTTCAAGTAGCCCAGCCCCCAGATGACAATCACCAAGGGAAGAAGCAGAAACGCGCCCATCAGGATGGCCTGGTGCCAAAGGGATTCGTCGCTCATGGCCGTGCCTCCCTTCCGGACATCGTGGTCATTGGATCGCGCCTCATGCTCAATGCCCCTTGCGCGTCGGCTTCATGACGCGCATCAGCGCATCGAAGTCTTCACGACTGAAATGGATTCCGACGACGTCGGGAGAGCGCAGCACGACATCCGATAGCGCATCGGCCGCCTCGATGAGACCGGCGGTGGCCGCCATCCACAACCAGAAGCAGGCTTCCTCGTCGTTGCGTGGCACATGCAGGCCGGCGGCCAGACCGCCGCCGAGTAGCATCATGCCGCGCAGGTCGCCGCCGACCGCGGCCTGGCGAATCCAGGCCATGCCGTCGGCAGTGTCCTGTGCGATGCCGCATCCGAGCAGCAGCATCGTCCCGTAGATCATTCTCGCCGCCGGATCACCGGCATTTACCGCCACCTGCAGCAAGGGAAGGGCGACGGCGAAATCGCCATACTCCAGCGCCGACTCATACGCCGGCCGCTCTTCCCTGGGCTCAACTACGCCGGATAACCATTGTTCGAACATAAGGCTCCTTAGTGAGACGTTTCCCGTTCCACGGGCGATCCCGAAGGGATCTGCGGCCGCTGCTTGTGTGCAGTCCAAGACAGAGCCCGGCTATAGGTCTTTGCCGGCCTTGGCGGCGTTCTTGCGCCGGATATCCTCGTCGATGGTTGCTTTCATCTTGCCGACCTCGCCGGCGAATGGCGTCCAGTCGTACGTGAGGGTGGTTAGCTGGTTGCTGTCGAAACCGAAGGTATTGCGCAACAGGGAAATGCCGACATTGCCGTCGCGATAGAGGTATTCCCGATTGAAACCCGCGCCCTCCTGGCGGGGACGCCCGTATTTGGTGTCCAAGGCATCCTTGAGCACCTTGAAGGTGTCGCCCGCATCGTTGTAGGTGACAGAAATCCGATAGAGCACCTGCTTGGGCGAGAAGTGCAACCAGGCGTTATTGACCTTGCCCAGTTTGCTGAACTTCTCGTAACCGAGGACTTTGATGGTGCTCAGGTCGACATAGCCTTTGTAGCCATAGCTGTCGTCAAAGGGCGAGTTTGACGCCTTGAGCTGTTGAACGATCTTGTCCTTGGAGGCTACGCCCAGGTCGAGGCCAAGGTATTCCGCGGCGCCGGACGATGCGGCAACGGTCATGAGTGAGACGGCAAGTATCAGTTGTTTCATGGTGACTCCTGTGTACATTGAGGAAGAGAGTGGTTTGAGCGATTGCCGCTCGAAGATGGGTGATGTGGGGATGGATGCGTGGCTGACGAACTCGCTGGCTTCCTTGAATACCTCATGGGTCGGGTCGATTTCCCTGACGGACCCGGCGCACCAGTGCCACGCTGCCGAAAGCAATCATGAGCATCACGAGCGCAGCCACAAACAACGCGGCCTTGGCTTGGTCGCTGACGCCGATTCTGGCCAGCCCGACATCCGTCATGGCCGACAGGGCTGACCCGGCCAGCCACTTCGCAACTGGCCTGACGACTGTGTCGAGGGACGGGATGCTCGTCATGTTTCGAAGGCCAGGCATGCGGGGCATGACTTGCATGGGGTGTCCTTGGGCAACCGCTGCCGAGTGCGACCGAGGGCAGCGGGTGCGACAAATCGTTTCATCACCAGTCGAACCAACTGCTGATGGAAGACGACTCGAACAGGGAGCCGTCGCAGCCCCAGGGGTTACCGGCGACATCTACTCCGCCGATGCCGTCGCCGATCATGGGCAATCCGGAGGCCGGGTTGATGCTGCTGAAGAGATCGGAATCGCTGAAACAGGAAAAACCGTCGCCGGTGGAAAACATGTCATCGTCAAACATCGTGAATTCTCCTTTGGTAAATGAAGGTGAATTCACGGTAGCAAATCAGCTCGATATTGTTTGAATTTTCTTGCGCTATGCGCGGCAGGCTCCATGGCTGTCCGTGATGGACAGGGGGCGTGAAAGTTAGTGGAAATGCGGCGGTCTAGTCGGCGCCTGATCAGAATTCACGGACGCAGGTCTCATCAATCCATTTGGGCAGATGGTTGGAAATACGGTTCCTCTGAACCAGTAATTTGCTTGGAAATCGTCAGATCAACCAGCTATTGATATTCAGGTGGTCAAGGATTGAACGGCAGGTAACAAGATGTCAAGCGGATGGTTGTTGCGACCGATCACCGGCCGGTGGTCGGCCTTATGTGGAGCGCTACATAAGGCCGAGTTGTGTGAATTGGCCCGTCGGCAGGTTACGAAGTGCTGCGGTCACTCACCCTGCACTTAACGAGGGACGCTGCGCCAACACTGCTTGAAGGCGAAAGCGAACGACACACCGGCGACGGCGTAGCCACCTCAAAAAGCGTCCGGATCGAACTCACCCTCAAGGATGGGCACTTCCATCATCCGTTCCATGGGGCCGACCAAACCATTCGTCCTTGGAGACTCAGACATTGGAGTCTCGGTCGGCGCAGCCGTGGCTCCCAAGCCCCCGATCTCAGCAAGCGCCCCTTGGCGAATTAGATGCTTATGGTAGAGCGGTCGCCGCGCGCCTTTGCGTTCCGACAACAATCGATATGCCACCGGGTCTTCATCTTCATAGATCCGAACGGTGAGACGAATGAAAGCAGGACGATCAGAATCGCTTCGACTGGCCACTATTTACCTCCGGTCGCGCGATTCGCGGAGCGCGCCATATTTTCAGCGAGTGCATGGAATCCGCACACATTGCCAAAGGCGGGATTGTCCAGCATGACCACGTCGTGATCGGGGAACTTCTCGCGGATCGCCGGCATGAAGAGGGGTGCCCCGCCGCCCGTCACCACGATGTGCTCGATGTGTACGCCACCTTTGATGGAGTTCTTCACGGCGGTAGCCGCTTCGTTGATGATGGATTGGCCAGCAATCATGTAAGGCGTAAGGTCGTAGGCCTTGCCGCGCAACTTGAACGGTTTGCCCGTCGTCAGAGAGTCATCAACACAGCGGGAAATGGCCGCTATGCTGCCATCCTTGCGGATACTGTCCGGCAACTCATTCACGACCGCGCGAATCACGTGCGACACACCGCGCTCCACGGCTCCATGAGCATTCGGATTCACTTTCATTCCCTTGCAGTTGAACCAGTCGACCGTGTTGAAGCCAGGGTCCACCACCAAGACCTCCGGCGACGTGCGGATCTTTCGCTCGGCAACAAACGTAGCGTAGCTGCCGAGAGGTTGGGGATACACGATGCAGTTTCGGATACGGACCTCGCCACCGTTTTCATCGATGGCAAATAGGCCCATAAATTTCTCCGCCAAGGACTTGTGGAACTGCCTCATCGTATTCAGGGGGAGACCCAGTGCCAGCAGGTCGATGGTCTTTACGCCATCAACCACAGGCAGACCGCCGTACATATAGTGTAGGGCGCCAAATAGCCGCGCGGCGTATGCGGTCGACAGGCAAAAGCTCTGGTCGAGAATGGTGCCCTCGGTATCGGGTTGCAACACCCCCCCAACGTCCTTGCCGACCACGATGCGCACTGTGTTGTCGCCATCCTTGACCGGAACGATGACGGTATCCATTTTCAGCAGCGCGCCGCTATTCAGCCCGCTGTCCTTCGGTGCGGCGATGGACTGGGACGGAAAGCTCGAAAAAACGATGCCGCCGCGTTGGTTGCGTCCTTCCGTGTATTTGACGTGGCCATAACCAACGTCGACTGCGCGAACGACCGGGCTATTCATAAACGGGATCTCCGGAAAGAAAAAAAGGTGACGAATCCAAGTCGCCACGTTATCGCCAATCTGGAAGCATGGCTTGTCGAAAAACCCCGAAATCAGCCGAATTTCGCGAGGCACCGCATCAAAAGATGCGCGTCGCCACACCAGTGCCCACCCATGGACAAACCACAGCCACGACAAGGAAATCGAGGGATACATTGAAGGAAATTCCCCGCATTTTTAGGTGAGAAAATAACAGCGACAACCAAACGGGAATCGAAACGCCATGTCTTCGCAGGACACATTAAAACCTGACAATGTAATAAGGGACAAACACGAAATTGTCATCATCAAAAGGGGTTGACATTCGAGGACAACCAGAGATAATTCACGTCACTTCCGCCGAGAGGCGAAAGCGGGGCGCACGGAAGCGCCTCGGTGCCAAGGCTCCCACCAGTAACAGGGACGTTAAAGCAGCGTGTCAGATCGAGGCAAGGCAAAGCACCGCCGAAACTGACGCAATCTTTCGCGAACAGGGTGCACGCCAGCGCCCACGGAGACTGAAGCAGCGCGGATTTGCGGATGCCCAGTGGCACCCAGACAGCTCTGAAGAACTCTCCTCCACGCCCTACGGGGCAGCGACGCAAGTCGCACCAGACGCCTCGGCGTCACCGAGTCCCTAGCGGACCGTAACTCTCGAACGGGAACCAGCAAACATCAGCGGTTGATGCTTTCGCTCGTTCTCGTTTTTCACACTCAGAACTTCACGCGACGCCTCCTGTATGGGCAAGGCAAACCGGGAACCCCCTGCGGCCAACAGTAGCCGTGCGGGACCGATGCAAGCGTAGGCGTGCCCGTTGGTAAGGGCTGAAAATCCGTGGCGGATCGCCCCAAAGTTCTACCTAGCTTCGATCCAGGCGCTGTGAGCGCCGCCTCTATCAGAGGTCAATGGTCAGTACCCGTGCCTCGATCTGCGAGATCTGCACGGCCTGTTGTCGCTGTGAGCGATAGCAGGGGTTGTCGTAGCCAGAAATGGCTCGGTGATCGCACCAAGAAGCACAACTTTTACCACCTACCACCGCCACCTCCCGAACTTCCCTCATACGCCCGGCAAGGCGTTGTGCGTCGGCCATCCTCCCGCAAGGACGGCCGCAAGATCACCGCACCACATCCCGATGATGTTCAACCACAGGAGAAATCCGTAATGGAAAACACCAGACGCATCCATGATGTTCAAGAACGCCGGACAAGACGCGCCCGGCGGCCAAAAGAAGTGCGCTCGCGGCGGGCCTACCGCGAGATCACCCGCATCACCCAGGCCATCCTCACCTATCTACAACTCACCATGGAGGTCCCTTATGGACAAACTCGTTTCTGAAACCCTCGCCACCGTGCCGCCCGACAAGGACGCCGGCGCTACGGCGTACCGGCGGTCGCGGCGCCTGACACCGGCATTCCTTGCCGAACTCAACCGAGTGTTCGATCGTCACAACGGCAAGGCACACGACCGCAGTGGAAAGATCAAGCGCGACTGCAGCAGCGCCACGCGCGACCACCGCCGCACGGAGATCCGCACCGTGTTCAGCGACCTGGCCGGCCTGGGGTACCCCCTGCGCCATCCGGAGAATCTGGGCATGCGCCATCTCGACTGTCTGGCCAAGCACTGGCGGGACAAGGGATTGACACCCCAGACCCTGAACCGCCGGTTCTCCATGCTCCGCGTCTTCTGCACCTGGCTGGGCAAGCGACAGATCGTCCGCGACCTGTGCGACTACTACCCTCACAACCCAGAGGCCTACAAGCGCACCGGTATCGCCAAGATGAATCGCTCTTGGGAAGCCAACGCCGTCGATCCACTGAAGATGATCGAGCAAGCCAAGGCCATCGATGAACGCTACGGCCTGTACCTGGCCTTGCAGCATCACTTCGGGCTGCGGGTAAAGGAGTCCATCCAACTGGAGCCATTGCGTTCGGCGACCGACAAGCTCGACGTGCTGGAGGTTTTCGCCGGCACCAAGGGCGGCAGGCCGCGGGTGCTACCCATCACCACGGCGGAACAGCGCGACGTGGTCGAGTGGGCGAAACGGGTGGCCGAACAGACACGGGGATCGCGCATCCGGTGGCCTGGGTTGAATTGGGTGCAGGCCCAGACGCGGTTCTACAACCTGACCAAACGTCGGCTCGGCATGACGCGCAAGAAACTGGGTGTCACCGCCCACGGCGCGCGGCACGGCTTTGCCCAGCGGGAATACACCGCCAAGTGCGGGATGAAGACTCCACTGGAGGGCATGAACCCGAAACAGGTGGATCCCGCGGCGCACAAGCAAGCCTGCCTCGAAGTCTCTTGGGAGCTCGGGCACGGCCGCACCGAAGTCACCTCGTTCTACTACGGCTCCCACGGTCACAAGCTGCGGCAACCGCGAACCTGGGTGGCAAAGGGAGCGGCGGTATGACGGCCCGACAGGTGAGGCGACGACGACCAGATCGACATCGCGATAAATGGGCAGGGCGGTTGAAAATGGCAACCGCGCTCTGTCCTGCACAACCCGGCGACCGGAGAACACCACTCCGACCACAGGGTAGCGGTCCCGGCAATAAGGGACTGCTGGCGTGAGTCGATTCGACGAGGATGATTGACGCCAGCAGTTCCGAAGCCTCAGTTTTGTGCCTACCTAGCGCACTCGGAACTTGAAGTTCATATTTGATTTTGGCCACGCGTGTCCGTCATCGCGCGCAATGTGACTGCTACGCAGTCGTTGTTTTGGTTTCAAACTCTTGCCGAAGGGCAATAACCACAAGTCGTGCACGCGTCAAAAATCCGGTTGACCGTCGTGTGCAAACCGTGGCAAGCGGCTCACAGCCGCAACCAATTCCAAACGTTGAGTGTTAATTCACTTGACGTATTGCCCGGTCCGGCCGGGCAGCATAATACCTATGGAGCATAAGCATGACATCGTCCACCTTTGTAAGTCATTCCGACGAAACAGACCTCACTCTTCTTCGACTGCCTGCTGTCTTGAAGCGCACGGGTTTCAGTCGCAGTTGCCTCTACAAACTCGTAAAGCAAGGATGTTTCCCGCGCCCGGTCAAAATCGGGCGCATGTCTGGTTGGATCGCTGGCGAAATTAACAATTGGATTCATCAAAAGGTCCAGAACTGTCGCCTCGGCGCCTGTTGAAGAATATGCGGGCATCTACGAGCAGCGCCCGTCTTCTATTGGCAACTCATTGAATAGAAGCGAAACTCAAAATCCAACTTGACGTACTGGCGAAGGCTGGCGGATACTGACTATAATTACAGTATCCGCCATGTACCTCTCCCGAGCCTACCGCTACCCCCTCCTGTCGCAGCCCGTACCGGCCGGATTTCCTTCGCCCGCAACGGACTATGTGGAAGATCAACTGAGTCTTGACGAACACCTGATCGAGCACCAGGAGGCGACCTTCTTCGTCCGTGTGTCCGCCACTCCATGACCGGCTTTGGCATCCACGATAACGATCTGCTCGTGGTCGATCGTTCTGCCCATCCCGCCGACCGGAGCATTGTCATTGCGGTCATCGACGGGCAGTTCACGATCAAGCAACTCTGCCGAATCCCCGATGGCGTGCTGTTACGATCCGGTGGCGGCGGGCACCCGCTTCTCGATCCTGGCCTGCTCGGGGGCAAGATGAATCGCGCGGTTCAGTTGCCTGGCGCTCAGCAGTTCGACCGGGTTCAGTCCGGGAAACAGCCAGCCGCCGTCGAGCATCTTGCCTTGCGCTCGGGCCACGCGCCACCAAACGCGCAGACGTTCCAGCAGGATCGGCGACAGCATCGCGTAGCGATCCTTCTGTCCTTTGCCTCAACTCCAACATCGCATTTATCTTACTTGGGCACACCACAATTCTTCCTGCCGTTTCCACCCGTTCGTTACGCGTTACCGCGCGGGCGGTTTAGTCCTACGGCCATGAGGAGACATTGGCGCCCCGAAAACCAAGAACTATTGAATGACCGCTTTGACTTGGCCAGCTAACAGGGGAGGTTTTGGGCCATCGTCCGGAGTTGGAGGTGAAGCTGCCGTTCGAGGTTTGCCGGAAGAAAATTTGGCGCTCCCGTTTCTGAGCGGCTGCTTCCAGAATATTTCACCGACTCGGCTGTGCCCTGAAGAGCCGGTCAGGCTTTCAAGCCCGATGTCGGCAATGCGGTCATTGGACGCGGGACTGTATTTCCGTGCCCAGCCCGGACCGGCCAATGGCTATTCTTTTCGGTTGCCGATATTCGCTCGGCCCGATCCCTCGGAAGCAGCCGTTGAAGCGGGGTCGCCAATTTTCCACACTAGACTGATGTGAATGGGTTCGTGCCGTTTCCCGGCACCAAGCTTCAACAAACCCGCGCCACCAAGCCTGCGGAGTGCAAAATCAACCGCCGGGCGCCCCGACCATTTCGGCGAAGAGCGACACGAGCGGCACCACCTCGATCCTGAAATCCACGTCGCGGCGCGTCTCGATGCGCACGAGTTCGAGCAGTTTGTTGACGATGTCGGCCAGCCATTCAAGGTCATCACCGCACGCCCGGATCGGCAATCCTTGATCCTTACTTCAACGCATCGGCCAGATCCTTGTCCGACACCTTCCCCGACAGATGGAGCCAGAGCAGGATAGCCAACGGCTTCGGGATATTCCGCCCCGATTCATAGCGCGAGCCGCCTGATTGGGTGACGCCATAGCGTATCCAGAACGCATGCTGGTTGAGGTCTTGTTTCTTGCGGGTGTCGGCAACATTGCTGAAGTCAAGTTTCTGCTTGCGGGCCATCGTGGGTCTCCTGTCGAGGGGTGATAAAAGGAAAAAAGCAAAAGCATTCAAAAGTGGCATCGCGGAAATCGCCATTCAAGGCGCGACAACCCGGGACCGCTTCCAGAAACCGCATCTGTCGCGCCGGAAAAGTTGGCCGATGCCGCAATTGTCGGCAATTCAAGGTGAGTCCGATACATGCAAGCGCCGCGGAATCCACGGTCGGTCATGAAACATCGCTAAACCTGGCCATTCGTGGCAGCCTGCGCAACGAGCGTGACGGTAACCCACACCGTAACTCCGTCTCCAAACGACGCGGGTTCGATCTGAACGAGCGCCACCCGGTCGGCGCGCTGGAATGTCATGTTGCTGACTCGCGATTGGACGGCCAGGGTCCGGTTCCAGCCTAACTTCGCCATGCCCGTGGTGAAGTGGTTGAAAGCCTCCGTCGGGGACGCATCCAGCCGGATCACGATGCGCCCGAGCCAGCGATCCTGGCTGCCCATGACTAGCGACTGATCGGCATCGAGCTTGGCGTCCGCAGGTATCGGAATATCCGTTATCGGCAGTCGCTTGGGGGATTTCGCCGCATCCTTCGACTCGGGGCCAGCCACGCTGCTCGGCAATCGGCCCGAAGCACACCCCCCCAGCGCAAATGCAACGCCAAGCGCGAGACAGGCGATATCGGAAGGCCCGTAGCGAGTCATTTGACGAGTTCCCGGATGGTATCGACTAGCTGCAGGGGGCTGAATGGCTTGACGAAGTAGGCATCCGCCCCAAGTTCAATCCCCTTGTCGTAATCGCTTGACTGACCATGCGCCGTAACCATGATGACTATGACGTTGCGCAGGGCATGGGTGCTCTTGATGACGTCAAGCACCTCGAAACCGTTCATCTTTCCCGGCATCTTCACATCAAGCAGCACTACGCGGGGCTGTTCGTTACTGATAATGCTCAACGCCGTCGCGCCATCCTCGGCTTCGAGGATTTTAAAGCTGTCACCCAAACTTAACCGGATCATGCGCCTGATATCGGAATTGTCGTCCACGATGATAATCTTGTTGCTCATGACGCCTTTCTGAGGGGGACTGCCCTCTTGAGGGGGGGGCCATCCTTGCTGTTCGCCAATAGTTCGGCAAGATCGCGGGCGTACTGCATGGCTTGGGAAGCTATCGGGCATTCGTCGCAGGACTCCCCGAAAGGTTTCGCCGGCGCTCCCACCGGCAACTCGAAGGTGATCGAACGGACTTTGCCGTTTTTCCCGCCAAAGCGAAGTGTTCCTCCGTTCAGTTCGACCACCCGCTTGCACAGCGCCAAGGGAAGATCCAACGTATCAATGGATTTCGAACCGGCCATGCCGGAAAGCGGCAACCGCGCGCTGCTGCCTTTTCCCGGGAGAAGGTCTCCGTAATTGGTAATGGTCAGCAGAACAACATTTCCGCTTGCCTTGGCGGAAATCAGGATATTCACCCCGCGACCGATCCTTTCGACAAGATAAGCCAGATACGCTGCCAGTGCCTGGGTCAGGAACACCTTGCTTCCGTAAATGACCGGCAGATTGTCATCGAGGCCGCAAAACCTGACTTGTATCCCGCGCTCGACAAGAAGCGGCCGCGATGCAAGCAGCGCATCGTCGACCAGCGATGTCACGAGAACTCGCTGATCGTCACGCATTGGAAACCACCTATAGGCGCCTGCCAGCAAGCTGGCCTTCTGCAGCACCCGTTCCAGCGAGGCACCCTCGCGCGACACCACGGCAACGGCGTTTTGCAGCGCCAAATTTCCCTTCGCGCCGTTCTCGAACTGCGCAAGCGTGTCGGCAACGGCGGCAAGAAACCGCTTCACCGGCGCGCCAAACTCGCTGTGAACCATCTCCGCCAGATTGCCGACTGCGTTTTGGTACAGCTGCTCGGCGGTGATGTTCTTCATGACCAAAATGAAATTACTTCCCGCCGGACTTTGCAGGAGAGTGACCTGCATTTGATCGGCATGCTCGGATCGGCGCGGCAACTCAACTTGGAACGTCAGCGGCAGCTTCAGGTAGCCCTGGCGTATCGCCCTAATCTGGCTCTGCAGCCACTCGGTGGAATAGTTCGCACCGGCCGATATCTGAAGAATCTCCTGCGCCACCGGGTTGGCGTATAGAGTCTCGCCGGTCGCGGATACGATGAGCAGCGCTTCCTGCAGGCTCTCGAACAGCGCCTTCATGTGCGGGTTCATTTGACGAAATACACCCTGCCGTCACGAACAACCGCTCGCGTTGCCGCGTTCCGGGGCTTCAAGCCGGCGAACCGGGCTGACGACCCCGGAGCGATGGTCTCGACGCCATCCTGACCATGCAGCGCAATATTCCCGGTATCGGTCGCTGCGGTGTGCCGCAAGCTGCCCGCCGCTGCCGCCGCGATGTCGCGCGCGCCGGAATTGCCGGAAGTCTGTGAGTCATGCCCGCAGTCGACCGCGACGCAGATCGCGGTAGCCGCAAGGATGGCGATCAGATTCATAGCGATTGAATTTCTCCTCGTTTCATGGCCGGTGATTGTCCTTCCCGGCAGCGCTTTGTCATTCCGGTGCAAACCTCGAACCACCGAACACCTACGGGGCACCGTACCAACCACGGACCACCAGAACTCGTGCCGGCCAATAATAGCAACCCAGAAAACCCGAATGTATTAAGAACTATTAAGACCTCTATAAACCGCGAGCTGCTGAATATGCGTAGCCGGGAAACACACATGTAAAATGGGTGCGAAGAATCTCAAACCCAACATTCTCTCCGGTCGCACAAATGACAATTGGCAAGCATCGGGTGGCGATCCTCGAAGACGATGCGGATTTCCGTGGATTTCTTCGTCACCTCCTGAAAGATGATTACGATCTGGTGATGGTCCGCAACGGAGCGGAATTGCAGCGTTCGGTCGACGCCAGCGAAGTTGATGTCGTCCTGCTGGATATAGGGCTTCCGGGGGAAGACGGCTTGTCGATCGCACTGCAGATTCGTTCCATATCCGGCGTTCCCCTGATTTTCCTGTCCGGGCATTCGTCGGAAGAGATGATCGTCATGGGGCTGACGCTTGGCGCCGACGACTACATCACCAAGCCATGCCAATCAAGGGTTCTGAAGGCTCGCATAGAAAATGCCCTGGCGCGGGCAAAGAAACAGCAAGCGGTGTCGCGACGGCATATTCAATTCGACGGGGTCGTCTTCGAGATCGGCAAGCAACATCTGACCAATGCCGAAGGACACCGTGTCAAGCTGACAGCGAAGGAATCGCAGATCTTGTCCATGCTGGCGCGAGCGACAAACCTGACGCAGTCGCGCGACGCAATTTGCAAACACATCTATGGCCGGGATTGGGATTCCGAGAGCCGGGTGCTGGAAGTGCATATCTGCAATCTGCGCGGAAAGCTGGCGCAGATAGGCTGCGAGAGCAAAGCGATCGTTCCCGTCCGGGGAATCGGGTACCGCCTGGATTTGACGTCATGACAATCACTGTTCCAACGTCGCGAAGCTGTTCGGCGCCCCCCGACTCCGCTGCCGCGCCGCCAGCAAGTGCCGTTTTCCGGCGCCAACCCTCAACAAACCCGCGACACAAAGACGGTGGAGCGCAAGATCAAACGCCGGATGGCTGACGCACCAAAAAGGGGGCACCGGGCGCCGGCGCTTGGGACGGGGTGCCTGCCGGAAGCCAGAGGGTGACGGTGGTGCCGGCGAGTGGGGTACTGGCGATGCCCACCTCACCGCCATGCAGCTCGACGATCTCCTTGGCGATGGTCATGCCCAGGCCCGCGCCGGGAATATTGCCGGAGGTATCGGCGCGGTAGAAGCGTTCCCCAACGCGGGCGGTCTGCTCCGGCGTCATGCCGATGCCGTGGTCGGTGATGGCGATCTCGACGAAGGTCTTGCCATCGATTTCCCGTGTGCCGCAGCGGAGATCGATGGCGCCGCCGGCCGGCGAATACTTCACCGCGTTGCTCAGCACATTGGTCAGCACCTGGCGCAGTTTCGCCGCGTCCGCCCGTGCCGCTTGCAGGTCGTCCGGGATGTGCACGACCAGCGGCCAGCGAACTGGGTCGATGTTCATCGCGGCAACCGTCTCCCCGACCAGCGGCGCGAGCGGCACCGCCTCGATCCTGAAATCCTTGCCGCGACGCGCCTCGATTCGGGACAAGTCGAGCAGTTCGTTGATGATGTCGACCAGCCATTGCGTCTGCTTGTGGATGGTGGCAAGCAGGTCCTGGCGCGTAGGCGCGTCGAGCTCCTGCGTCATCAGCAGTTCGGTAAAGCCGTAGATGCTGGCCATCGGCGTGCGCAACTCGTGCGCGGCGTGGGCGAGGACCTCGCTTTTCAAGCGGTCGATTTCCGCCTCGCGGGTGACGTCGCGCACATAGAGCAACCGGCTCACGGAGGCGGTATTGCTGGTGACGCCGACCAGTTCAAGCACGGTGCCGCGCGGGCGGCGCAAGGTCAACGCATGGCTCGGCCTTGCGCCGGTCGTCGTCTCATCAGGGCCGACGTTTGCTTCCTGTCCGGCGAAGCATGCGTCCAGCCCCGGCCATTGTTCCGGGTTTTCCGCCAGTTCGCGCAGCAGGCGTTCCAGTTCGCCCGCCGGTCGCCCGACGATGTCCGCAGCTAGCAGTCCGGCCATGCGTAGAAAGGCCGGATTGACCAGTTTCACCCGGCCCTCGTGGTCGAAGGACACCAGACCGTCGGGACTCAACAGGAACAGGGTTTCCAGCTGCACTCTATGGACGGCCAGTAGCGCGGCGTCACGGCGACGCTCGGTCACGTCCCGGAGCACGGTCACGACGACGCCCCCGCCAACGCCTAAATCCAGCGGCGCCAGGCTGACCTCGACCGGCAGAAGGCGGCCATCCTTGCACCGCGCAACGAGTTCCCGCCCGGAGCCCATCGGCCTTGATTCGGGTTGCCGGGCATACGCCTTGCGTAGAACATGCCGATGCTTCTCGCGCAACGCATCCGGAAGCAGAATTTCCATAGGCTGCCCCAGCAGTTCGTCGCGCGCGTAGCCGAGCAGGGTCTCGGCGCGACGATTTACCTTCTGGATGCAGCCATCCGCGGCCACCAGCAGGATGGCATCAGGCGCGACCTCGACGATCCGCCAGGCGAGCGCCTCGCCCTGCCCCATGCTGAGTTCGACGTTCTTCATGACGGCGCGAACACCCGCGGCGGCGCGGCGGGTAGTCGTATTTCCGCGATGAGGCACGGCAAGGGATGGATGCATCGGCTCATGTCCGGGACTCCTGCAATGAGTTTGGAGAAAGAGGTCTGGCTTCGGGGCAGTCGGCGGCGCTCGCCGCCGGCAGCCAGAGCGTGACTGCGGTACCGACGCCGGGCGCACTGACGATCTCGACCTGGCCGCCGAGGAGTTCGATGATTTCCTTGACGATGGCCATGCCCAAGCCGGAGCCGGGAATCTTGCCGGTGGTATCGACGCGATAGAAGCGCTCGCCGACATGGGTGGCTTGTTCCGGCGTCATGCCGATGCCGTGGTCGGTGACGGAAATGCCTACCAAGACCTTGTCGTTGCTGTCGCGCGTGGCAAAGTGGATTTCGATCGCTCCGCCGGCAGGCGAATACTTGACGGCGTTGCCCAGCACATTGGTCAGCACTTGGCGCAGCTTGGCGACATCCGCCAGCACGGGAGGCAATTTGTCGCGGGGATCGACGCTCAGCGGCCAGCGCGCCGAATCGATATTCATCGCCGCGACCGTCTCGCCGACCAGCGGCGCGAGCGGCACCGCCTCGATCCTGAAATCCTTGCCGCGACGCGCCTCGATACGGGACAGGTCGAGAAGTTCGTTGATGATGTCGACCAGCCATTGGGTCTGCTTGTGAATGGTGGCGAGCAGGTCCTGGCGCGTAGGCGCGTCGAACTCCTGGCTCATCAGCAGTTCGGAAAATCCGTAAATGCTGGCCATCGGCGTGCGCAATTCGTGCGCGGCGTGGGCGAGAAACTCGCTCTTCAGGCGCTCGACTTCCGCCTCGTGGGTGATATCCCGGAAATAGACGAAACGATCGACGCTTGCCGCCGTGCCGCGAACGCCGACTATCTGCAACACGACCTCGCGCGGCCGGACCAGCACCAGCTTTTGCGTGGCGGATATCGCCTTGTTGCCGGCAAACAGCGCGCCCAGCGGAGAATAGCGCTCGGGCTGCTCCGCGCTCCGCCTCAGACGCCGGTCCAGATCGTCCAGCGGTTGACCCAGGATTTCCTCCGCCGGGATGCCGGTCAGACTGCGGAGCGCGGGGTTGGCTAAGCGTATCGTGCCGTCCGCCGCGACCGCGACAAAGCCGTCGGGGCTTAACTCGAACAGCGCATTGATCTGCGCGTTTCGGTCCTGCAACTCGGCGCCCTGTATCTCCAGTTCCTCGTCTTGCTGCCTAATCTTGCGCCGGGCGACCGCGGCATGGGCGGTAATGACCAGCAGCAGCACCTGCAACAGCGCCGCCAGCGACAGCCCGACGACGCCCGTGGCCCAGGCGATCCATGACCGGTGAGACGACAGGTAGGCCGCGGTGGGATACACGGCAAGTTCCCAGACACGATCGGCTATCGCAATGGGAAACGTCACAACTGGCACCGGAGGCATCCCTGGCGCCGCGCCTTCCGACTGAAACACCTGGCTGCGCGCGTCCCCTGTCACATCGTCGATCCGAAAGGCAAGGCCAGGCACTCGCGCGGGCTGGGTGGCAATCTCCACCATCTCGTCCACCTTGATCACGCCCACGGCGAAGCCTATCAGGCTGGCGTCGGTCGCGGTGGCGTCACCGCCCGGCGCAATGCGATAGGCGGGATGAAGCAGTAGCGCACCGACGCGCTTCCGGTCTTCCTGAACCAGTTGAATGGTCGCCGTGATGCTGGGCCGGTGCGATTCCCGCGCGCGCCGGATCGCGTCCTGGCGGATCGGCTCGGAATTTATGTCGTAACCGATGGCCGGCAGATTGCCCTGCAAGGGCGCGATATAGCCGACGACGACATGGTCGCGACGATCCCCGGCGCGGATCAGGCGCCGCTGCGCATCGCGTTCCGTGATCTCGAAATCCGCCTTCGGTGTCGTCTGTGCCATTTGGCGCTCGAACGCGGCACGGTCCTCCCGGCGCACGTAGGGATTGAAACTCAGGGCGAAGATGTCCGGGTTTTCGAGGAGCGTGGCGCGCGTGAAGTGATTGAAACGCGCGTAGCTCATGTCTGGCGACACCTCGATCAGGCGCTTCAAGGCGGCCAGCGCTTCCTGGTGGGCAATGATGCGCTGGCCGAGTCTCCTGGCCAGATTTTCACCGTGGTCGCTCACGGTCTTGTCGCGCACTGTCGTTTCCCATTTCGCGGCGGCGATGTAGCCGATGGCAATCACCGTCAAGGCCAGCAACATAGTCGGCCAAAGCGCGGTCAGCCGCCCATGCCAGAACGGTTGTGCGCGCAGCAGCCAGGCCAGGCTGAGCGGCAGGGCGACCAGCACGCCCAGCGTATCGCCGACCCACCAGTTCCACCAGGTGAATGCGGTGTTGTCCAGCGGGATCAGGCCATTGAGGTACAGGGTGCCGACGCCGACGCTGGCTGAAACCAGGCAGGCCAGTGGCCCGGCAAGCGCCAGGATGCGCACAATAGTGCCTGTCGATTCCATCGTCCGCCAGGCGTGTCCTGTTGCGCGCTCGATGAGCCAGGCGGCGACCAGGGCCTGCGCCGTGGTGCCGGCGGCAATTCCCAGCGCGGTGAGCATGGTCGTGGCGCGCGCGGCCTCGCCCAGGTCGCCGGTACCCAGGTTGAGCAGCAGCGATCCCAGCGCGATGCCGGGCCAGGCGCGCCGCCCGGACCAAAGCAGGATAGCGATGGCAAAGCCCGCCGCCGGAAAAATCGGGCTGGCATAGCCGGGCGGGATCGCCAGCGCGAGCCCGGCTCGGCCGAGCACGAGGTAGGTCGACGTGGTAAGCGCAATGAGCCAGAGGGTGCTTGCCTGCGTGTCCGGTTGGGTTTGAGCGCTGGTAGTCATGCCGCACTCCGTTCGGTTGCAGGGTGGGGCTCCGCGGGCAGCCAGAGAGTGACCGTGGTCCCGGCGCCGATGGCGCTGACTACCGTAAAGCCGCCGCCGTGAAGCTCGATGATCTCCTTGACGATGGCCATGCCCAGGCCGGTGCCGGGAATCTTGCCCGAGGTGTCGGCGCGGTAAAACCGCTCGCCGACGCGGGCGACCTGATCCGGCCGCATGCCGATGCCGTGGTCGGTGACGGCAATGCCAATGAAGTGCTTGCCGTCGCGATCGGATGCGCTGCAGCGGATTTTGATCGCGCCGCCCTCGGGGGAGTACTTGACCGCGTTACCCAGCACGTTGCTGAGCGCCTGGCGCAGCTTGGCCGCATCGGCGTGCACTATCGGCAGATTGTCGGCGCAGTCCGTGGCCAGCGGCCAGTGCGACGGGTCGATCCGCATGCCGGCGACCACTTCGGCCAGCAACGGCGGCAGCAGCACCGGCTCGATTCTGAAATCCATGCCGCGCCGCGCCTCGATGCGCGCCAGGTCGAGCAGTTCGTTGATGATGTCGACCAGCCATTGCGTCTGCTTGTGAATGGTGGCGAGCAAGTCCTTGCGCGTGGCTTCGTCGAACTCCTGCGTCATCAGCAGTTCGGAAAATCCGTAAATGCTGGCCATCGGCGTGCGCAGTTCGTGCGCGGCGTGGGAGAGGAATTCGCTCTTCATGCGATCAACCTCAACCTCTTGCGTGACATCGCGAAAATAAAGTATCTGCGAAACGGTTGCCGCCCGCGCCAGACGCAGCCTGACCTCGATCACCGGCGCGCCGGGGACGGCGAGTTCGACCAGCAGGCGCGACTGGCCGTGTGGCGCTGTTTCGCCGGCGCCATCCGTGGCGGCCGCATGCATCGCTGCCCGCAGCGCCGCGATGCCGACAAACCGGGTTCCAGCCACGCAGTCCTTTGCCAGCCGCTCGGAAAAGACCGCCTCGTCGAGGCCGACGAGATCGCGCTCGGCATATCCGGTCATGCGCAGCAAGGCCGGGTTGGCGTATTTCACGCGGTACGCCTCATCGAAGGAGACGAAACCGTCGGGACTCAGTTCGAAGATCGTGTTCAACTGCTCGTTGCGGTCGCTGATGCGCTCTTCGGCGGCCTCGCGTCGGCGAATCTCCGCCGACAGCTCGACGTTACGGAACTCGACCACGGCCCGCTCCCGCTCTACGGCGGCTACATCCGCCTCCAGTTGTGCCGTCCGTTGGCGCATGCGCTCGAGCTTGAAGGCGCCGAGCAGCATCAACAGCAACAGAATCCCCGCCCCGCGCAGGACATGGCGCGACACCAGATGACCATACGCCATCTTCTCCGGAACGAAGGTAATCAGAACCAGCGGCATGCCGGGAACCGTAGTCTTGACCAGGAGCACATCGTCCGCCATCGCGCCGTCGAACGGCGCCCCCAAGGTCTGCGCCGCCGGTAGCACGACGTTGTCGGGCAGTCCCGCCAGAAGCCGACGCTGCTCCGTGCCGAGCTTGATGTCGCGGCCGCGCTCCCTCAGCTGCCCGCCCTCCGCGGTCAGGAGCAATTCGCGATAGCCGTTACTGGCGTTCGCCGTCAGCAGATTGCGCAGCAGGGCGGCTACGGGAACGGTGGTGACCACCGTTCCGTCCACCCTGCCCTTGTGAATTACCGGCACGGCGACGACCATGGCGTCGCTCCCGGGCGCCATGGCCAGTCGGGTCTTTGGCGACAGTTTCGGCGGCACGACGCCATTCGTCGCGCCGGGCGCGGAATCGGCCAGAACCTCGCCGTCGGCCGAATAGTAGGCGATGTACGGCACGCCGCTTGCCCAGCGCTGTCCGGCCTGATCGGCCAGTTGCTGAAAGCGCGCCTCGATCGCGGCGAGGCCGGCATTCAGCCCGTAGCGAGGCGACATGCCGAGATCGCGGTTGCTCAGATAGGCGCGCAACTCATGAATATCGGCATGGCCCTCGGCGGCGTTGCGCATATCCCCGGCCAGGTCGGCCAGCGAGGCCGCGCGCCGCTGGTTGTCCGCGACCAGAAAGTTGTTGGCATCCTGCCGCATCCGCTGCCAGGAGTCGAAGGCATAGCTCAACAGCGCCGCCGAATAGATGGTAAAGGCCAATGCCAGCAGCAGCGGCCAGCGCAGCAGCAGGCGTTGCGGCAGGGAGAGCGCGGTCGGAGACATCGGCTTACTTTGGCCTGGCGAAGAAGTCCGGGAAGTAGCGCTGAATGCCGGGGTAATACTTGCGCACCAGCTGGTCATAGCTGCCATCGGCGCGGATCTTGCGCAGATAGTCGTTGAAGGCATCGCGCAATTGCGGCGATGACAACGGGAAGGCCGCGGCCATTTCCTGCTCTTCCGAGATCGGACCGAGCACCTTGAAGCGCCCGGCCCATTTCTGCAGATCGAGAATCACGTCGGCGACGTCGAGCAGGGTGAGTTCGGCTTCGCCGTTGAGCAGGGCCGGCACCATTTCGTTGATGTTGGTGCTCTTCGTATAGGGGCGCAGATCGATGCCCTTGCCCTTCAATCCATAGCCGGCCGGATCGAGACAGGTCCTTTCCATGACCAGCAGGCTCTTCTTGCCGATCATGGCCTTGGTCTCGCGAATGTCGTCGGCAAGACTCTGGCTGCCGCGCAGCGGGGTCTGCGGAGCGTCGGCCCTGGCCAGCAGCAGAACCTGGGTAGGAAAGGTTGGCGCCGAGTACAGCAGCACCTGCTTGCGCCAGGGCAGCACGGTGAAGCCGGTCGCAATCATGTCACCCTTGACCGGATAGGATCCGGAAAGCGTGGCCTGACCGTCCTTGACCGTGACCTCCTGGCCCAGCAGATCGCGGATGATGCGGTAGAAATCGGAATAGACCAGCGTGTATTTCACGCCGATGTCTTTGGCGAAGCCCTGTACCATTTCGACGTCGAAACCGTCGCCGGCGCCGGTGACGAAATGGGCGTAGCGAATGCCGAGGTGGCGCAGTTCGCCGCGCGCCCGGATTTCCTTGAGGTCATCGGCGCGGACGGGCATCGGCAGGACCAGCGACAGCGCGGTAACGGCGCATATGCAGAAACGTGAAATGAAAGGCATGGCGATTACTCCTTGGTTGGCTTTTCAGTGCTGACCGCGAGGCCGGAATCGGGGGTAATGACCTGCATTTCCCGCAACGACGATTCAAGACGCTCGACAAGTTCGACGAGCGTGCGAGGCGAGACCGGCTTGACCAGATAGGCATCGACGCCGAGCCGACCTGCCCGACCGATGTCCTCGGCCGAGTCATGGCCGCTGATGATCACTGTCTTGAGGCCATGCAGCGCCGGCTCCCTGGCCAGCGCTTCGTTCAACATGAAGCCGTCGAAATATCCAGGCAGGCCGATGTCGAGCAGGATGATGTCGGGCACGGTCTCGCGGGCGCGATGCAGCCCGTCCTGGGCGGTGTCCGCTTCATGGATCACCCTGGTGCCATTGTCGAGTGCCATGCGCAGGAACTTCCTCAGGTCGCGGTCATCATCGACGATGAGCAGGGTTGTCTTGCGGGTCATGACGGCTCCTGAATTGGGTTGGGGGTTGATGGCGACAAGTGAGTGACTAGCTGCGTACCGTCGTCGGCGCTCGCCGCCGGCAGCCAGAGGGTGACGGTGGTGCCGACGCCGGGCGAGCTGACGATCTGGGCCTGTCCGCCGTGCAATACGACAATCTCCTTGACAATGGCCATGCCCAGGCCGCTGCCGGGGATGTTGCCGGAGGTATCGGCGCGATAGAAACGCTCGCCGACGCGGGCGGCCTGTTCCGCCGTCATGCCGATGCCGCGGTCGGTCACCGAAATGCCGACCATGGCACGGCCGTCGCTGTCGAGCGTGGCACCGTGGATATCGATGGCGCCGCCGGCGGGGGAATACTTCGCCGCGTTGCCCAGCACGTTGGTCAGCGCCTGGCGCAACTTGGCCACGTCGGCGCGCACCGCCGGCAAGTCATCCGGGATTTCAACCGTCACCGGCCAGCGCGCGGCATCGGTCTGTAGCGTCGCGACCACCTCGCGCACCAGTGGCGCCAGCGCCACCGGATCGATCCTGAAATCCTTGCCGCGACGCGCCTCGATGCGCGCGAGGTCGAGCAGTTCGTTGATGATGTCGACCAGCCATTGCGTCTGCTTGTGAATGGTGGCGAGCAGGTCCTGGCGCGTAGCTTCGTCGAACTCCTGGTTCATCAGCAGTTCGGTGAAGCCGTAGATGCCCGCCATCGGGGTACGCAGTTCGTGGGCGGCATGCGCGAGGAACTCGCTCTTCAGGCGGTCGACTTCCGTCTCGCGGGTGACGTTGTGCATATAGAGCAGGCGACCAACGGCAGCGGCGGTACTGGTGATGCCGAGCAGATCGAGCACGGCGGCGCGCGGTCGGCTCAAAACCAGCTGGTGGCGTCTCCTTGCGCCGGTCGGCGCCGTCTCGCCGGCGCCGACTTCTGGCTCGAAAAAGCAGGTTTCGAGGCCGGGCCACTGTTCCGGGGCTTCGGACAGTTCGCGTAGCCGACGCTCCAGTTCCTCCATCGGCTGGCCGACGATTTCCGCCGCCGATATGCCCGTCGTGTCAACGAATGCTGAGTTGACGTTCTCCACGTGTCCGTTCCGGCCGAGCGACACCAGGCCGTCGGGACTTAATTGAAAAGTCGCGTCCAGCTGCGCATTGCGATCCTCGATGACGGCAGTGGCGCGCTTGAGCGCGGTGATGTCGATGCGGTTGCCGGCGATGAAGCCGCTCGGCGTGCGGTGCTCGACGATCAGCAGCCAGCGGCCGTCGCCGAGCCGCTGCTCGACGACCTTGCCGTCGGCGGCCTGGTGCTGGGCGACGCGCGATGCCACCCATTCGTCGACGCGACCCGCCGCGTCCACATACTGGCCGCGCTCGGCTCCCCTGCGAACGATTTCCTCGAAGGTGTTGCCGGGCACGATCAGGTCCGCGCTCGTCGCATAAAAATTGCGGTAAGCCTCGTTGCAAACCACCAGCCTGTCGTGTTCGTCATAGATGGTGAAGCCCTGCTCGATGCTGCTGACCGCCTCGATCAGCAGACGACCGGATTTTTCGGCGACGTCATGCGCCAGAATCAACTCGCGGTATTTCCGCATTACGATGAGCAGCGCGGCAAGAATCGACAGAACCAGCGCCGCGGACAGCCCATAGAGGCCGCCGACGATCAGGGGGCGATGCGCATCGAAGAAGGTCATACGCGGATTGAGCAAGGTGGATTGTTTGGCGACGTCTTCGGGCAGATTCAGCTTCAGCGCCTCCAGCACTGCGTCGTCGAACAGGTAGGTATTGGGGCTTTTCAGAACCGGCGGAATTTCGGCCAGCGGCGTGCCGTGCAGATGGTCGAGCAACAGGCGCGCCGCGCCGGCACCTTGCCGCGCCCCGTGGGTGACAAAGCCTCCGAGCACGCCGTCGCGGACGTAGGCATCCTCCATGCTGATCACTCGCCGCCCGCCCTGGCTCAGAGCACGCAGGGTATCGGTCAGCGGCAGAACCTCGCCTCCGGTATCGGTCATCCCGCCCAGGGTGGTCAGAAACAGGGTTTGCGACGGCTCTTTGGGCAGTTGTTCCAGCATCCGGTCCAGGCGTCTTTCGCCGACGAAACGGCCCTGCAACGCCGGGTAGCCGGCCAGATCCTTGCGAATTTCACGTTCGGCGGCGGCATGCGTGTTGCTGCCATCGCCGACGAAGACCAGCGTGCGCAGCCCTGGATCAAGACGCAGCAGCCAGTCGATGTTGGGCGCAATCTCCTTCTTCTCGAAGATGCCGGTGAACTGACGCGGGTCCAGGCTCTGCCCAACCGCGTAGTCGTTGATGCCCGAAAAGAAGATGGGGGCGGCGGGGAACAGGCGCACCAGATGGTCGCGGGCAAACAGCAGCGCGTTGTCATCGCTGACATAGATCGCCGCCGGCCGGTAACCGGCATACTTGACGCGCAGGTTGTCGGCCATCGCCTGGGCGTAGACGGCATCGTAGGAACGCCGCTTGGTATCGAGGTATTCGGTGCTAAACGCGAGGGTCACGTCTGGATCGGCCTTCAGGGCCGCGACAAAGCCGTCGTGCTGCCCTCGCGTCCAGGCGTATTCCTGCGAGTACGAGTGCACCATCAGGATCGGCGTTGCCGCCTCGCTCGTCGCTGCCGCCAGCAACAGCGCCCCGAGGCCTAATACCAGGCGTCGGTTTAGCAGGACGCGCAAGCCGGACAGGGCGCGGGACATGGCGAGCGCGTCAGAAACCGTAGCCGCGCACCGGCTTGTCAAGCCTGGTGCGCATCTCGACCACCTCGACCAGCTTGGTCGGGCTGAAGGGCTTGACCATGTAGGCGTCGGCGCCGGCGGCATCGCCGGAGGCATAGTCGCTGGCCTGGCCGCGTGCGGTGAGCATGAGCACGAAACAGCCGGCCAGTTCCGGATCGGCCTTGATGGCGCGGCAGACGGCGATGCCATCCAGCTTGCCCGGCATCATGACGTCGAGCAGGATCACGTCCGGCTTTTCGGCGCGGGCGATGGCCAGCGCCGTTTCGCCGTCGGCGGCCTCGAACAGCTTGTATTTGCCGTAGCCGAGGGCCAGGCGCAGCATCTTGCGCAGGTCGTCCTGATCGTCGACGATCAGCAGTTTCTCTTTCAGCATGGCGCATCTCCTTTCATTCGTTGGAGCAGAACGGCAATCTCCTCTGGCGGCAGCGGCTTGCCGAACAGGTAACCCTGGAATTCGTGACAGCGGATGCCGGCCAACAGGTCGGCCTGTTCCTGGAGCTCGACGCCCTCGGCGATGACTTCGAGTCGCAAGGCGAGCGCCATGGCGACGATGGCATGGGCGATGGCGTAGGAGTCGCCATTCACATTGAGATCGACCACGAAGGATTTATCAATCTTGATGCGATCGATCGGCAGGCTCTGGACCCGGCCCAGGCTCGAATATCCGGTGCCGAAGTCGTCGACGGCGACCGCAACCCCCAGCGCGCGCAACTGCTTCAGATTGTCCAGCCCGGTATGCATCCTTTCCATCAACTGGCTCTCGGTGATTTCGATCTCGAGATTGCCGGGAGGCGTTGCGGTTTCTTCGAGAATCGCCATCACTCGGCTCACGAAATCGACATCGTTGAGCTGCCGGGCGGCGACGTTGACCGCCATCCGCAGCGACGGCAACCCGGCGTCGCGCCAGGCCGCGAGTTGCAGGCAGGCGGCGCGCAAGACCCATTCGCCGATCGGCAGGATCAGGCCGGTGGCCTCGGCGAGCGGAATGAACTGGTCCGGCGGCACGACGCCGTGGCCGGGCCGGTCCCAGCGCAGCAGGGCCTCGACGCCCACCAGGCGAGCATCGCCGACCGCAACCTGCGGCTGGTAGACGAGACGGAGTTGCCCCTGGGCGAGCGCGCGGCGCAATCCGCCTTCGATGTCCAGGCGTTGTGCGCGGCGGCGTTCGAGGGTGTCATCGAAGAAATGGCAGGCGTTGCCGCCGTCGCCCTTGGCGGCGTACATGGCGGTGTCGGCCTGCCGCAGCAGTTCGTCGGCGCTGTCGCCATGAGCCGGATAGACCGCGACGCCGACGCTGGCGCCGACATAAAGATCGCGTCCGTCGATGACGAAAGGCACGGCCAGCGAGTCGATGATTTTCTGGGCGACGATGCGGATGTCGTCCTCGCTGGCGAGGCCCGGCGCGATGACGACAAATTCGTCGCCGCCCAGCCGCGCGGCGGTATCGGTATCGCGCACGGCATGTACCAGCCGCCACGAGAAATCCATCAGCACCTGGTCGCCAACCGCATGGCCCAGCGTGTCGTTGATCTCCTTGAAGCGATCGAGGTCGATGAACAGCAGACCGACGCTGCCGCCGACCCGGCGCGCCTGGGCGATGGCCTGCTGCAGGCGATCCTTGCACAGCGCCCGATTCGGCAGGCCGGTAAGCGAATCGTGGTTTGCCAATTCGTAGATGCGATCCCTGTCACTGCTGAAGTGGCCGACATCGTAAAACATCGCGATGTAATCCACGGGGCTGCCCTGGTCGTCGCTCGTCGCAAGGATGTGCAGCCATTCCAAGTAGATTTCGCCGTTCTTGCGCCGGTTCCAGATTTCGCCCTGCCATTCACCCGTGTCGGCCAGCGATTGCCACATCCGACGGTAGAACTCGCCATCGTGGCGACCGGATGAAAGCAGCGCGGGAGTTTTGCCGAGCACCTCCGCTTCGGCATAGCCGGTAATTTCGGTGAACGCCGGGTTGGTGGAAAGTATCGTGCCCCATGCATCGGTGACCATGATGCCGTTGGTCGAGCGCGCGTAGAGCTGCGAAAACAGCGCGCCCCGCTGCCCGGTGTCTCCCGCCACCGCCTCGGCCATGCGCAGCAGCCAGGTAATGCGGTAGCCCTGTTCCGGATCGGGCACCCGCAAGACGCGACCGAACAGCGCCACGCCGCCGATGCTTGTCAGCCGCACGTCCGTCGCTTCCCGGCCCAGGGTCAGCACCAGATCGCCGATCACCTGACGGTCGGCATCGATCACAAACCGGCCGAGTGATAGACCGTGGATGCTGTTCGGGTCCGCTCCCAGCAGCCCTGCGATAGCGGGACTCGCTTTACGAATTATGCCATTGCAGTCGGTGACGACGACGCCCATATCGGCCATCCCGGACAGCAACACCTTTATGTTGCGCCGAATCTCGCGGGCGCGCGGTCCTTCTCTCAGTGCATGGTCGAGTTGTTCCTTGATGTTCTGGTATTCGACGAACAGAGTACTGAAATCCTCGGCATAGCGATCTAGCTGCCAGCTGCTCAGATCGATCAGGTCGCCGAGTACGAATTCCATGCTCATGCCCAATCTCCATTGGTCTTAAGCGCATCCTCCAGATGGCGCGCCAGCGCCAGCGGGCTGAAGGGCTTGACGAAATAGGCATCGGCGCCGGCCGCCATGCCTTTCAGCCGGTCGGCTTCCTGGCCGCGCGCGGTAACCATGACAACGTGGGTGCGACGCAGTTCGCGGTCGGCCTTGAGCTTTTCGCAGAGCTGATAGCCATCCATTTCACCGGGCATCATGATGTCCAGAATGATCGCCTGCGGACGCACGCGACGCAGGACTTCCCACGCTTCGGAGGCCTCCGCCGCCTCGAACAATTCGTAACGGCCGGTCAGGGTCAGGCGCAGCATCTTGCGAATGGTGTCCTGGTCGTCGACGATCAACACTTTTTTCATTTGCGGCTCCTGGTGGAGTTTTGTTGCTGCTGGGTTTGCATCGCGTTGAGCAGTTCGCCGATATCCTGGGCGAATTGCTCGGCTTGGTGCATGGAAGGACAGTTGGCGCAGTCGGGCCGCTGGCCTAGCGCTTGCGGTTGGCCGGTCGGCAGGGTGAGGGTAAATTGATGCAGTACGCCCTGTTCGGTGATGTCCGTCTTTAGAGTGCCGCCGTGCAGTTCGACCACCGCGCGCGCCAGGCCCAGATCAAGGTCGCCGACGCGGCTGGCGGCGGCCAGTTCGCCTTTCACGCCGGCGTGCGCGCTCCGCAACAGGTCGAGCGTGGCGGGCGCCGGCTGGTTGTGATTGATGTCGGCGGTGACGAGTTGATGGAAACCAATCTGCCGCACCCGCAACAGCAGATGGGCTCCAACCGGCGCGGCCTCGATCAGCAGGCCGAGCAGAGCGCGCAGCGCCAGGCCAAGCCAGTGCCGGCTGCCATACACCGCCGCCAGGTTTTGTTTGCTGTCGTCGAGACGCAGGCCGACGCCGCGCGTTTGCGCCGTCTCGACCAGGCCGGCCGCCGCGCGATGCAGGTGCTCGGCCAGCATGATGTGCTCGTCGGCGAGGATCGGCGGGCCGGCAAGCAGTTCGCCCAGGGCAATCAGGCGACTGGCCGTGTCGGCTCCGCGACGGGAAACCTCGGCGAGTTCGGCGAACGCCTGTTCGCCCGCAAGCGTGGTGGGTACGTAACCCGCCACGCGCAAGCTTTCGATGCGCCTGGCAAGCTCGGCAAGCTTGCCAAGCGGCTCCGCCAGTTCCCGCCGCATCAGGAGAAGAAAATTGTCGATACCGGTTTCGGCCGACATGGGGGCCGCCGCCGGCGTTTCGGGCGCCGTCTTGCCAGCGCCGACTTTTGCTCTGGCGACGGCCGGTGGAGCTTTAGGGCTGAACATATCGACTCCTTACAGGTACGAAGCACGCCGCTCAAGCATGGCGGCAACGATGGCGCGCAGTTCGGCAAACGGCACGGGTTTCGGAAACACGCGGACGCCATCCGGCAAACCGCCGCGTGCTTCGACGTCCGCGGCGTCGAGGCCTGTGACGACAACAATCTCCATGCCCTCGCGGAACGATGACGTCGCCAGACTGTGGATCAGTTCGAAGCCGTCCATGCCCGGCATTGAGAGGTCGGTAATCATCAGGTCCGGCGTGTCGCGCCCGACGCGGATCAGGCCTTCGACGCCGTTACCCGCGGTGATGACATCAAGCGGCAGGTTCCAGCCGGCGATGACGGTTTTGTAGAGCTTGAGTAAAACACTATCGTCCTCGACCACCAGGATTTTCATGCGCGCAATCCGGCGCTCCGCAACGCCGGGGTCGGGATAGGGAGCTTTCTCGCGCGCCAGCAACCGTTGCACGGAGGCCCTGCTGATGCGGCGATGACCGCCCTCGGTCTTCCACGCTTCCAGCAAACCACTTTCAGTCCAAAGTTGTGCGGTACGCAAGGACACACCCAGCATTTCAGCGGCCTCGCGAGTGGTGCAATAAATGGTCGTGGCTTGGCTCATGAAGCTATATCCCGATCACTCTGATGTTTATATAGTGTCACATTTTATCATTTAGTTTCATTATGTCAACATATTGCGTGTTTCGATGCCTCAATGGCTAATCGAAGTGCAATAGCAACACTCGGTGATGTGTCCCGTCCATCCGGAGCCAAACCCGTTTGATAGCTCATGCGTGCGCATTCCTTTCGGAATTCGCCGCGAGCGACATTCGCAATTTATGCCACCGACGGCTGAAGGCACGGCGCACTCATAGAACTTTGAATCATGAGCGGCAGCAATGGTTAAGGTTTGTTGGACGTCTGCCCTGAAAGTGATGACGCAGGAGGATGCACGGCGCCCGTGGCCAGACGTCCAACAAACCTTAACCGAAGCGCCCCTTGATTCGCCGCTCAAAGGAAGGGCGACAGCCGGCAGCTGGCCGAACTGAGACAACAAGTTCCATATCAAGCGATCGGCAGGTGACAATGCCTGGCACAGCAAATCATCAACCACGAATTCCGGATAGATCCAATAATTGAAGACGTACAATAATCCGATTTCGGGGGGCGTTCGCGCTTATAAGGGATCCGACTTAGCCGGTTCTACTTGAATGAATTCCAGCGAGATTGCGCAAGAAAACCACAAGCTTGGTAAAGTAGGCTCGTCGTAGAGAGGCACTAAATTTGTGGGTGGATTTGTGGGTAGCTAACGATAAATAGTAATTAAATTAATATTTATCATGTAGTTACAAGGCATAGGTGGCGGAGAGGGTGGGATTCGAACCCACGGTAGGCTTGCACCTACGCCTGATTTCGAGTCAGGTACATTCGACCACTCTGCCACCTCTCCGTGGGCGCGGATTATACCTGCGATGCG
>JAIPCT010000134.1 GCA_021738065.1 Burkholderiaceae bacterium
GTTGCCCGGCTTGCCTTGGGGAAGCGCTTCGCCCAGCACGCTCTTCGCGCAATGTTCGATGCGGTCTTCGACGGTGACGATGCGTCCGAGCTTGGCATCGAAGTGCGGATAGCTTGCGGCGAGACCCTTAAGCGACGCCTTGCCGCCAGTGAGGCAGGCAAGAAACGCCGGATCGCGCTTGGCGAGTTTCGCCACCATGGCCTCGCCTTCATCGACAGCCAGGTGGCCGGGATGCAGGTCGACGCGGTCGAGATCCATGTGCTTCCAGTTGAGCTTCCACTGCTCGGCCGGCAGGTCCGCCAGCCCGGCATGGCGTGCCAGTGACGCTTCGTCGCGCCAGTACCGGATGGTGTCGCTGAAGCCGACATCGCCTTCAAAGCCCTTGGCCGGGTCGATTTTGGCGTCGACATGGCGCTCACGGTAGACCTCGCTGCCCAAGGCACCGCTGGCGGTTACGGCGCAAAGCAGGATGGCCAGCGCCGGCCCCGGTGTGCGAAATATTTTCTTCACGCGCGCCTCCTTATTTCGAAGCCCGGAGGTAGGCGACAACATCGCGCAACTCCTGGTCGGTGAGAACCTCGTTAGTGCCGAAGGGCGGCATCAGCGTGTCCGGGTTGAGCGTGCGCATGTCCCAGACCGACGCGTAGATCTCGGCATCGGTCTTGCTCGTGCTGCCGTAATGACTCAGATCGGGGCCGCGCGTGCCGGGCTGGCTGCCGCCGGCCATGACGTGGCAGGCCAGGCAGTTGCCGCGGTTGCGCGCCTGGGTGATCTGCTTGCCTTTTTCGGCGTTGCCGTTGAGCGTGCCTTCGAGGGTCTTGACCTGCGGCTTGCGGGTAGCGAGCTTGCCGCAGTCAAGGGTGTAACTGAGGCAGGGAAAAGCCGAGTAGTCGGCCGGCGCCTGGGCGCCGACCGGAGCGGCGGCAAGCGCCAGCCCGGCCCAGGCGATGGCGGCCTTCAGACGGGAGGTTTTGCTCATCATGATGTGCCGGGATCAGAACTGATGCGTGAGCTGCAGACCAAAGCGGCCGCCGACAGAGCCGGTGACGATATTGGCATTGCTCGTCGCCCGCGCATTGAAGAGCGCCGCCCCGCTGGTCACTGGATTTGGTGCCGTGGCGGTGCGCGGTTCGAGGTTGAATGTCAGGCGCGTCGCTGGCGACAAAAGGTAGTTCACTGCGAAGTTGAGTTGTTTGATGATGCGCTTGTCAGAGGCAGACCAGAAGGCGTTGCCGATGGTGGAATAGAGTACGTCGTGCTGCGCGTAGCGGACGCCGAAGTTCCACTTGTCGCTGAGGTAGTAGCCATAGTCCAGCGTAATGCCGCGGGCCTTGTTGCCCTTCTCGGCCGCGATCTGGATCTGGCCGCCGAAGGCGCCGTCCACCAGGTTGCCGGTCGGCGTGTAGAAAATCATGCCGTCCGCGTACATCAGATCAAGGCCGAGTCTATGCTTGCCGCGTCCCTCGCCGAAGATTTCTCCCAGCGCTTTGACGCCGAAGCCGTGCCGCGTGAAATCGAAATCCTGGCTCAGGTTTCCCGACGCCGTGACCTCGAAATTGCGCGTGCCCTGTTGGTGATAGCCATAAAGCTTGATGCCGTGTTTGTTCGGCCCCTTGCCGCCGGGCAGGTCGTATTCCGAGGAGAAGTAGAGGTTCACGTCCTTCTCGCTGTTGTAGTCCTTGATGTCGTGGATGCCGCTGCCGTTGCCGACCATGACGGCATAGGTATTGGTCCACTTGCCGACCTTGAAGGCGTCGAAGAACTGGATGCCCCAGTCGCGGCCGGCGTCGGCGTCATAGCCCTTGAACGATGAGGTGCCGTCGTTCTGCCCGGGAATCAGGGTGGTCCCTTTCGTGTTGGTGCGGACGAACTTTTCGGTCTGCACCCGGGCGATGAAATCGGTGGGCCACATGTAGCTGTTTGCATCGACGGCCTGATACAACTCCTCCGGGCCTGGCTTGCGCATCAGGCCGGCGCGCACGCGAACGCCCGGAATGTAGCTGAAGGTCATGGTCGCATCGGTGAGGCTGATGTCTTGGGCGCGCGAAGTGTTCAGCGGCTGGTAGTTGGCCGCATTCATGCCGGCGTTGGCCATCAGGAAGTAGTTGATCTTGCCCGGGATCAGATTGCCGCGCAGGCCGATGGCCAGGTTGTCGAGATTGAAATCAGACTGCTGGTCATGGAGTTCTGGGCCGACTCGGCACAGGGCGTTGTAGAAGCCGTTGAGCAAGCCGTGAGCCGTGGTCGCGCTGCCGTTGCCGGGGTTCACCAGCCCCTGCATCCGATCGCAGCCATACATATTCGTGTAGGACGCCTGCAACACGCCGAAGAACTTGTGCGTGGTGGTCGGCGGCTCCATTGCCTGCGCCATGACCCAGTCCGCGGCAACAGCCGGGCCGGTCAGGCCCAGTGCGGCGATTGCTGCGGTGACAGACATTACTTTTATATTTGTATGTTTCATGTTTCCCTTCCTCCGTGTGCGTGAGCCAGCCTTAAGAACAGCAATCCCCTTGCTTGACGCCCGACTTCTTGAGAATGAAAGCCAGTGGACAAAAATTGGTAAGCCCGCTTTGCGCCAGGTTGAAGCCGACGAAGGCGGGCAGCAGAACCCAGTAGGGATGGACGTAATGCGCCAGGGTCAGGCCGAGCAGAACCATCAGGCCGGCCACGAGGTGCACGATGCGATCGACAGTCATCTGTTTTCTCCCTTCGAGGATTTACTTGAGCCGCGCCGAGACGCCCGGCTGGCCGCGGAAATGCGTGTGGCAGGCGACGCAGCCGGATGTCATGTTGCCAAGCTGTTCGGCGGCGGTGGCCATGTCACCCTTGGCTGCTGCGGCCGCGAGTCGTCGCGCGCTGCCTTCCACGGCATCTTCCATGGCCGGCAACACGCCCAGGTCGTTGGCGTTGACCTTTTCCAGCGGCAGATAGGGCAGCATTCCGCCGCGCGGCAGGGCATGGTCGGCAACGCGCAGTGCGGCAGCGGCAGCCAGTTCGCCGTTGTCGGTGGCAATCGCCGCGGCGGCGGCCTGGAAGTCGGCAAGGATTTCCTGCATCACCTGGCGCATGGTCAGGGTTTCGCTGTGGCGGCTGTGCCTGATCGCAACCTTGAGCAGAAACTGTTGTATCGGCGGCGGCAGGGCCTTGGCTTTTTCCAGCAATTCGGGTTTCATCATGCCCATGCTCTTCTGCATGAAATCCTTGCCGCGCTGCATTTCCTGGGGGCTCGGTTGCTGGGCGATGGCCGGAGCGGACAGTGCCGCTGTAATCAGAATGGCAGCGCTTGCAGCGGCCAGCTTCAGGGTGTTCATGTTTGCTTCTCCTATGGTGAAAATCAGTCGCTGACGGCGATGGTCACGCTCATCAGTCCGATGAGATCGTTGGCCTCCAGCCCGTCCTTTTTGAAACCGAGCATGTCCGGTTCGCCCTTGGGGTTGCCGTGGCAGCCGAGGCAGGCCGGGATCAGGCGGATCGGTTCCATGTGGCGATAGACGGTCTGCTTGCTCCAGAGCGCGGTGCTGGTCAGCGGCTTGTTCTCGTCGTGGCCGGCCTTGATGTAGTGTTCCAGCGCCTTGCGCTCGGTGGCGTCGGGCACATTCACCGGGCTGCGGTAGGTGCGGCCGGGTTGCTTGATGACGATGCCGGTGCGGGCGGTGAACACCTGGCCCATTTCCCGCTCCCACTTGGCGGGCAGGAAGTTCTTCCAGCCGACGCCCTTGACGTTGAGTCGATCCTGGTTGTTGTCGATGACCTGGCGGCCGGCCCAGAACAGTTTTTCGATGATCTTCTTCTGGTTGGGCGTGGCATCGATCATGTCGCCCTCAACGGCGGCGCGCCATTGCCGCTCGAAGAACTCGCCGGAAAATCCCTTGTCGCCCAGGGTCGGATCGACGAACTTGCCGGCATAGGCAAAAATGATCATGCGCGCGGCAATCACTGTTTTGGCGAGCTTCTCTGCCGTGGCGGCGGCCTCGGCGCGCGGCGCCTTGTCAAGGAAAAAGGATTCGGGGAAGCCGCCCACGGCCGGCACGCCAACCGGCTCGGCTGCCGCCGCGCTCGCCAGCAGGAACGCCGACGCAAATGTTGCAAGCTGTCTGAACATCATCTCTCCCTGAATGTGTTATGTTTTTCCGCAGGGAAAGATTAGTGAGTAGCGGTTTCCGCGCTGTTGCAGGGAGGCCGCAAATATTTCAAGTTGTTACAAGGGGGGAGACCCGGACCATGGCCGAATGCCGCGGACGGATACTTGTGGTCGATGATGACGAGGGCCTGCGCGAGCTGCTGCTGCGCTACCTTGCCGACAATGGCTATGTGGCAAACGGCGTCGCCGACGGCCTGTCGATGAAGCGCTACCTTGCCGCCCATCCCGTCGATCTGATCCTGCTTGACGTCATGCTGCCGGGAGAGGATGGCCTCAGCCTGGCGCGCGAACTCGGCAGCAGCGGCGGGCCGCCGATCATCATGCTGTCTGCGCGCGGTGAGGAGGTCGATCGCATCGTCGGCCTCGAAGTCGGCGCCGACGACTACTTGCCGAAGCCCTTCAGCCATCGCGAACTGCTGGCACGCGTGACCGCGGTGCTGCGCCGCCGCCAGCCCGTCGCTGCCAGCGGTCGCATCCGTCGCTTCGGCCCCTTCGAGGTCGATCTCGACGCACACAGCATGGTGTGCAATGGCAAGGAGGTCGAGCTGTCGGGAGCCGAGTTCGCCCTGCTCAAGGTGCTGCTCGATCATCCCGATCGCGTGCTCGGCCGCGACGCACTGGTCGAATTGCTCAAGGGCTACGAGCGCGGTCCCTTCGACCGCATGGTCGATGTCCGCGTCACCCGGCTGCGGCGCAAGATCGAGCCTGATCCGGCCCATCCGGTGTATCTGCGCACGGTTTGGGGGGAGGGTTATCTGTTTTCGCCCGGCGGCGCGCAGCGGACATGATGGCGCCGGGAACGCTGTTCCGGCGCACCACCCTGGTGATCGCGCTGGTGTCTTTTGCCTTCCAGATTTACACCATCGCGGTGATTACC
>JAIPCT010000033.1 GCA_021738065.1 Burkholderiaceae bacterium
ACGGCGGAAAAACATGATTGAATTCGCCGTGTCGCCGTGTCCGCCGTGGTGCAAGCCGCTATATCTTCGGCAAGGTCACGCCGACCTGCCCCTGGTACTTGCCGCCCCGGTCCTTGTAGGAAGTCTCGCAGACCTCGTCGGATTCGAAGAACAGCACCTGGGCGCAGCCTTCGCCGGCGTAGATCTTGGCCGGCAGCGGCGTCGTGTTGGAAAATTCCAGCGTCACATAGCCTTCCCATTCCGGCTCGAAAGGCGTCACATTGACGATGATGCCGCAGCGCGCATAGGTACTCTTGCCCAGACACACGGTCAGCACATTGCGCGGGATGCGGAAATATTCCATGGTCCGCGCCAGGGCAAAGGAATTGGGCGGAATGATGCAATGGTCGCCGTCCATTTCGACGAAAGAGTTCGAGTCGAAATTCTTCGGGTCGACGATGGTTGAGTAGATATTGGTGAACACGCGGAACTCGCGCGAGCAGCGGATATCGTAGCCGTAGCTCGAGGTGCCGTAGGAGACGATCTTGCGCCCATCGATCTCGCGCACCAGACCCGGCTCGAAGGGTTCGATCATTCCATGCTGGGCCGCCATGCGGCGGATCCACTTGTCAGACTTGATGGTCATGGTTCATCCGGAAAGGGGGTACAAGGGGCCGCAGTATACGGCTTAACTTTCCCGGCGGGAATTCAGGCCTCATTTGCCGTCCACCCTCATTCCACGCCTGGACATGTCCAGCCAGCCGTCCCTGGCTGGACATGTCAGGTGCTCAGAAAACCAAATGACCCTGATCTTTCGGTTTCGGTAAGCGCCGGCAGCAGCAGGGCGAGAGCTTCAATCACGATCCGTTTCATGCCGCCCTCCTCCAGTCGTTGGCGTTGGCGCCTGCCGGCGAATCGCCGTGTCGCCAGCGCCGAGCTTTCAGGCTGTATTGCCAAACGGGGTCAGAGTGAGCTAGACCCCCGCGAGTTGCGGCAGCACCAAAGTCGCCAGGCTCAGCACGAGGAAGAATCCGCACATGTCGGTGACCGTGGTCAGGATCGGACCGGACGCGACCGCGGGATCGACCCCGAAGCGCTTCAGTACCAGCGGCACGGTGCCGCCGAGCGAAACCGCCACCATGGTGTTGATGGCGAGCGCGGAGCCGACGACCAGCCCCAGCCAATAGTTGTCCTTCCACAGCCAGGCCACCACGCCGAGCAGAATCCCCAGCGTGATGCCGTTGAGGACGCCGACCTTGATCTCCTGAATCCAGACCCGCAGCACCTCGTAGGGCTTGACGATGCCCAGCGAGAGTTCGCGCATGCTGACCGCGACGGCCTGGTTTCCCGAGCAGCCGCTCATGTCCGAGACGATCGGCAGAAAAACGGCCAGTGCGATCGCCGCGCTCAGCGTGTCGAAGTACATGGCGATCACGCTGGCCGCCATGATATTGAGCACGATGTTCAGGCTGAGCCAGGACAGACGCCGTCGCGCGCGCGTCAGCACCGGCAGCGAGCGGATCTCGTCGCCGCCGATGATGCCCTTCGACTTGGCGTACTCCTCTTGTGACCGGTTCGCAATGGCCTCCGCCACTTCGTCCCGCCCCACCACCCCCACCAGCCCCTGACGCTCGTCGACAACCGGCACCGCCTGGAAGTCATAGCGGTCGAAAAAGGCCTCCAGTTCGTCGAGCGGCGCCTCAGCGCGCACGAAGAGCGAAGACTTGAGGATTGCGGCCAGCGGTGTGCTCCGCCGCGCCAGCACCAGGTCGCGCAGATCCAGCACGCCGATGAGTTTCCCCGACCTGGAAACCGCGTACACGTGCGCATCATGTTCCGGTTCTTCGCGCTCGTCCGCGCGCTTGCTGAGATCGTCGATGACGTCGCCGACGAGCACGGACTCCCTGTAGGCGAGGTAGTCGGTCGACATCAGGCCGCCGGCGACTTCCGGGTCGTAGCGGATCAGGCGCCGAATGTGTGCTGCGTCCTCCGGGGTCATCTCGGCGAGGATCGCCTCGGCGTCGTCGTCGTGCATATCGCCGATGACATCGACCTGATCATCGACATCCATCTCGCTCAAAATCGAAGCCGCTTGCTTGGCCGGGAGCCGCTCGATCAGGTCGGATGCGTGCTCGTCGGGAATTTCCTCGATGAGATCGGCCGCATCTTCGGGAGAAAGCGTGGTCAGGACCTTCTCCCGCTCCTCGGGATCGAGACGAAGGATCGCGCGAAATGCCTCGCTGGGGCCGATGCCATCGACGTAGGCCTCCAGTGCCTTGGCGTCGCCGGCGGCGGCGAGCTTCGCCAGCATCTCCCAGGTCTTCGGTGCTTTCTCCCGCGCTTCTGTTTCGCGTTCCGTTTCCATCACTCTTTGCTCCGGCAAGGCGGCTGCGTCATGCGCAACACATAAACTGGTATTTACTATGGGCCATCGCGAAAAGATAGCCCCTATAACCCACTGTACGCCCATCCACACGGCATCGATTCAGGGGCTTGCCCGGGAAGCCTCCCCCAAGGCCGGAAGATGGCGTATGCCCCCCCTAAGGGGTCAGCATCACATTCATTTTCATTCCTTCCTCGTTAACTCATCGCCAACCTGGCCAATTGAACAATGCCCGCCTCAGGCTTGTCGCGCGCAATGGCTACCAGAGGGATGCCGGCGACGTGGTGGGACAGGCTTTCCAGCGTTGCATCCAGCCCGACCGACGAGTCCGGCGTCTCGTTGACCACGATCGCCGTCACGCCAGCGCCGACTTTTACCAAGGCTTCGTATGCCGTCAGGGTGTGGCTCAGGCTTCCCAGATAGCTGCCCGCCACCAGCACGCTGGGCAGCCCGCTGGCAGCGATCCAGTCGCGCACGGTGTGCTTGTCGTCGAGCGGCGCCATGACGCCGCCGACGCCTTCCACCAGCAGCGGTGAAAAGTCGGCGCTGGCGATACGGCGAGTGAAAGCGACCAACTCGTCGAAATCGACGCGGCACCCTTCCAGCGCCGCCGCCATGTCCGGCGACAGTGGCGCGGCAAAGCGCCAGGGCGCGATGGCATCCAGTTCGACGGGGCTGGCTTCACGGCCCTGCGCCGCCAGCAATTGGCCCGCGTCACTGGCCAGCGGGAGCAAGGGATCAAAGCCCGAGAGTAGCGGCTTGCAGGCCGCCACGCGCCGACCCTCGGCGCGCCAATGGCGCAGCAGGGCGCAACTCAGCCAGGTCTTGCCGATATCGGTGCCGGTGCCGGTGATAAAATGCGCGCCCACGCTGCCTCTCCCTGATTGCGATTTTGCTGGGCCATTCTAGCGGCCCTAGCCCGGTTCCCGCCCATGCCCGAAGCACGCGACTGGCTCACCGAGGGCCTGCCCCATCTCTGGCTGCCCTACACCCAGATGGCCACGGCCACGCCGCCGCTGGCGGTGGTCGACACGCAGGGCGCACGCATCCGCCTGGCCGACGGCCGCGAGCTGATCGACGGCATCGCCTCATGGTGGACTGCCTGCCACGGCTACAAACACCCGCACATCCGCGCGACAGTCGAACGACAGCTCAATGCCCTGCCGCACGTGATGTTCGCCGGCCTGGTGCATGAGCCGGCGGCACGTCTGGCGCAACGGCTGGCCGCGCTGCTGCCGGGCGATCTGGATCGTGTCTTCTTTACCGAATCCGGTTCGGTGGCCGTCGAAGTCGCGCTGAAAATGGCGATCCAGTACTGGCGCAACAAGGGCCAGGCCGAGAAGAAGCGCATCGTCTGTTTCCGCCACGGCTATCACGGCGACACCTTCGCCACCATGGCACTGTGCGATCCCGAGGAAGGCATGCACACGCTGTTTGCGGGGACCATGCCGGAACAACTGATGGCCGAACTGCCGATCGACGAAGACCTCGGCCGCGCCTTCGACCTGCTGCTGGCGACCCACGCCGAGCGGCTCGCGGCCGTCATCATCGAACCCCTGGTGCAAGGTGCCGGCGGCATGCAGATGCATGACGCGCAAACCCTGGCCTGCGTTGCCGAGGCCTGCGCCCGCCACGGCGTGCTCTTGATCGCCGACGAGATCATGACCGGCTTCGGCCGCAGCGGCCGCCTGTTCGCCTGTGAGGAGGCCAACGTCATACCGGACATCATCTGCCTCTCCAAGGCACTGACCGGCGGCACGCTGCCGCTGGCCGCCACCGTGGCGCGCAAGCATGTGTTCGACGCCTTTCTCAGCGACGATCCCACCGCCGCGCTGATGCACGGCCCCACCTACATGGCCAACCCGCTGGCCTGCGCGGCGGCGAATGCCTCGCTCGATTTGTTCGAGCAAGAACCCCGACTGGCGCAGGTTGCGGCCATCGAAACACAATTGCGCGCAGAACTCGCGCCCTGCGCCGATCTGGCCGGGGTTGCCGCGGTACGCATCAAGGGCGCCATCGGCGCCGTGGAACTTGCCGGTGCCGTGGATCTCGACGGCATGCGCCGCCGCTTTGTCGAGCTCGGTGTCTGGGTGCGACCCTTCGGCAAGGTGGTGTACCTGATGCCGCCGTTCATCGTCAGCGCCGACGAACTGGCGACGCTCACCGCCGCCGTGCGCCGGGTACTTGAAGAACGCGCGCGGAAACTCTGATATGGACCCGAGCCTCGACATCCTGCTGCAAGCGCAACTTCAGGCGCTCGACACGGCCGGGCGTCGGCGCCACCTGCGCCCCTGGCACTGGCGCAACGGACAGCCCTGCGATGCCGACGGGCGCGCGCTGATCGACGCTTCGTCGAACGACTATCTCGGCCTCAGCCAGCACCCACGGGTGAAAGCGCGCGCGGCGGACTGGGCCGCGCGCCACGGCGCGGGCGCGCCGGCCTCGCGCCTGGTGACCGGCACGCGCGACATCACGCTGGCCGTCGAGGAACGGCTCGCCGCCTTCAAGGGCTGCGAAGCGGCGCTGCTGTTTTCCAGCGGCTTTCAGGCCAATGCCACAGTGATTCCGGCGCTGGCCGACGTCATGCACGGCGGCGCCCAACCGGACGGCGCCGCCAACGCGGCGATTTTCAGCGATGAGCTCAATCACGCCAGCATCGTGCATGGCTGCAGGCTCGCCCGGGCGCAGACCCACGTCTTCCGCCACAACGATCTCGATCATCTCGGCCACCTGCTGGGTCAATGCCCGGGCCGCAAACTGATCCTCACCGAATCGGTGTTCAGCATGGATGGCGACCGCGCCGATCTGCCGGCGCTGGTCATGCTTGCCGAGCGCCACGGCGCGACGCTGTATGTCGACGAGGCCCATGCCACCGGCGTTTTGGGGCCGCAGGGCCAGGGGCTGGCCGCGCAACAGGGTCAGGGCGGCGGCGGAGTGGACGTCGTGATGGGCACGCTGGGCAAGGCCTTCGGCGCCTTCGGCGCCTACATCGCCGGTTCGCGGGCGCTGATCGACTGGCTGGTGAACCGCTGCCCCGGTTTCATCTACACCACGGCGCTGCCGCCGGCAGTGCTCGGCGCGGTGGACGCCGCGCTCGATCTGGTGCCGGAGATGGATCAGGAACGCTCCCGCCTGGCGCGAAACTCGCAGCGCCTGCGCGGAGCGCTGGCGCTGCGCGGCTACGACACGCTGGACTCGAGCACGCAGATCATCCCGGCCATCATTGGCAGCGAGGCAGATGCGCTGGCGGCCGCGCAAGGCCTGGAGCAGGCCGGAATCCTCGTTGTGGCGATCCGCCCGCCCACCGTTGCCGCCGGCACCAGCCCCCTGCGCTTCGCGCTCAGCAGCCAGATCGAGGAGACCGACATGCAGCGACTGCTTGACGCGGTCGCCGCGACCCTGCCGCGCGGACCGAGGCTGGAATAAAGCTTCGTCGCGACGACGGGGCGCGGAACGAAACGGGCAGTTTCGCCAGCCTCCCCCGCGCGGGAGGCGCTGGATGGGGCGGGCCGTGAATCTGAGAACCTCACCACAGAGACACAGAGGCACGGAGAAAGGCGAGGCATCAAGCCGGGCAGGCTGACGGTTTCTCGCCCCATTGTTGATCAGACACTACAACACGGCGCCTGGTTTTTTCTCTGTGTTCTCTGTGCCTCTGTGGTTCAACTGCAATTTCCGGGTTTTTTTTCAGCATCGGAAATCCCGTCCCCCGCATGAACCTCAGGTATTCATCACCTTGATGCTGGGGAACTTGCTGCTGTGGTCCTTGGCCTTTTCGGCGATCTGCACCGCAATGCGGCGCGCGATGCTCTTGTAGATCAGCGTTACCGCGCCGTCGGGATCGGACTCGATGGTCGGCTTGCCGCCGTCCATCTGCTCGCGGATGCTCATTTCGAGCGGCAGAGCGCCGAGCATCTCGACCCCGTAATCGGTCGCCATGCGGTCGCCGCCGCCGGAACCGAAAATGTGCTCGGCATGGCCGCACTTGGAGCAGATGTGAATGCTCATGTTCTCGACGATGCCGAGGATCGGAATGCCGACCTTCTCGAACATCTTGAGGCCCTTGCGCGCATCGAGCAGGGCGATGTCCTGCGGCGTGGTGACGATGATGGCGCCGGTGACGGGGACTTGCTGCGCCAGGGTCAGCTGGATGTCGCCGGTGCCCGGCGGCATGTCGATCACCAGGTAATCCACGTCGCGCCAGCGCGTCTCGGTCAGCAATTGCGTCAGGGCCTGCGTCACCATCGGACCGCGCCAGACCATGGGCTGCTCAGGGTCGATCAGGAAGCCGATCGACATCGCCTGGATGCCATGTGCGTCCATCGGTTCGAGGCCCTTGCCGTCGGCCGACTCGGGCCGGCCGCTGGCGATGCCCAGCATCTGCGGCAACGAGGGTCCGTAGATGTCGGCGTCGAGCAGGCCGACGTTGGCGCCTTCAGCCGCCAGCGCCAGCGCCAGATTGACGGCGGTGGTCGACTTGCCGACGCCGCCCTTGCCGCTGGCCACGGCGATGATGTTCTTGACGCCAGGAATCAGCTTGACGCCCTTCTGCACGGCATGCGTCACGACTTTGGAGAAGACGTTGGCGCTGATGTTGCCGACGCCGGGAATCGCCTTGACTTGGGCGATCGCTGCGGCGCGCAAGGCCTCGATCTGGCTCTTGGCCGGATAGCCCAGTTCGACGTCAAAAGAGACATCGCTACCGGTTACGCGAATATTTTTGACGGAACGGCTGCTGACGAGATCCTTGCCGGTATTGGGGTCGATGACTGCCTGGAGTGCGGTCTGAATTGACTGTTCGTTGATGGACATGAAAGGCCTTTGCGAATGACGATTTTGAAGACGAAGATGCGAACACTGGATTATCGCCCGGATCGGCAAGGTCATACCCGAGTGATTTAGTCAGGATTATATCGCATCCTGCGCCCACGCTGCCAGCCCGCCGTGCCGCCACGGCATGAGACCAAAACAAATGATCACCACGGAGTACACGGAGAGCACGGAGAGAAGCAGAACTGTCTTCGCCTGTGATTTCTCCGTGCTCTCCGTTGCCTGCCCGCAAAGCGGAATCCCAGGCACGCAGAGCGCCTCCGTGGTGATGCTTTTCAAGTTGACTGGCTACTAGGGCGATGGCGCTGCGCCGTCGCCGGCCGTTTCGGCGAGCGGAAGTTCGAACCAGAAGCTGCTGCCGATGCCCTCGGTCGACTCGAAGCCAATGTGGCCCCTCATTCGCTCAACCAGGCGTTTGGACATCACCAGTCCCAGTCCGGCACCATGGATGCTTCCTTCTTCCAGGCCCAGCCGCGAAAAAGGTTCGAACAGTTCATGCTGCATCGCGCCGGGAACGCCCTTGCCGGTATCGGTGACGACCACGCGCAGGAATGCCCCGCCCACCGGCTCGGCGGAAATCGTCAGTTTGCCGTCACGGCGATTGAACTTGATGCCGTTGGACAACAGGTTCAGCAGCACCTGACGAATCAGCACTCGGTCGGCCCAGACCGCGTGCCCGGCGTGACTCTCGCTGCGGTCGATCAGCTCGACACCTTGCTTGCGCGCTTCCAGTTCGATGATCGCCAGACAGGGAGCGACAATCTGATCCAGACGGACCGACTCGATGGCAAGCGACAAATCGTCGGCCTCGACCCGGCTCATTTCCAGCACCTGGCTCAACAGGTCTTCCAGGTGCAGGCTGGCGGTTCGAATCCGGTCCAGGCATTTGCGCTGATCGTCACTCAGGACTTGCGTCGCGTCGCCCGCCATGTGATCGACGAAACCGATGATCGAATCCAGCGGCGCGCGGAATTCATGACTCATCGAACGCAGAAATACCGCCTTGGCGCGGCTCGACTGTTCCGCCGCACGCCGCGCTTCGAGCAGGCGCGCCTTGACCAGTGCACGGTCGCGTGCGACGAACAGGCCGGAAATCACCACGATGGCCACCGACCCCAGCATCGCGGTCAGCATCAGCACCGGCACGTCCGCTGCCGCCACGATGCTGGGTGGCAACCACGCCATCGCCGTGGCCAGATAGAGGAACAGCAGCGTCGCCGCCAGCGACGCGCCCATCGCCAGCAGGATGCCCATGTTGCCGTAAGTGCTGAGCAGGGCGATATTGGCCAGGAAGCCGGGCAAGGCAATCGACACGATGCCGCCGCTGACGAAGGCCCAGACCGCGATGATCACGATGCCGCCGATATTGGTGGCCAGCAGGCCAAGCGTGATGCTGCCCGTGGTCCGGATCAGCAACGCGCCCACCAGCGGCATCAGGATCCCGGCGGCAAACAGGGCGTACTCGGTGGCGGACAAGTGTCCGCGAAACACCGCCAGCATCAGCAACATCACCGTAACGACCAGCGAGATGGTCAGCAGCGACTTGGCAACACCCCGGTGCCGCATGACTCTGCGCGGTTCGCCTTCGATCCCGGCAGGCACAAACCAGTCGATGAAGTCCATGTCGGTCCCCTCCTGCCGCGGCAAGCGGCATGTGGCGCCCATGATACAGGGTTGCGGATTATACCAATGGCAAATTGTCACCGCCCGGCTCCATGTCTCGGCAATCATGGCAGAGGCACCAGGCAAAGCGCCGTATCGCCGGCGCCGAGTTATCCGCGCAATCGGCGCCGCGCCTGCCGAATCACCCCTGCGTCTGCTGCCGGCGCCAGGCGCGGAACAGCCAGATCATGGCACCGGCCATCAGCAGCCAGCCGAGGAAATGCGTGAACCCGGCGATCCGCGTGTCCTGCCTGAGTACACCCCAGCGCAGAAATATCTCGGTCCAGTCGTGGTCGCCATTGCCCACCAGCGGTAAAACCTGGACCCGGGCATCGGCCATATAGACAGCGATGTTGTGAAAATTTTCACCCAGCCAGATCACGCCCAGCGCGACGCCGGTCGGATTGTCCTTGCGCGCGAAGTGAGACACGGCGAGCAGAGGGAACAACAACTGCAACAGCGTGCCGCCATACACGGTCAATCGCTCGCTGAGCAACCCGGCCAGAGGGTGGCCGGCCTCGTGAAAGGCCAGGTTGGCGCTGTCCAGCAAGGGCACCCAGCCGCCTGACACGATAAACGAGGCGAGAATCAGAAAAACCAGAGTCGCCGCCGCCACATCGAGCCCGTTGATTTTTCGGGAAGCGTCACCGTCTGTCATCGAAGAAAACCTCGCCAGGATTTGCGTGAGGCAATTCTATTGAGCCGGCCCCTTTGAACTTGAAACCACCGTTCGGGCTGAGCTTGTCGAAGCCCAGAATGCCCTTCGACAAGCTCAGGGCGAACGTTCAAGTGGATTACAGCCGACTCAATAAGTTGCGACCGCCGGCACGGTCGGCGATCCGATTGCGGCAAAACGCTCCTGCCTTGCAATCGCTGGTAACCGGGTCAGCTTGGTTTTGTTTCCATCCTGATCCGCCACCCGGTCCAATTTTTCGGACCCGGGTGCAGAAATCTGAATGCATGAAACGGGCCGAAAACAGCCACCCGTTAGAATGCGGCCCATGAAAGTGCTGGGCATCGAATCCTCCTGCGACGAAACCGGCGTGGCGCTCTACGATACGGAGCGCGGCCTGCTCGGTCACGCCGTGCACACCCAGGTGGCGATGCACGAAGCCTATGGCGGGGTGGTGCCGGAACTGGCCTCGCGCGACCATATCCGGCGTTTGATCCCCTTGCTCGAGCGCGTGCTCGACGAAGCCCGCTGCACCCGCCGCGACATCGACGCCATCGCCTACACGGCGGGGCCGGGGCTGGCCGGGGCCTTGCTGGTAGGCGCGAGCTTTGCGGAGAGCCTGGCGATGGCGCTCGGCGTACCGGCGCTGCCGGTACATCACCTCGAAGGCCACTTGCTCTCACCACTGCTGGCGGACGACGCGCCGGCCTTCCCTTTCATTGCCCTGCTGGTATCCGGCGGGCATACCCAGTTGATGCGCGTGACACGTGTCGGCGCTTATCAATTGCTCGGCGAATCGCTCGACGATGCTGCCGGCGAGGCCTTCGACAAGACCGCCAAACTGCTGGGCCTCGGCTATCCCGGCGGGCCGGCCCTGGCCGCACTGGCCGATTCGGGCACGCCAGGGCGCTATAAACTGCCGCGACCCATGCTCAACAGCGGCGATTTGTCCTTCAGTTTTTCCGGTCTCAAGACGGCGGTGCTGACCGCGTCCCGCGTCAGGGAACTGAGCGCGACCGACAAAGCCGATCTGGCGGCCGAATTCCAGGAGGCGGTGACCGAAGTGCTGGCGGCCAAGGCGGTCGCGGCGTGTCGCCAGCACCGACTTTCGGCGCTGGTGGTCGCCGGCGGCGTGGGTGCCAACCGCCGCTTGCGCCAACGCATGGACGAAGCCATGGCGAAGATCGGCGGCCGGGTGTTTTATCCCGAGCTGGATCTATGCACCGACAACGGTGCGATGATCGCCTTCTGCGGCGCGCAACGCCTGCTGCAAGGGGATGCGCCCGCCTCGACCCAGGGCGCTTTCGTCGTGCGTCCGCGCTGGCCGCTGGATCAGTTGTCCTGACCGGCAGTGGCGGAACTCAGCCGCGCAGCAGGCTGCCGATGTGCTGGACGCGTTCGCTCATCGAGCGCATCAGCGCGATGCCAAAGCCAGGCTTGGACTTGACCATGGCGAGAAAGTCTTCTCGGTCAATCAGAATCCATGCGCTGTCGGTCTGTGCGGTTGCCGTGGCGAAACGACCGGAACGATCGACCAGGGCCATCTCGCCGAACACCGCGCCCGGCCCGACGTACTCGATCACCAGGCCATCGATCGAAATCGCGATGCGGCCCTTGGTCACGACGAACATGCACGAGGCCACCGCGCCCTGAGTGATGACGTTCTTGCCGGCTTCGGCAAAAGTCTGCGGCGGATTGCCCAGTTCATGCAACAGATCTTCCAAGACTTTCTTGTCCAGGGTGTGCTCGTGCACCAGCGGGGAAACCGAGATGTTCCTGACCTCCGCCAGCTTCGCCACGCTGCGACGCAGCCGCTGCGCCATGACGCTCATCAGCATCAGGGCGAACTCGGGCATTTTCTGCAAGGAGTTCATGAACTGCTTTTCGTCGAGCGCCAGCGCCCGGCAATTCTTCCGCGCCGTTGCCGTCGCGCTGCGCGGGCTGCCGGCAATGGCCGCCATTTCACCGAAGGTCTCGCCGGCGAGCACCATTTCCACGGGCTTGCCCTTGAACGTCAGCGTGACTTCGCCTTCCAGCAGCAAATAAATCCGGGCACCCTTGGAAAAGAAACCGCCGGCCTTTTCATTCTCGACAAAAATCTTCGTGCCCGCCGGAAACTGTTCCTGGCTCCCGCCAAGCCGAAAAAACGCCAGCGCCAGTTTTGGATCGTAGAGAGAAACCGGCTCGGGTTGCGGGCTCGCGTCGGCTGGTTTCGCGCGAGCCGGCTTGGCGGGTTTGCCTGAAAAATCCAAGTCTTCCATGATGAGCATTTCCTGAAAGGGTTGCCGCTTTTCCGCGATCGCGAATTATAAAGGCTGGCGTGCGGCCGGACGCAAGGGCATGGCGCCTTCCGGGCGCTAATTCGGTCTAGAATGCGCCAATTATTACGAAAGACCTATATGGCCCCGCCGCCGGGTTGGACCGACACGCTGTTAACAGGAATTCACGAAATCGACCAGCAGCATCAGGTTCTGTTCGATGTGGCGGCGCGTTTCGATCAGGCGGTGACGTCCGAGGACAAATGGTCCGCCGTGCATTACGCACTGGTCGAACTGACCAATTTCGCGAACATCCATTTCGCCGTCGAAGAAGCCCTGCTCCGGCTTCACGACTACCCGGATCTGGAAGCGCATATTGCCGAACACAGAAAATTTTCGCTCGAACTCGCCGAGATCAAGGCGCACTCGATCCGCGACGACGTCAGCGCGAAAATGGCCGATATGGTCAGAAAATGGCTGATCGAACACATCGGCGGACACGACCGGGCTTACGTGGCTCACTTGCGCAGTGCGGCCGTGGCCAATAAACCGCCCGGCTGAGGCTCACCTTCCCGCGCCTAGCGCCCCGGCTTCCTGCCGCCAATACGGCCTTCGCTGCCGTCCAGCAGTTTGCGGATATTGCTTTTGTGGCGATAGATCAGTACCGCGCACATGACGGCGACAACAGCGGTAACTTCAGTTTTCCCGAGCAGCCACGCGGCAACAAAGGGCGCAGCAGCCGCCGCCGCGAGTGCCGCGAGCGAGGAATAGCGCGACAGGGCGGCCACCGCAAGCCAGATGGCAGCGGTGATGCCGGCCAGGGCGCCGGAAAAACCGAGCAGGACACCGAGCGCCGTCGCCACGCCCTTGCCGCCTTTGAAGCCGAGCGTGAAGGGAAACACATGGCCGAGGAAGGCCGCCAATCCGGCGACCCCGGCCGCCGTATCGCCAGCGCCGAGTTTTATGGCAATGGCCATGGCCAGCCAGCCCTTGGCCGCGTCGCCGATCAGCGTCAGGATCGCGGCGAACTTGTTGCCGCTGCGCAGCACGTTGGTCGCGCCGGGATTGCCCGAGCCGAAGCTGCGCGGATCGGCCAGGCGGAAGGCGCGCGAGACGATGACGGCAAAGGGCACGGAGCCGAGAAGATAGCCGAGGACGGCAGAAACAAGCAGGTTCATTGCGGATTCCCTAGAATGGGCGCGATTCTAAACCCAGGAAGGCGAATGCCGAGCCATCCGCGGCCCGGGTCCAGATCAATGACAGGTCGCGGTATGTGCCGCAGCGCGAATTTCGCACCAGTCGACCACGCCTTTCGGCAGCGCCCGAAGGGTGCGTGCCGAAGACGTGATCAAGGGAGAGGCAATGGATTTCATTTTCATCGACGACATGCGTGTCGAAGCGCATGTCGGAATTTTCGAGCGCGAGAAAGCGGCACCGCAGACGCTGGAAATCAGCCTGACCTTTGGCGTGCCCGACGAAGCGGCGCAAGACGATGACATCGACAAGACCATTCGCTACGACGCGGTGATCGACCGTATCCGCGCCGAACTGGCGATGCGCCACTTCAATCTGCTGGAAACCCTGGGCGAATATGTGATCGGCCTGCTGCTCGATGAGTTCGGCGCGCCCTGGGTCAAGATCAGCATCGCCAAGATGGGCATCATGAAGGGCGTGCGCCGGGTCGGCGTGCAGATCGAGCGCTCACGCGCCGATCGGGCCTGAGCCCCACTCCATGGCAGCGGTTTCCGATTTGATCTACGGCGTGGCGATGGCAGCGGTGGCGGTCAACGCCGCCACCGCCGTGCTCGAAACCGAGGACAAGCACATGGATCTGGTCGGCGCCATCGTCGTTGGCCTGGCGGCGAGCCTGGGCGGCGGCAGCCTGCGCGACGTGCTGCTGGCACGCCCGGTGTTCTGGCTGGCTGATGTGGCCTACCTGGTCTGCTGCATCACCTCGGTGGCGGCGACCTTCCTGCTGGCGCGGCGCGTACGCTTGCCGGTCGGGGTGTTCGTGATTCCCGATGCGGTGGGTCTCGCGCTATTCACCGTGGTCGGTTGCCAGATCGCGATCAATGCCGGCGTGCATTGGTTGGCAGCTTCGCTGCTCGGCGCGATCACCGGCGTCTTCGGCGGCGTACTGCGTGACGTACTGGTCAATGAGGTGCCGCTGGTGATGCGGCCGGGAACCTTGTACGCCACCGCCTCATGGTGCGGCGCGCTGGCTTTGATCGCCGCCCACGCCAACGGCGCAAGCGAAGCCATCAGTGCCGCGATCGGCGGCGCTTTGGTCCTGCTGGTGCGACTGCTGGCGATTCGCTATCGCCTGCGCATGCCGGTGTTTCGCACGCCGCAATAAACAACTCGTGGTTAATCATCGAGAAGTCGATGGAACTTCAAATGATCTCCGTGGTGATGCTTTTCAAGTTGACTGGCTACTACGCCGCCAACCCGCACTCGACGATCTTGGGTTGCAGCACGCGCAGAATGTCGTGTGGATGCACGCCCACCAGATAGCCGCGCTTGCCGCCATTGATGTAGATCAGCGGCAAATCGAGAATGGTTTTTTCCAGATGGATCGGCAGGGGTTTCTTGGTGCCGAACGGGGAGCAGCCACCGACCATGTAACCGGTGTGGCGCAGCGCATCTTCCGGCTTGCAGGGGCCGACTTTCTTGACCCCGATCTGGCGCGCCAGTTCCTTGGTGGAGACCTTGCGGTCGCCGTGCATCAGCACGATCAGGGGCTTCGCGTTTTCATCCTGCATCACCAGTGTCTTGACCACCGCGTGTTCCGCAACGTTCAACTCGCGGGCTGACACATTGGTTCCGCCATGCTCCTCGTACTCGTAGAGATGGTTGGAATGGGCGACGCCGTGCGCGTGGAGAAACTTGGTCGCCGGAGTTTCGGGGATTTGGCTTTCGTGTCTCATGGAATTTATTCTACGCCTCTCCCCGGTGACCGGCCAAGGCTGTAAGGAATGGGACAGCGCTCCGTCCAATGGATGCGGCCGCCATGTCGGCGGACCTCACACTTGCCGGAGCTTAGCCATGTCCATGCCACCCTTTGCCCGCTTGCTTGCCAGCTGTTTATGCGCCTTGTTCAGCGCCGGCGTCCTTGCCGCGCCATCCTGCGTCGCGCAAAGCGGGCCGCAACGCGCCGTGTTGCTGGAGCTGTATACCTCCGAAGGTTGCAGCAGTTGCCCGCCCGCCGACCGCCGATTGTCGCAATTCAAGAGCCAGGCCGAATATGCCGGGCGCGTCGTGCCGCTGGCCTTCCACGTCGACTACTGGGACCGGCTCGGCTGGGTGGACCGCTTTGCCAGCCCGGCCCATACCCGGCGCCAATATGCGATGGCCAGCGCGGCAAACTCGCGGCTGGTGTACACACCGCAGTTTTTGCGCAACGGGCAGGATTGGCGCGGCGGCGGCAACCCGCTCGATGGCGTCGAGGGCAAGACGGCCGGAGCCAGCATCGCGCTGACGCTGGGCGCTTCTGGTGCGACATCCCTGGCCGTCGGCGGCAAGGTCGACCTGGACGGATCGAACGCCGAGGTGTATCTGGCGCTGTATGAGAACAATCTGGAATCGCAAGTGCGCGACGGCGAGAACGCCGGCAAGGCCTTGCGCCACGACTACGTGGTGCGCCGCCTGATCGGACCCCTGGCGCCCGATCCGGCCGGGCGCGTGATCCTGGATCGAGAGATCAAGCTGGCCGCCGACTGGAAGCCAGCCGACCTTGGGGTGGTGGCCTTCGTCCAGAATCCGGCCAGCGGCGAAATACTGCAGGCCCTGCAGCGCCACGCCTGCGCGTCCTAAGCGACTTCACTCTGGTGCCGATGGAAAACCGGAAGCTTTACCACGGGGAACACGGGGGGCACGGGGAGAATCAAAACCATTGAAGTTGTTTTCCCCGTGTTCCCCGTGTTCCCCGTGTTCCCCGTGTTCCCCGTGGTAAAGCTTTTCAAGCTGGCCCGACGACTACCCACGCGGATGGTGGATGTGATGCAGCTGCTTCAAACGTTCGCGGGCGACATGGGTATACACCTGCGTTGTTGAAATATCGGCGTGGCCGAGCAGCAGTTGCACCACGCGCAGGTCGGCGCCGTGGTTCAGCAGATGCGTCGCAAAGGCGTGGCGCAGCACATGCGGCGAGATGTGCTCGATGGGGATGCCGACCTGGCCGGCGTATTTTTTTATCAGCCGCCAGAACATCTGCCGCGTCATGCCGCTGCCGCGCACTGTGACAAAAATCGCATCCGAGGCACGCTGCCAGAGCAACTCGCCTCGCCCGCCGTCGATGTAGCGCCGCAACCACTCGGCGGCAATTTGCCCCAGTGGCACCAGGCGTTCCTTTGAGCCCTTGCCCATCACGCGCACCACGTTGTCGTTGAGGCTCAGCTCGAACAGGCGCACGCCGACCAGCTCCGAGACGCGCAAGCCGGTCGCGTAAAGCAGCTCAAGCATGGCGCGATCGCGCAGGCCGAGCGGCGTGTCCACATCGGGCGCTTCCAGCAATTCTTCCACCTGCTTTTCCGACAGCGTTTTGGGAAAGCGCTGGATTGGCCGCGGCTTGTCGATATTGATCAGGGGATCGGCCTGCAGCCGGCCCTGATCCAGCAGCCAGCGATAGCAGCGGCGCAGCGTCGCCATCAGGCGCCGCTGGCTGGTGGTCTTGATGCCGCCGGGGCGGGTGTGCAGATGCGTCAGGTAGGCATTGATCGCCGTCTCGCCAGCGCCGAGAATCGCCGACGCATCCGTTTTGAGCACGCTTTGCGCGCCAGAGCTTCCGCTACGCGGGCCGGCGAGCCATCCGGCATACAGCGCCAGATCGCTGCGATAACTCGCCAGCGTGTTCTTCGAGAGCCCGTCGGCCAGCCACAGGGCATCAACAAACTCGTCGATCAGTGCGGCGTCGGCGGGGTTCACGCGGGGTTCACATCGTGCCGCTGGTGCGCGGCAGGTGCTCGCTTTCATGCCGCAGCAACCAGCGCTTGATGTCCAGCAAAAACCCGCCGCCTTGCCGACCGAAACCACCCAGCGCCTGATGTGCCGCAATCACACGATGACAGGGCACGACGATCGGATAGGGGTTGGCGCCGCAGGCATTGCCCACCGCGCGCGGACCGCTGCGGATGGCGGCGGCGACTTCGCCGTAGCTGAGGGTTTGTCCCGGCGGAATCGCTTCTATCCGGCTCCACACCCGGCGCTGGAAATGTGTGCCGGCAGGCGCCAGCGGCAGGCCGAACAGAAAGTTCGGATCATTCAGCCAGGCGCGTAGCTGGCGCACGGCGTCCTGTGCCAGCGGGGTTTTCGGTGCCACGTCGGACTGTGGCTCCAGATAGTCGATGGCGGTGATCTCGTCGTCGTCGCAGCAGATGCCGACAGAGAAAGTGGGGGCTGCGACCACGGCGGCATAAGGTTTCACTACGAGCACTCCCGGAGTTCGATCACAACAGTATTGTCGATCCCCGGCAGATGATCCGCAAGGGCTCGGCAGCGCCCGGCGTTGCATATCTCATAGCCGCGAGTGTAGGGCGAATGCGTGAGGCGCAACACGGTTTGCGGCGGGATTGACGGGCGGTAGTGCCAGACGCCGTTTTTCAGTACCGCGTTCGCGGGCGGCTCCATGCCGGCGCCGCTGCCGAGAATGCGCGCCTCGTCCAGCACCAGGGCCTTGCCCTCGACGCGCCAATCTTCCTCCCAGCGGATTTTCTCGATTGAATGCATCCAGGCCAGGGTGAAGCTGTTGACCGCGATGCTGGCGGCCAGGGCGCCGGCCGTCAGGCAGATCACGCCATCTGGCGGCCGCGACTGCGCAGCCAGTGCCAGGCAACGAAGGCCGCACTCATGCCGAAGCCGATTTCGTCGGTCAGCGGAATCGCGGCGACCAGCATGAAGGCGGAGGCGGCGGCAAAAATGCGTTCGGCCGGATTCAGCGGCGCGCGCAGATAGCCGATGGAAGCGGCGCCCCACAAAGCGATCGACAGCAGGGCCTTGAACACGATGTAGGCCACCGCAGCAAAAGTCCAGTCGCCTTGCAGCATCAGCGCCGGGGTATACACGGCCATATAGGGTACGACGAAGCCGGCGATGGCGATCTGCACCGCCTTGATGCCGATTTTCATCGCCGACTCCTTGGCGATCGAGGCGGCGGCAAAGGCGGCCAAGGCCACGGGCGGCGTCAGGTCGGCCATGATGCCGAAGTAGAAGACGAACATGTGGCTGACGATCAGCGGCACGCCAAGTTTCAACAGGGCCGGCGCCGCGATGGAACTGGTGATGATGTAGTTAGGAATGGTCGGGATGCCCATGCCGAGAATCAGGCAGACGATCATGGTCAGCACCAGCGAAAGAAACAGGCTGGTCTCGCCCACCTTGAGGATGAAGCCGGCGAAACTGGATGCGGCACCGGTCAGGGTCAGCACACCGATGATGACGCCGACAATGGCGCAGGCGACGCCGACCGGCAACGCCTGCCTGGCGCCGTCGATCAGGCTCATGCGGACCAGATGCAGCGTCTTGCGTCCGCCCTTGACGCCGAAGGTGACTGCCACCATGGTCGCGATCAGGACCAGCAGCGGATAGATGCTCCAGGTCTCCATCTGTTTGACGAACAGCGCGGTGGCAAGTCCCAGCGAGACCCAGAATACGTAGCGGAAGGCCATGGCCGACATTCGCGCGGCAATCGCCGCGCCAAGGATCAGCACCGTGGTCAGCACCAGTCCGATCATGCCGGCGAACATCGGCGTGAAGCCGTTGAACAGCATGAAGACCAGCGCCACCAGCGGCAGCATCAGATACCAGTCGTCGCGCATGGCGCGCCAGGGGTTCGGGCAGTCCGCCTTGGGCAGACCGACCAGGTTCTTGCGCCCGGCTTCGAGGTGCACCATCCAGAACGCGGTGAGGTAGTAGAGGATGGCCGGAATCGCCGCCGCGGTGACGATGTCGGTATAGGGCACGTTGAGGTTCTCGGCCATGATGAAGGCCACCGCCCCCATCACCGGCGGCATGATCTGGCCGCCCATCGACGCGGTGGCCTCGACTGCACCGGCGAAAACGCCCGAGTAGCCGAACTTCTTCATCAGCGGGATGGTGAACTGGCCGGTGGTCAGCACATTGGCGACGCCCGAGCCGGAGATGGTGCCCATCATGCCGGACGAAATGACCGAGACCTTGGCCGCGCCGCCCTTGGTGTGACCGACGAAACCCAGCGCAATCGAGTTGAACAGATTGACCATGCCGGCATGTTCGAGGAAGGAGCCGAACAGGATGAAAAGAAAGATGTACGTGGCCGAGACCAGGGTCGGGATGCCGTAGATGCCTTCGGTACCGAAGCCGAGCTGGTCGACGATTTGCGAGAAGGCAAAGCCGCGATGCGCCAGGTCGCCGGGCAGGTGCTGACCCAGCATGCCGTAGAGCAGGAACAGGCCGCAGACGGTGGGCAAGGCCAAACCGAGAATGCGCCGGGCGGCCTCGAAGACCATCAGCAGCATGGCAGTACCGACCCATAGGTCAACAGTGGTCGGGTCGCCCGCGCGCTGGATCAGCTCGCCTTCAAAAATCCACTGATAGAAGGAAAGTGTGGCCGCCAGAAGCGCCAGCGCCGTATCGCCAACGCCGACTTTCGACAGATCGGTGCGACGGAATGCCGGATAGAGCAAGAAGGTGATGGTCAGCAGGAAACCGACGTGAAAGGAGCGGATCACCAGGCTGGAGAAAGGGTGGAAGGCCGCGACTGAGAGCTGGTAAAAGGAAAACGCCAGCGCCAGGGCGCTGACGATGAAAAGCCAGGAACCCCCGAGTCGGCGCTGTGTGCCGTGCTCGGAGAAGGCTGGCTCGTCGGCTTGGGCCGACGCCGCGAGCTTGTCGCTCACGCGCGCCTGAGCCAGACACCATCACCCCCGCCTGGGCGGGGGTGATGGGTGTTCGCCGCTGCGCGGCTTCGGGATGTAGGCTCAGCCATGCTTGAGGCGGCTCTGCGCATGGCCTATTTCAGCAGCCCGACTTCCTTGTAATACTTCTCCGCGCCCGGATGCAGCGGAGCCGGCGGGTTGAGCGGCGCGCCTTCCTTGGTGATGCCTTTGGCGGCGCCATGCGCGGCATGCAGATCGGCGAGGTTGTCGAACAAGGCCTTGGTCATCTTGTAGGCCATGTCGGTGGAGACACCCTCATGGCTGACCAGGAAGTTCTTGATGGTGACCGTCGCCACATCCGTGGTCTGGCCGGTGTAGGTGTTGGCGGGTATGACGCCGGCTTGGTAGGCGGCTTCGCCGATCTTCTTCACCACATCGGCAGGGATCGGCACGATCACCAGCTTGACTGCGGTGGACAGATCGCGCACCGCGGCGACGCCGAGCCCGGCCGAAATCAGCGTGGCGTCGAGCTGGCGATTCTTGATCAGTTCGACCGACTCGCCGAAGGGCAGGTACTCGGTCTTGGCGAAATCGGCATAGCTCATGCCGGCACCCTTGAGAATGGCGCGGGCGTTGAGTTCGGTGCCGCTCTTCGGCGCGCCAACGGCGACACGCTTGCCTTTCAGGTCGGCCAGGGTCTTGATGCCGGAATCGGCGTTGGCGACGATCTGAATGTAGTTGGGATAAATGCCGGCAATGGTGCGCAGCTTGTTCAACGGCGTCTTGAAGCCGGCTTCGGCGTCGCCCTTCCAGGCGTCGCCCAGCGCATCGCCCAGGGTGAAGGCAATTTCGCCGCGACCGGCCTGCAGCAGGTTGAGGTTCTCGGCACTGGCCTTGGTCGATTGCACCGTGGCCTTGGATTCAGGAATGGCCTTGCCGTAGATCTGGGTGATCGCCACGCCCATCGGGTAATACACGCCCGAGGTACCGCCCGTCAGGACGTTGATGAAATCGGCGGCGTGGACGCTGGCAGCCAAAGTCAGGGCGGCAGCGGCAACGAGCAGGGTCGGTGTTCTTTTCATGGGTCTCTCCTCCGGATTATTGGTTTGTTTCCTCCTAAAGCTTACAGCACTCCGCGACAAGATTCAGATTGCGGATTTCCACAGTTTCGGCGGCTGCGGACCAGTGCGTGAAGATCCGCCGCGAATCCATGCTTCATGACAGAATGAAACGTCGCCAGACTTCCGCAGGACGATCAATGAAGTTCCTCAGACTGGAAAATCCGGCCGGCGATCTTTGGGGCGGCCTTGCCGCCATGCTGGTTGCCGTGCCTTCGGCGATCGCCTATGGCGTCGCCATCTATTCCATACTCGGCGGCGCCCACGTCGCGGTCGGCGCCATGGCCGGCATTCTCGGCGCCACGGCAATGGGCATCGTGGCGCCCAGTTTCGGTGGCACCAGTCGGCTGATCTCGGCGCCGTGTGCGCCGGCGGCGGCGGTGATGACGGCGTTTGCGATCGAGGCCATGCGCAACGGCACACCGGTCGAATCCACGTTGCTGTTGCTGACCCTGCTGGGCCTGCTCGCCGGCTTGCTGCAAGTTCTGTTCGGCGTCCTGCGCCTGGGCCGCCTGATCAAGTACATGCCCTACCCGGTGGTCAGCGGCTATCTTTCGGGTGTCGGGATGATCGTCATCCTCAGCCAATTGCCCAAACTGCTGGGCACGCCCAAGGGCATGAGCCTGTGGACCGGCCTGAGTTCGCCCGAGCAATGGCGCTGGCAGGGAATTCTGGTCGGCATCGTGACCATCCTGGTCATGGTCGGCGCCTCACGCATCATCAAGTCAGTACCCGGCGCCATCCTCGGCTTGCTGGCCGGCATGGCGAGCTACTTCGGCCTCGGCTTGCTGGATTCTTCGCTGCTAAGACTGGAAGGCAATGGCTTGGTGGTCGGTACTCTCGATGTCGGCAGCGGCAGCTTCTTCGACACGCTGGGCAGCCGCTGGTCGGCGATCGCCGACTTTCGCCTCGACCAGTTTCTGGTGCTGGCAATGCCTGCCCTGACGCTCGCCGTGCTGCTGTCGATCGACACGCTGAAAACCTGCGTGGTGATCGATGCGCTGACCCGCTCGCGCCACGACTCGAACCGCGAACTGATCGGCCAGGGTCTCGGCAACCTGGCCTCCGGCGTCATCGGCGGGATACCCGGCGCGGGCACCATGGGCGCGACACTGGTAAACATTTCCAGTGGCGCCAGCAGCCGCTTTTCCGGCATGGCCGAGGGCGTGTTCGCCTTGCTCGCCTTTCTGCTCCTGGCTGGGTTCCTCGCATGGCTGCCGGTGGCCGGACTGGCCGGCATCCTGATCGTGATCGGCGTGCGCATGATCGACCGCAACAGCCTCAACTACCTGAAATCGCGTTCGACCATCCTCGACTTCGCGGTGATCGCCGCGGTGATCGGCACGGCGCTGACGGTGAGCCTGATCGCGGCTTCCGCTGTCGGCATAGTGCTGGCCATTCTGCTCTTCATCCGCGAACAGATTCGCGGTTCGGTGGTGCGACGCAAGGTGCTGGGCAACCAGATGTTCTCCAAGCGCGTGCGCACCCACGAGGAAATGGAAATTCTGACCGCCCACGGCGATCGCGCGGCGATCATCGAATTGCAGGGCAGCCTGTTCTTCGGCACTGCCGATCAGCTTTACCAAAGCATGGCGCCGGAACTGAAGACGCGCGATTTCCTGATTCTCGACATGCGCCGCATCCAGACCGTGGATGTCACCGCGGCGCATCTCCTGGAACAGGTCAAGGACATGCTCGCCGAGCGCCAGGGTCACCTGATTTTCAGTCAGATCCCGCCCAATCTGCCCTCCGGGCGGGACTTGCAGAAATACTTCGATCAGGTCGGCCTGATTCGCGCCGACAGCCCGGTACACGTGTTCCCCGCGCTCGACGATGCGCTGGAATGGGTCGAGGATCGCATCATCCACGATGCCAAACTGCAGCGCGACGATGAAGTGCCGCTGGAACTGCACGAGATCGAGCTGTTTGCCGGGCGCAAGGAGGAGACGCTGGCCGCGCTCGAAAGCCACATGGAAAAACGCAGCGTTGCCGCCGGCGGAAAAATATTCTCGCGCGGCGATGCCGGCGACGAGCTCTTCCTCATCCGCAGCGGCGCGGTACGCATCATGCTGCCGCTGTCCGACCGGACAGCGCATCATCTCGGCACCTTTGGTCGCGGCGCGTTCTTCGGCGAAATGGCCTTCCTCGACGGCGCGGCGCGTTCGGCTAACGCGCTGGCTTTCGTCGATACCGAACTCTACGTGCTGTCGCGCCACGACTTCGACAAATTCGCGGAAGAACACAAGAAGCTGGGGCTCAGATTGATGGAAGGCATCGCCAGTGTTCTCGCCAGCCGCTTGCGCTATACCACGGCCGAATTGCGCGTGCTCGAGTCCTGAACCGGACAATCTGAAGAACTACAAAAGAAACCTTGGCGATGCGACTTGTCTGATTGAGGCTGATTGCTGCCGTTTAGATTTCAGGGCCGACAGAGTCTTCTGTGCCCAAAGCTGCCCGTCGAGCTTTGGAAAAGCGGACGCTCAGGAACGTAGAAGTCACCGGCGCTGCGCGGCTTTATTGCGAAGCGTCCGTGTGGACTGCCGGGTTGGGCCTTGCTGTGTCGCAATACTTCCCGAAAGTCGGCGCTGGCGAGACGGCGCAGGAATGCAACGTGACCTATCGAGCATGCTATGTCTGCCAATTGGCAATATGACCGTACGTTCACTCGGGGGGGCTGATGTCGTCAATATGACTACCAACAAGTTCAGACAATTCAACCAACGCAGTTCGTATTCTCTCGGCTTCGCTTGGCTTAAGCGTATTTCGTTCTTCGTGTAGCGACACCGCAAATATATCCTCTAGCACTGCCCAGCGCGAAAGCAGATTATTCCGAACCTCTACGGACACTCCTTCCAAAGCATCTATCAATCCCTCAATTTGTGAAATGAGGCGAGGAAGACTCAGCTTGCCAAGATCGAAATCAGAAATTGTTTGTTGCATCAAATGGTACTGGCGTAAGTTGTAGTCATTTTGGTCGCTACTCATTACGCGCTCCACTCAAACCAGAAGGAACTCCTTGTCGGACGGACACGACCGCTCCGGTAGATGAATTAATGACTACGCTAACGTTGTTCACTGGAGAGTAATACTGTGTTGTGCCCGGCTCTCCTCCAGAGAAACGAACCCCTGTACTTATGGCATCAATTACGACTGACGGCGTAAGCCCGCGCCCTTGCATACGATCAAATGCATGGCCGCTGAAGTCACGACCGCAAACGTTTGCCGGAGAATTTTGTGGCGGCCGACCAGGTGGCAATTCCATTTGTGATCCGGATCGACCAACCGGGGCAGAAGGAGGCGGAGGTTCTGACCGGAGCGGAACATAGTACTGCTCTAAAAGCCCACCCGGTCGAATGCGAGGGCCACCCCCAGGTCTTCTTTGCAAACCATCGGGATCGCTGAAACTAATGGGGTTCCCATCGACATACGCATAGAGGTTCATCCCTCCCTCTAAGCCAATCGGATCTGGCTGAACGAAGCGCGCCAGCGCGCTCCCACTGAGCAAGGCAAACGCCACGAAGAATGCAGCGATGCCTCTGAACTTGAACATAGACATTCTTTCCTCCCTATTGAATTGATTTCGCGCGACTAACGGCTTGCAGGTAACGGGTCTCTTGCATCATATCGGGCTCGCGCCAGCCGAGGGCCTCGGCCTTCGCGAACCACAAGCGGTTCTGGTCTTCAAGGTATTTGAAGTACCCATATTCTTCTGGCGGTATCAATTTCGGCATTGGATACTTCCGCCCGAAGTCCCTTGCAGCAAGACGACCGTAGGCGCTGCCCTTCCTGAGCATGGAGCCAATATCCTTCGAATAATGGGCAAGCACAACATCTGAAAGCGCAATGACCTTCTCATGTTCCTGCCGCGGAGCAAGATACTCGGCAAGTACCGTCGCCATGACCGCCGCCGTCTCCTGCTTCGACAACCTCTGCATGTAGAGGCCATTGGCGATGGATGCGTCGGTCATTGGGTTTTGCTGTCGAATCCAAACGTCTCGCGCCGGCTTGGCGCCGCTTGTGGCCTCAAGGTTGTAGGTTGTGCCTGTTTCGGGATCGGTGTATTTCACGAACAGGTGAAGTGGCGCAGTAGAGATAGTTACATCGAGGCCCAGCCGTTGCCCGAGGATGACGAACAGTAGCGGCATCGTGACGCAATTGCCTTTCCTCGACGCGATGTAGTTCAGCAGGAGCTTGTTCCTGATGTTCTTTCCGAGGGGATCGTCAAAGTCGTAGTCAAAGGACTGGTAGCCGTTCCACGGCCCTTTCTCGTAGAGGTAAGCGCGCAGAGTTTGAAGCCTGTCATTGCTTGAAGGAAAGCCGGGCAGCATGGCGCGTACTTGTGCCGTCATGCCGTCTATTTGCTTCAGTCCGGCATCGACATCGACGGTCGGATCGATCATCTTGTCGATGGTGAGTTTGATTCTGCCAAGGTCCATCTTGCTTTCGGATTGCCGAAGGATGGTCTCAACGCGCTTTGCCTCTGGCACAGACTTGATGTCTGCGCCGGGCACCATCTCGGCGTGAGCGGCTGGCAGGCCATGAGCGACCAGCACAAGTAGCAACGCAATCAGTCGGCTCAGTATGCGCATGGAAAGGCCCAACTTTGTTATGGGGCGACAGTTTCGCGCCCTAACTCCGGCGCGTGCTGCATAACTCGGCGGACCTCAATGCGTCGAAGGCCCCAACACATATGGCTTTTCGCAAAAACGCAGTCATTTTCAACCATAATAAATTTCCGTGAAAAGCGGCACGGGTCCAATATATCGCATTGACATGCGTGTAGGGTGCCAACGTCCGCTATTGAGAAGATTATTGACCGGCTGCTTCTGGCCGGCACTTGCCTGATGGCTTTCCGTGGTGACGGACCGCAATCACTGCATTGCGGATCCATAAGCCGCTGTTTGATATGGAACCTTGAGGGTCCCGTTTTAATAGCACGCTTGCTGCCTGCTCGAACTCTCAGAAAACCAGGTAGTCGCGTTATACGACTCCGGCCGCTCGCAGCACGGCGATGTCCTCCGCGCTGCGTCCGAGCTCTCCCAGAATTGCGTCGGTATCCTGCCCCAGCACGGGGGGCGCATGCCGATAATCGACCGGCGTCGCCGAAAACCGGATCGGGTTGCCGACTTGCGGCGCGCTGCCGCCCGCCGCATGCGGCATGTCGACGCGCAGGCCGCGATGGCGCACCTGCGGGTCGGCGAACACCCCGGCCAGATCGTTGATCGGGCCGCAGGGGACGGCGGATTTTTCCAATAGCGCGATCCATTCCGCGGTGGTTTTCATCACCGTGGCCTGGCGCAGCAGCGGCAGCAGTTCCAAGCGATTCCGCACCCGCGCGGCATTGGTCGCAAAGCGCTCGTCGCGCGCCCAGTCGGCATGGCCGGCGATGTCGCAGAAGCGCGCGAACTGGCCGTCGTTGCCGATGGCCAGGATCATGTCGCCGTCGGCCGTCGGGAAATCCTGGTAGGGCACGATGTTGGGGTGGCCATTGCCCATGCGCCGCGGCGCCGTGCCTGAAACCAGATAATTCATGGCCTGGTTGGCGAGGCAAGCCACCTGCACATCGAGCAGCGCCAGGTCGATGTGCTGCCCCTCGCCGGTCTTGTCGCGATGCGCCAGCGCGGCCTGGATCGCCACCGTGGCGTAGAGGCCGGTGAGGATGTCGGTCAGCGCCACGCCGACCTTCTGCGGACCGGCGCCCTCCTCGCCGTCGGCGCGACCGGTGATGCTCATCAGGCCACCCATGCCCTGGATCAGGAAGTCGTAGCCGGCGCGCGCGGCATAGGGGCCATCCTGACCGAAGCCGGTGATCGAGCAATACACCAGACGCGGATTGAGTTTCGCCAGACTGGGGTAGTCGAGACCGTAGGCCGCGAGGCCGCCGAGCTTGAAGTTTTCCACCAGCACATCGGATTCAACTGCCAACTGGCGGATGATCTCTTGCCCGGCCGCCTGCGTAATGTCGAGCGTCAGCGAACGCTTGTTGCGATTGGTGCACAGAAAGTAGGCCGCATCGGCGGTCGGCGCGCCTGCGCCGTCGGCGAGCCAGGGCGGGCCCCAGCCGCGCGTGTCGTCGCCACCCTTGCCGGCGGCGCCGGGGCGCTCGACCTTGATCACGTCGGCGCCGAAATCACCCAGCAGCTGCGAAGCCCAGGGTCCGGCCAGCACCCGCGACAGGTCGAGGACCCTGAGTCCGGACAATGCACCCATCAGCCGGCCGGCTTGCCCAGCAGTTGTTCCTTGAGGTCATCCTGCACTGGCTGGCTACCGATCCAGATCCGCATCAGGGCGCGATAAAACTCCTCGCCGGCAATGTCGGCGCCCTTGGCGGCGCCGTTGAAATTCAGCCGCGTGCCGCTATCGGGCAGCCAGTCCAGATGCACCACCGATTTCTCCGGCGCGTTGCCGATGCTCAGCATGCTGGCGCGGAACTGGTCGATGCTCGGCTTCAGGGCTTTCAGCGCGGTTTCGTCGTGATTCTTGTTGAGGGCGTCGAGCAGGGCGTCGACGAACTCCTGCGCGGTCAGGTCGCGCAAGGTGACGATGGCAATGCGCTTGGCGCCCTTGGCGGCCAGCACGTCGGCGGCCGCTGCCTGCTTTTGCGGCAGGTAAAGTGCGACGGCATACACCTTGAAGAATACTTTTTTGCGCAGACCGGCACCATTGATCACCGTGTCGCCAGCGCCGACTTTCGCGCTGTCCTCGAACTTGACGCCGGCAACTTCGAGCGCGGCGAATGCCGGCAGGGAAAAGACCAACAACAGGACAGCCAGAGCCTTGATCATGGGAGTATCTCCTTGGAGGTGAGAAAGCGGCTGCCATCATACCGCTAGCACGGGCATGCTATCGTGGTGGCAGGCATTGTGGCCGTCGTTGATCTGGAGATGGGAATGCAAAAATTTCTGTTGGCTACCGGGGCTTTTTTCGTGGCCGGACTGTTGCACGCGGCAGACGGGATCCGCGAAGTGAATTCCGCCGCCACGGATCGCGAAGCCGTGGCCGTCACGGTCTACAACGACGACCTGGCCCTGATCAAGGAGCGGCGGCGAGTCGATCTGAGTTCGGGACTGACACGACTGTCGTTGCGCGAGGTGGCCGCCCGCTTGCGCCCGGAGACGGCATTGCTGCGCGCGGTTAGCGGCCAGCCGCTGCGCCTGATCGAGCAGAACTTCGATTTCGACCTGCTGACACCGCAAAAGCTGCTAGAAAAGTACATCGGCCGCGAGGTCACGGTGATCCGCTCGCATCCCACCAGCGGCGAGGAGCGTCGCGAAACGGCGACGGTACTGGCGGCGGGCCAGGGCACGGTGTTGCGTTTTGCCGATCGCATCGAAACGGGGGTGCCGGGACGGCTGGCATTCGACAGCGTGCCGCCCAATCTGCGCGACCGGCCGACACTCTCGGTATTGCTCGACGGAGCCGGCGGCAAACAGTCGCTTGAGCTTTCCTATCTCACCAGCGGCCTGTCCTGGCAGGCCGACTACGTGGCGAATCTTGCCGGCGATGGCAAAAGCCTGGATCTCAATGGCTGGGTGACGCTGACCAATCGCAGCGGCGCGGGTTTCGACAACAGCACCTTGCAACTGGTGGCCGGCACGGTCAATCGCGTGCGTGCGCCGCAATCGCAACGCGTGTTAGCCATGGCCGCCAAAGCGGGCCGCGCCGAAACCATGGATGCCACGCAGGAAGCCTTGATGGACTACCACCTCTACAGCTTCGAGCGGCCCACCAGCATTGCCGACAACCAGACCAAGCAACTCGCCCTGCTGTCCGCCAGCGCCGTGCCGGTGCGCCACGAGTACCTGCTGGCCGGCAATGACTGGTATTACAGAAACCGTCACGGACAAATCGGGCAGAAACTGAAACCCGCGGTGTTCATCGAGTTTGACAACCGCGGCGGCCAACTGGGCAAGCCGCTTCCATCCGGCATCGTGCGCGTCTATGCGCGGGACAGTAAAGGCGCCGCGCAGTTTGTCGGCGAGGACCGCATTGAACACACGGCAAAGAACGAAACGCTGAAACTGCGCCTGGGCGAAGCCTTCGACATCAGCGCAGAACGCAGGCAGACCAGCTACCGCAAGATCGCCGACAACATCGTCGAGACCGCCTACCGGATCGATCTGCGCAACGCCAAGGACGAGGCCGTCACCGTGCGGGTGCAGGAACCGCTGCCCGGCGACTGGGAAATACTGCAGGAATCGCACAAGCACACCAAGGAATCGGCGCGCGTCGCTTCATGGAACGTGTCAATACCGGCCGGCGGCAGCACCGCGCTGGAGTATGGCGTGCGGGTACGATGGTAAGGGAGGCGACTGATGGCAACGTTATGCGGCGGCGACCCTCTCGTATGCATCGAACTGGTGGCCTGGGGCATTGGCGAATTCCTCAAGGACTGGACCACGATGGCGATGCTGGCGATTCTGCTCGGCCTGTTGCTGAAAGTGAAAGCTGACCGGCAAAAGGCGCGTGAGGACGAATATGCCCGGAAACTCGAAGCCTACGACGAACAGCGCAACAAACAGCCCCAGGCGCGAACCTGGGCCATTGAAAACGACAAATTCGTCGAGCGCTAGCGTCTCACTTCGCCGTCGCCGAGCACGATCCATTTCAGCGAGGTGAGGCCTTCCAGGCCGACCGGACCACGGGCGTGGAACTTGTCGGTGGAAATTCCGATCTCGGCGCCGAGGCCGTACTCGAAGCCGTCGGCGAAACGGGTCGAGGCGTTGACCATCACCGAGGCCGAGTCCACTTCGCGCAGGAAGCGCATGGCATGGGTATAGTTTTCCGTGACGATGGCATCGGTGTGCGCCGACGAATAGCGGTTGATGTGTTCGATGGCCGCGTCGATGTCGGCAACGACCTTGACTGAAATGATCGCCGCCAGGTATTCGGCGTAGTAGTCCTCGTCCGTCGCCGCCAGGACGTGCGGGACCCGCTTGCGGGTTTCCTCGCAGCCGCGAATCTCGACACCCTTGTCCTGCAGCATGGCGCAAAGCTGGGGCAGCAGCGTGGCCGCGACGTCACGCGCAACCAGCAGGGACTCGGCGGTGTTGCAGGTGCCGAGGCGCTGGGTTTTGGAATTTTCAACAATGTCGAGTGCCTTCACGGCATCGGCGGCGGCGTCGATATAGACGTGGCAGTTGCCGTCGAGATGCTTGATCACCGGCACCCGCGCCTCTTTCGAGACGCGCTCGATCAGACCCTTGCCACCGCGCGGCACAATCACATCGACATACTCGGGCATCGCCACGAGATGGCCGACCGCCGCGCGGTCCGTGGTTTCGATGACCTGCACGGCATTTTCCGGCAAACCGGCGGCAGCCAGTCCGGCGCGCACGCAAGCCGCGATCGCCTGATTGGCGCGCAAGGCCTCCTTGCCGCCACGCAGGATGGCTGCGTTGCCCGATTTCAGGCACAACGCCGCCGCGTCGGCGGTGACGTTCGGTCGCGCTTCGTAAATGATGCCGACCACACCCAGCGGCACCCGCATCTTGCCAACCTGAATGCCCGACGGACGGCGCTGCATGTCGCTGATTGCACCGATCGGGTCGGGCAGCGTCGCCACCTGTTCGAGGCCTTGCGCCATGGCTTCGACGCCCTTTTCGCTCAGCGTCAGGCGGTCGACCAGCGCGGCGGCGAGACCATTGGCCCGCGCTTCGGCGACATCGGCTGCGTTCGCCGCCAGCAGTTTCGCACGACGCTC
>JAIPCT010000034.1 GCA_021738065.1 Burkholderiaceae bacterium
TGGCTCCAGGGCAAGCCGCTGGCGCGCCAGCCACCGGTACGATTGCGTTGCCCGTTGGCGTCCTTGTTGCCTTCGAAACCTTCGAGGACGTTGTAGCAATCCGGAAACCCGGCCTCGGTGGCGACTCTGGCGGCATGACTCGAGCGCTGGCCGGAGCGGCACAGAAACATCAGCAAATTCTCGGTACTGAAACTGTGCTTCAGCGTTTGCAGGAAATGCACATTGAGTTGGTTGCCCGGATAGCTGAACCATTCGATCTCGATGGCGCCGGGAACCCGGCCGACCCAGTCCCACTCTGCCTTGGTCCGCACGTCCACCAGCTTGGCGCCGGGCGCAAGCTGCCAGAGTTCGTGGGCCTCTTTCGGCGTCAACGCGCCTTCGTAAGGCAGATTCAATTCGCGGGCGCGCGATTGCGCCAGGCTGAGGATATCGGTGAGGCGTCCCATGAAAAGTCCGGCCTGCATGGCGGGATAGAGAAAGAAGGTTTCGAGTATAGCTTTCCCGCCGTTTCGACGAAACCCGCTCATCCGCCATGGCTGCGTGGCCGGATTATCCCCGCAAGGTAAATCCATCAAGGGGAACTTCCGGTACCGTGCCCTTGATCAGGTCGGCCAGAATGCGCGCGCTGCCCAGCGCCAGAGTCCAGCCGAGTGCGCCGTGGCCGGAATTGAGGTACAGATTGTCATAGGGGCTGGCTCCCAGTATCGGCGTGCCCTTGGGCGTGGCCGGGCGCAGGCCCGCCCAGGGTTGCATGGCATCAGGCCCTTGCGTGTAATCGGCCGCTGCGGGAAACGCTCGCTCGGCTTCAATAAACAATTGCTTGACACGCACTGCTTCGATCTCGCTTGAATAGCCTGCGATATCGGCCATTCCGGCAACCCGTAGCGAATTCCCGTCGGCACCGGCGAGAGGAGCGTAAACCACTTTGCGCATCGCATCGGTAATGCTGATGCCCAGCGCCGTGATACCCGGCTGCGGCGGTAGCGTAACGCTGTAGCCCTTGAGTGGGTAGATCGGCAGGCGTATGCCGAGCGGCCGTGCCAAGATAGGACTATGGGCGCCCAGAGTCATCACGCACAGATCAGTTGGCAACGATCCTGCCGGTGTGTCGATCGCGGTGACACGGTTGCCGCGGGTTTCAAGGCGAGTGACGCGGGTGTCGAAACGGAAGGTCACGCCCATCTCCCGCAAGCGTATTTCGAGACCTTGGCAGAAGCGGTAGCAGTCGCCAACTTCTTCGCTGACGGTATGGATGCCGCCGACGAATCGACTTCCCAGAGCGGATAGCGGATCGCCGAGCAGAGGTTCCAGCGCGATGCACTGGGTGCGATCCAGCGCGTTCTGTTCGCAGCCGAGCGAACGCTGAAAGTCGAGCAGGCGACGCGCGCCGTCGAAATCGGCCCCGGTTGAGAACAGCACCAGCTTGCCGTTTCTGACATATCCGAAATCGATGTTTTCCTCGCTGACAAACTGATGCATCAGTGCGCGGCTGTAAAAGGACAGTGCGAGCAGCCGGCGCGTCGTGAGGTCGCTGGTGCCGCGATTGCAGGCCAAAACAAATTCCAGCAGCCAGCGCCATTGTTGCAGGTCGAGCGCCGGATAAAAGCGCAGCGGTGCGTCGCGCCGCAGCAACCAGGGCGGCACTTTCGGCAAGACGCCCGGACCGGCAAGCGGTGCCACGTAGGAGTAGGAAAGCTGGGCGCCGTTGGCGAAGCTGGCTTCCAAAGCCACGCCCTGGTTGCGTTCGACAACTTCCACCTGGTGACCATCGCGGGCGAGGTACCACGCGGTGGTGAGTCCGGTTACGCCGGCGCCGAGAACTGTGATGTGCATGTCGGGCACGATTTTATCAGTGCCGTGCGGCGAGCATTGCCCCGTGCCGCCGTGTCCCCCAAGGGGACCTCCTTCGGGGCGTCGCCAGCGCCGACTTTTGCCGCGCGCACAGCGACAGGGCCGCTGTGGCCGGCGCGATAGAATGCGCCTGTAAACAATGGATCAGCAGATGCCCGTCCGGATGCCCGCCGAAAAACCCGCAAACATGACGAACGAAACCCCGCACAGTGTCAGTTCGGCGCAGGAAGGCGCGCGCTTCAAGGAAGGCCAGCGCATCACCTGGGTGAGCGTCGCGGTCAACGCGGTGCTGACCAGCATGCAGTTGGTGGTGGGTTTTCTCGCACATTCGCAAAGCCTGATCGCGGATGCGATGCATACGCTGTCCGATATTGTTGCCGATGTCTTTGTGCTGTTCGCCAATCGCAAGGGCGCCGAGGCGGCCGATGCCGACCACCCCTATGGCCACGGCCGCTTTGAAACCGCCGCTTCGCTGGTGCTGGGTCTGTTGCTGGCGGGTACCGGCGTCGGCATCCTGATATCAGCGGCGGGGCGGTTGCAGGATATTGGCAGTGCGCCACCGGTGGGCGTTGCGGCGATGTGGGCGGCCATGTTCACCCTGGCGGCCAAGGAAGGCCTGTTCCGCTACATGCTGGCGACTGCCGAGCGCCTGCGTTCGCCGATGCTGGTGGCCAATGCCTGGCATGCGCGTGCCGACGCCTTGTCGTCGCTGGTCGTGGCGGTGGGCATTGCAGGTGCCTTGCTCGGCTTCAATTTCGCCGATTCCGTGGCCGCCATCATCGTCGGCGCCATGATCGTGCGCGTCGGTATCAAGTTTGGCTGGGAAGCCATACGGGAACTGATCGATACCGGCCTGTCGGCCGAGGAAGTGGCGGCGATCCGTCACACCATTGCCAGCACCTCGGGTGTTCTCGGCATGCATGAACTGCGTACCCGGCGCATGGCACATCAAGTCCTGGTCGACGCTCATGTGCAGGTCAACCCTCGCATCAGCGTTTCCGAGGGGCATCGCGTCGCCGAATCGGCGAAGCAGCGCGTACTCGATAAGCATCCCGAAGTCCTGGACGTGCTGGTGCATGTCGATGCCGAAAATGATTTGCTGGGCAACGCCGCGGTTCAACTGCCCGATCGGGCATTCCTGCTCGACCACCTGCGCGTCCTGCTCGGGGTCGACCCGCCGGAGTTTGAGCGTACGACCTTGCATTACCTCGGTACCCGGGTGGAAGCCGATGTCGTCCTGCCCCAGGGTTTTGCCGACGAAACCATGCTTGCCGCAATAAAAAAACGTATTGAAACAGTCCTGCCTGGCGACACCTGGTTTATCGCTGTTCGACTCAATCAGCGAGTTGCACCAGATTAGTGCGTATGAAGGGAGCAATGCACGTCTTTGGTGCGGCTGCCGGCATTTCTGGAAGGGAATCGCCTTGTGGCACAATCGCTTGTTTTTCCGGGGCAAGTGGCACGCTAACTGCTATTAGTGCGGTACTGGTTTTTGCTTTAGCGTATCGGCTGCATTGAAACCTCGCTACGCACCCTCTTCGTTCTTGATTATTTTGTATTCGCCATTCACTCTCAGGAGAGCACCATGACCCCCCAGGAAGTACTCAAGCTGGTTGAAGAAAAGGAAGTTCGTTTTGTCGATTTCCGCTTCACCGACACGCGCGGCAAGGAACAACACGTTGGCGTGCCGATTTCCCATTTCGGCATGGACAAATTTGAAGACGGCCACGCTTTCGACGGCTCATCGGTCGCCGGCTGGAAGGGGATCCAAGCCTCGGACATGCAGTTGATGCCCGATCCATCCACCGCCTACATCGACCCCTTCATGGACGAGACCACGCTGGTGCTGACCTGCGACGTGGTGGAACCCGCCGACGGCAAGGGCTATGACCGCGATCCGCGCTCGATCGCCAAGCGTGCCGAGGCTTACCTGAAATCCTCTGGGGTCGGTGATACGGCGTACTTCGGCCCGGAACCCGAATTCTTCATTTTTGATGCAGTCGAGTGGAAAATCGACATGTCCGGCTCAATGTGCAAGGTCATCTCGGAGGAGGCCGCCTGGGCCTCGGCGGACAAGTTCGAAGGCGGCAATACCGGCCATCGCCCGACCGTCAAGGGCGGCTATTTTCCCGTGCCGCCGGTCGACAGCCTGAACGACATTCGCGCCCAGATGTGTCTGGCGCTGGAAGCTTGCGGTGTGCCGGTTGAGGTGCATCACCATGAAGTTGCCACCGCCGGCCAGTGCGAAATCGGTACCGCCTTCAATACCCTGGTGCGTCGCGCCGATCAGACCCAGATTCTCAAGTACATCGTGCACAACGTTGCCCACAGCTACGGCAAGACGGCAACCTTCATGCCCAAGCCCATCGTCGGCGACAACGGTTCAGGCATGCACGTGCACCAGTCGATCTGGAAGGACGGCAAGAACCTGTTCGCCGGCAACGGCTACGCCGGCCTCTCCGAATTCGCGCTGTACTACATCGGCGGCATCATCAAGCATGCTCGTGCGCTCAATGCCATCACCAACCCGCTGACCAATTCCTACAAGCGTCTGGTGCCGGGCTTCGAAGCTCCGGTCAAGCTGGCCTACTCGGCGCGCAACCGTTCCGCCTCGATCCGCGTCCCCTATGTCCATTCGGACAAGGCGCGGCGCATCGAAACGCGCTTCCCGGATCCGGGCGCCAACCCCTATCTGTGCTTCACCGCGCTGATGATGGCGGGCCTGGACGGCGTGCAGAACAAGATCCATCCCGGTGATCCGGCCGACAAGAACCTGTACGACCTGCCGCCGGAAGAAGACGCGAAAATCCCGACCGTGTGTTCCAGTCTCGATCAGGCACTGGATTACCTCGACAAAGATCGCGAGTTCCTGACCCGTGGCGGCGTTTTCAGCAACGAAATGATCGATGCCTACATCGAACTCAAGATGGAAGAAGTGCAGCGTTTCCGCATGACCACCCATCCGCTCGAGTACGAGATGTACTACTCGATCTGATTTCTTCCGCATTGATCCTGAAATGGACGGGCTTGCCCGTCCATTTTTTTGTCCCCAGGATTTGGGGCGGGAGCGGCGGCCTTGGCGAGGTCTTGGCATTTGACATACACTCGCGGCTATGAAAACAGTTCTCCTCGCCATTCCGCTCCTGCTGCCGCTGGCCGCAGGCGCCAGTACACTCTACAAGTGCACCGACGATTCGGGCGTGGTGCTGTATACCAATCAGAAGACCGGCGGCAAGCACTGCACGATTCTGTCGCAGCAATCGCCGCCGCCGGCCGCCAACAACGGAACCAAGACCCGCGCCAGCGCGACGCCGACGCCGCAGGATTTCCCGCGCGTATCCAACGGTGAGCAAAAGGCCCGGGATGGCGATCGGCGCGCGATTCTCAACAAGGAACTTGCCAATGAGTTGCAGGGCGTGGAGAAGGCCCGCAAGGCGCTGCTTGACGCCGGCAGCCAGCCCGCGGAAAAGCTGCAACCCCTGAATGACTCGGTGGCGCTGCATGAGCGGAATGTCGAAGCGCTGAAAAAAGAGCTCGGCAACCTGCGCTGATTGGCAGCGCGAACCCCATTCATCGGCGGGCGCGCTTCTTGCAAGGATAAGGCGTAATGAACGCCAGCGAAACCTCCCGCACATTCAGTGGATTGGATCTGCTTTCTTCCGCCGTCGTGTTGGTCGACGAGCGGTTGATCATTCGTCACGTCAATCCGGCAGCGGAAAATCTTTTTGCCGTCAGCTCGCGCCAGTTGCTCGGCTACCCCTTGCAGAAGCTGGTCGGCAAGCCGCCCGAACTGACCGCCGCGCTCGACAATGCCTTGAAGAACCGCTGGAGCTATACCGGGCACAACATCCTGATCAAGCTGGCGCAGGACGTGGAACTGCACGTCGACTGCACCGTGTCGCCGGTGGAAACCAGCAGCGCGCGACTGCTGCTCGAAGTGCGCCCGATCGACCAGCAGTTGAAGGCGATGCGTGAGGAACAGCTCGCCCAGCAGCAGCAGGCCAACCGCGAACTGGTGCGCAATCTGGCGCACGAGATCAAGAACCCGCTGGGCGGCATTCGCGGCTCGGCCCAGTTGCTGGAACGCGAGCTCGCCAACGAGCAGCTGAAGGAATATACCCAGATCATCATCGAGGAGGCGGATCGGCTGCAGGACCTGATGCAGCGCCTGCTGTCTTCGCATCGCGTGATGCAGCCGGCGCAGGTGAGCATTCACGAGATCCTGGAGCGTGTGCGGCGGCTGATCCACGCCGAGTACCATGAGGTCACAGTCAAGCGCGACTATGATACCTCCCTGCCCGAGATCACCGGCGACCGTGAGCAGTTGATTCAGGCGATCCTGAATATTTCACGGAACGCGGCGCAGGCGTTGCAAGGCAAGGGCGAGATTATTTTCCGTACGCGGGCCGCGCGCCAGGTCACGCTGGCAAAGAAGCACTACCCGCTGGCACTCGAATTGCAAGTGATCGACAACGGACCGGGCATATCACCGGATATTCAAGACAAGATTTTCTATCCGCTGGTCTCCGGCCGGGAAAACGGCACCGGCCTGGGACTGACCATCGCCCAGAGCTTTGTTCAGCAACACGGCGGCACCATCGAAGTCACCTCGCGCCCGGGCCACACCTGCTTTTCGCTGATGTTGCCCCTGGCCAGAAGGAAGAAGGAAGAAGCATGAACCTCAAGAAAACGACTCACCACGGAGGGCACGGAGATCACGGAGTTTGTTCAAGGTATTGCTCCGACTCCATCAATCACGCAAGGAATGACATCGTGATTACCGGCCATGCTCTGTTTTTCTCCGTGCCCCCCGTGGGGGGAAAGGGGTTTGCAGCATGACGCCGGTCTGGATCATAGACGACGACCGCTCGATTCGCTGGGTACTTGAAAAAGCCCTCGGTCGGGAAAACATTGCGGCCAAGTGTTTTACTTCGGCCGACGAAGTCCTGGCCGCGTTCGGCAATGGCGCGCGGCCGCAGGTGCTGATATCGGACATACGCATGCCCGGCAGCAGCGGGCTCGATCTGCTGCGCCATGTGAAAACCCAGTATCCCGATCTGCCGGTCATCATCATGACGGCCTATTCGGACCTCGATTCCGCCGTCGCGGCATTTCAGGGCGGTGCCTTCGAGTATTTGCCCAAACCGTTCGACGTCGATCAGGCGGTTGACTTGGTGCGGCGGGCGCTTGCACAGGCGGCGCACCAAAATGGTGCGCCGGAAGCCAGCAGCGCCGTACCGGAAATTCTGGGCCAGGGCGCCGCCTTGCAGGAGGTTTTCCGTGCCATCGGCCGCCTCTCGCAGTCCCATGCCACGGTGCTGATCAACGGCGAATCCGGTACCGGCAAGGAGTTGGTGGCGCGTGCCCTGCACCGGCACAGTCCGCGCAAGGATGCGCCCTTCATTGCCATCAATACCGCCGCCATACCGCGCGACTTGCTCGAGTCCGAACTGTTCGGCCACGAAAAGGGTGCCTTCACCGGTGCCGGCGCGCTGCGTCGCGGGCGCTTCGAACAGGCCGACAACGGCACGCTGTTTCTCGATGAGATTGGCGACATGCCGGCCGAGTTGCAGACGCGTCTGCTGCGCGTGCTGTCGGACGGCAACTTCTATCGAGTCGGCGGCCACCAGCCGGTGAAGGCCAACGTGCGCGTCATTGCGGCCACCCACCAGAATCTGGAAGACCGGGTCAAGGCCGGCCTGTTCCGCGAAGACCTGTTCCATCGTCTCAATGTCATTCGTTTGCGCCTGCCGCCACTGCGCGAGCGGCGCGACGACATTCCCCTGCTGGCCAAGCACTTCCTGCAGAAAAGCGCCCAGGAAATCGGCGGCGAAGCCAAGCGCCTCACCGACGCGGCGCTCAGTTTTTTGCAGGGACAGGATTTTCCCGGCAACGTGCGCCAGTTGGAAAACCTCTGCCACTGGCTGACCGTGATGGCCCCCGGGCAAAGCGTGGGCATCGCCGATCTGCCGGCCGAACTGCGCGAGGCATCGAGTCGCGCCACGTCGTCCGACTGGAACGCGGCGCTGGCGAGCGAAGCCGATCGATTGCTCGGCACGGCGCCCGGCCAGGTCTTTGAGCAACTCATGCGCCAGTTCGAGGCCACGCTGATTCGCCGCGCACTGAATGCAAGCGGCGGACGCCGCATCGACGCGGCGAATCTGCTGGGCATCGGTCGCAATACCATTACGCGCAAGATTCAGGAACTCGGCCTCGACGATGCCAAGGGGGATGCCGAGTCTGATTGAGGCCGTGGCAGCGGGTCGGGCCGGTTGGGCGCGAGTGGATCGAACCGCTCCGGTGCGGCATCAAATTCAGCGTTGCCGTCCGCCATCGGTTATAGTCGAAGAGGCCTTTCGCCGCCGCGGAACAGAGCCTGTCATCCTGCGAGACACCGTCATGCCCGCCTCCATTTCCACACTGGCCGCCAAGCTCGGGCCCCTTGCCTGCCGCTTCGACATCGATGTCCTGGCCTGCTGCGATTCGACCAATGCGGTAGTGCTCAGTCGTGCCGAGGCGGGCGCGCCTTCCGGCACCGTGGTCATCACCGAAGAGCAAACCGCCGGGCGCGGCCGGCGCGGCCGCAGCTGGTTCGCCAGTCCCGGCGACAGCCTGACGTTTTCCCTGCTCTGGCGATTTGCCGTGGGCACCGCCCCGGCGGGCCTGTCGCTGGCTGTCGGCGTCGCGGTGGCGCGCGCGCTGAATCGGCTGCTGCACGGCGGCACGGCAAATCTCGGCGCTGGCGGGACGGCGCTGAAATGGCCCAACGACATCCTCAAGGACGGGCGCAAGCTCGGCGGCATCCTGGTCGAACTGGTGCCCGGCGCGCCGCATGCCGCCGTAATCGGTATTGGCATCAATCTCAGGCTGCCCGCCGCCATGCCGAAGGATGTGCGCGTTACGTCCGCCGTCCTCGGTGTCGCGCCTGAGGCGCTGGACCAGAACGACATGTATGCCGTATTGCTCGAAGAACTGCTGGCCACCCTCGACAGCTTTGCCGCCGGCGGTTTCGCCGTGATGCGTCCGGAGTGGATGGTGCGCCATGCCATGCAGGATGCCCGCGTCAGCCTCTCAAGCGACTTCGCGCCGCCGCGCGAAGGCCTCTGCCGCGGCGTCGACAGCGACGGCGCGTTGCTGCTGGAAGTCGACGGCCGCATCGAACGCATACTCTCCGGCGAAGTTTCCTTGCGCCCGCTTGAGTCGCCAGAGCTTCATGCGGCGGATGGCAGCAGCCATGACGATGAAGCTAGGTAGACGCTGCAATAAGGTCCAACCCGTCCCATCCTCTCCGTCACGGGGAGGGCGACGCACTTGCCCGCTTCGCGCGACGAGCAGCCGTCGCTTTGAGCGCATGGGTTTGCATCAATGATTCTGTGCCTTGACGCCGGCAACTCGCGCCTGAAATACGGCCTCGTCGAGGGCGGCAATTGGCACGCTCAGGGCGCGCTCGACTATCAGGATTTCGACAAGCGGCTGGCTCGGCTGGAGCCGATGCCGACCCGCATCGTGGCCTGCAATGTAGCCGGCGAAGCACTTCGACAGCGGATTGAAGCACTCGCGGCCCGTCTCGATCTGCCGCTTAACTGGCTGCTCAGTTCCATTGCCGCCTGTGGTGTGGTCAATGGCTACGAGAGCCCCGGCACGCTCGGTGCCGATCGTTGGGCGGCGCTGATCGGCGCGCGCGGGTTGCAGCCGGGCCCGCTGGTCGTGGTGATGGCGGGTACCGCCACCACCATCGATGCGCTGGATGGCAAAGGCATGTTTCTCGGCGGCTTGATTCTGCCCGGTCTGAGTCTGATGCGCGCCGCGCTTGCTCACAATACCGCCGGGTTGCCGCACGCCGCGGGGCACTACCGGCCGCAGCCGACCAATACCGACGACGCCATCGTCAGCGGCGCGATCCACGCCACGCTCGGCGCCATCGCGCGGATTCATGCCACCCTGGACGCAGATGCCAGTTGCATTGTGTCGGGCGGCGCGGCCGCCGAACTGGCGCCGCATCTCAGCCTGCCGCATCGGTTGATCGACAATCTGGTACTCGAAGGCCTGGCGCGTTTTGGGCAATCCGCTGCGGCATAGCGTCCGCCGGAAGGCGTGCGGCGCGACTTGATCTTTGCCATGGGGCTGGGGGAATCGGTCCCGATAGCCAAGCATCTTGCCGCGCCACCACAGCAATCAGCTTGAACCTTGAAACCTCAGTTCAACCACGGGGAACACGGAGGCACGGGGAGAAGCAAAGGCTGGAGGCGGAAAACATGCAAACCGAACGGGTGAGTCTGAAAGCCGTTGCAACTCACTGAATTTCCCCGTGCATCCCCGTGGTCAAGCGCTTTTTTTGCTTGAACTCGATGTCGGCGTCAGTGCGGCGGGATAGCCACGCGCAAACCGTTTGGCGGCTATTTTTTGCCGCCGCCCGCTGCCACATTCAGCGTCAGCTCGGGCCGCGCGCCTTCGCCCGGTGCGGCACCCTTGAGTTTGCCCAGGGCGGCGTCGACATCCACGACCCGCTCCTTGGCGGTCGGGTGGGTTTTGTAAAGCGCGGCCAGCGCGCCCGTATCGGCTTTCAGGCTTGCCAGGCGCTGCATGAAATTCAGGCAGGCGGCCGGGTCGTAACCGGCGCGGGCGGCCAGCAAAACGCCGTCTTCGTCCGCCTCGCGCTCCGAACTCCGGTCGAGGCCGCGGGTGAAAATTTCCTTGCTTTCGCCGATCAACAGCTTGCGATATTCGTCGCCGCTACGCGTGCTGGCGCTGAGTGCGCTGGCGCCGGCCGAGATCAGCAGGCTTTTTTGCAGGACGCTGATGTGATGGCGTCGCGTCACATGCGCGATTTCGTGTCCCAGAACGCAGGCCAATTCGGCTTCGTTGGCGACGTGACGCAACATGCCTTGAGTCACCAGTATCGTGCCGCCCGGAGCGGCAAAGGCATTGATTGTATCCGAGCGCACCGCCGCGAAACGCCACGGCAGATCGGGGCGGCTCGACTGCAACGCGACCCAGACACCGATCTGGTTCAGGCGGCGCTGCAAGTCCGAATCCTTGAGCGGCGGATAGTTGCCCAGGCTCGCGGCGACCACTTCCTTGCCGATCAGTTGCTCTTCTTCTTCGCTCATCGTCGCCACCGACTGGCTCTGGACCAGGCTCTTGGCGGCACCGAAAACGGAGCCCAGGTCAAGACGCGATTGCGCGCTGGCCCCCGGCGCCGCAAATCCCAGCGCCAGCATCAGGCAGGCCACATGTAACGGACGCGTATTCATTTCACCTCCTGCAGGTCCGGCGAGTTCCCTGTCGTCGGGCTCGTGGTGGATTGCGGGTAGTCGACCGCTCGGGCGGCCAGTCCGCGGCGACCGGCGGCGGCCTCGGCTTCGGTGCGTCCGACGGCCCAACTGTCGAGCAACTTGCTGTCCTGACTGACCGGCCCCGAGGATTTTGTTTCACCCTCGTCCATTCCCCGGATGCCAAGCACCGCGGTCTTTTCGGCCGGGGCAGGGGCTTCCTTGCTGCCGACGGCACCGGTGACGGAGCGCAGTACATTGGTAAGAAAACCGCCGTCGGCCAAGGCCGGTGGCAACAGGGCACAGAACAGCAGCAGCGAAAGCAGCGTCTTCATCATCGTCGTGGTTTTGTTTGGCGGAGCACACCTTGCAATATAGATAAGTTTTGCCGGATTGGGAACACCCGGGTTGCCGGCCGGTCGTTTTCCGCGCGCGCAACTTGCCATGCCATGTCCATATCTCAAGCTGCCGGCGCAGCGCCCGTCAGCCCTAGTAGCCAACCAACTTGAAAAGCATCACCACGGAGAACACGGAGGACACGGAGGGAAGCGGAACTGTCTTCGCGTGTGATTTCTCCGTGCTCTCCGTGTTCTCCGTGGTGATCATTTGACGTTCCATCGACTTTTCGATGACTGACCACCAGGTACCGGGCACTTGATCGCACCGGCATCATGGCCGACAATGCGTCACTGATCGGAGGTCATGCCCATGCCCGAACACTTCCTCGCCGCGCTGCCGAATTTTCTTGCTTACCTGGCCACCGCCGTCGTCCTGCTGGTGGCCTTTGTCACGCTCTATCTCTACGTCACACCCTATGACGAGATCAAGCTGATCCGCGCCAACAATACCGCGGCGGCAATTTCGCTTTCGGGCGCGGTGCTCGGCTTTGCCATGCCCATCGCCAATGTCATCGCTCACAGCGACACGGTGCTTGATCTCGTGTTCTGGGGCGTGGTCGCCGGCATCGTGCAACTGCTGGCCTGGACACTGGCGCGCGTGGCGCTGCCGCAATTGCGAGAAGACATCGCCGCCGGGCGCGTGGCGCCCGCGACCTTTGTCGCCGCCCTGTCGCTGACTGTCGGTTTGATCAACGCCGCCTGCATGACTTATTAAAGGAGACGCACATGGCACTCATGGATTTCATCAAGAAACAGTTTATCGACATCATCCAGTGGACCGAGGACGATGGCGAGACCATGGCCTGGCGTTTTCCCATGGCCGAGTTCGAGATTCAGCACGGCGCCAGCCTCACGGTGCGCGAATCGCAGATGGCGGTATTCGTCAATGAGGGCCAGGTTGCCGACGTCTTCGGTCCCGGCATGTACAAGCTGACGACGCAGACCCTGCCGGTGCTGACCTACCTGAAGAACTGGGACAAGCTGTTCGAGTCGCCCTTCAAGTCCGACGTCTATTTCTTCAGCACGCGACAGAAGATCGACCGCAAATGGGGCACGCCGAATCCGGTCACCATTCGCGACAAGGATTTCGGCGTGGTGCGCTTGCGCGCCTTCGGCATTTACGCGTTCCACCTGACCGATCCCAAGGCCTTCCACACCACCATTTCCGGCACGCTGGAAAGCTACAGCGCGGATCAGCTCGAAGGCCAGTTGCGCAACACCATCGTCGGCCACATCTCCGACATCTTCGGCGAATCGGGTGTGCCCTTCATCGACATGGCGGCGAATCAGGTCGAGTTCGGCAATGCGCTCAAAGCCAAGATGGAGCCGATGTTCGCCAGCTACGGCCTGGCGCTGGACAGCCTCAACGTACAGAACATCTCGCTGCCCGAAGAGCTGCAGGCCATGCTCGACAAGCGCATCGGCGTGAACATGATGGGCGGCATGCAAGGCTATACCCAGTTCCAGACCGCCGAGGCGATTCCGCTGGCGGCACAGAACGAGGGCGGACTGGCCGGCCTGGGTGCCGGTGTCGGCGTCGGTTTCGGCGTCGGCCAGCAGGTCGCCGCCTCGATGGCACAATCGCTGAACCCTGCCGCGGCACCTGCAGCCGCCGTCCCGCCAGCGCCGACTTCTGCAGGCGCGGTTCCGGTTTCGCCCGACGAACTGGTGGCAACGCTGGAAAAACTTCACAGTCTGGTCGGCAAGGGCGTGCTGTCCCAGGCGGAGTTCGACGCGAAGAAGGCCGAGCTGCTGGCGAAGCTTGGGTAAAACCTATTTGCCACAGAGATCACATGGTTCGACAAGCTCACCACGATCGGTCCTGATGTATTTCCGCTCATCCTGAGCCTGTCGAAGGATGTGATCTCTGTGGCCAAAAAGGTTTAGTTCCAATGCCCTTCTCCGCCAACTGCCCTACCTGCGGCGCGCCGGTCGTCTTCAAGTCGTCGGCGTCGTTTCACGGCGTCTGCGAGTTCTGTCGCAGCACCCTGGTGCGTCACGGCGGCGACCTCGAAAACCTCGGCCGCATGGCCGATCTGGTCGAGGATACCTCGCCGATCCGGCTCGGCACCGAAGGGCGTTATCAGGGCGTGCACTTCGCGGTGGTCGGGCGCATCCAGTTGCGCTACGCGGCGGGTGTCTGGAACGAATGGCATCTGCTGTTCGACAATCAACGCTCCGGCTGGCTGTCGGACGCCAACGGCGAATACCTCCTCAGCTTCCTGACGCCGCCGGGTGCCGCGCTGCCCGAGTTCGCCGCGCTGATGCCCAATGACGAACTCATGCTGGCGGGCAGTGAGTTCGTCGTGACCAACATCGAAGAAGCCATGTGCGTATCGGGCGAGGGTGAGCTGCCCTTCGCGTTCGGCGCCGGCTATCCAGCGCCGCTGGTCGACCTGCGCGGCACGGATGAATCGAAGGCCGCATTCGCCAGCATCGATTATTCGGAATCGCCGCCGCTGGTTTTCATCGGCCAGTCCCTGCCCTTCGCGACCTTCAATTTTGCCAATCTGCGCGACGACGCTGCCGAGTCGCAAGCGGCGGGCGAGGTTCGGGCGCTGGCCTGCCCGGCTTGCGGTGGTGCCATCACGCTGCACGACAAGGCGGTGCAAAGCGTCGCCTGTCCTTCCTGTCTCAGCGTGCTCGACGCAGGCAACGAAAGCCTCAGTATCCTCGCCAGGGCCGCCGCCGCGACGCGCATCAAGCCCCTGGTCGCGCTGGGCAGCCGCGGACATTTTGCCGGCAAGGAATGGACGGTGATCGGCTTTCAGCAGCGGGTGATCACGGCCCTGGGCATCGAGTATCCCTGGCAGGAATACCTGCTGCACCATCCGAGCGAAGGCTTCCGCTGGCTGGTCGAATCCAGTGGCCACTGGAACTGGGTCAGCCCCGTGGCCAATCCGCCACGCTACCACTTGGGCGAGCCCGGCGCGAGCTATGGTGGCGTCGAGTATCGCCGTTTCTCGGCCGGCAAGGCCGTGACGCGCTATGTCATCGGCGAATTCACCTGGAAGGTCAAGCTCGGCGAAACCTGGGAGACCCTCGATTTCACCGCGCCGCCGAAATCGCTGAGCCGGGAATCGAACCGCAATGAAACCAGCTGGTCGGTAGGCGAGTATCTGCCGTCGGACGAAGTCGCCGCCGCCTTCGCGCTGAAGGCCAAGCTGCCCGAGCCGATGGGCATCGGCATGGCCCAGCCCAACCCGCGGCGCGAGTCGACCCAAGGGGTGTTCAACAATTTCCTGCTGTTTCTGGTGCTTGCCGTGTTCGCCCAGATCGCGTGGCTGTTCATTTTCGGCGGCAGCACGCTGCTCGATCAACGCATGGTGTTTACCGCGCAGAATCAGGAGTCGCTGTCCACCCAGGAATTCCAGCTTGAGAGCGGCGCGCGCAATATCGTCTTGCGCCACGACACCAATCTCGACAACAACTGGCTGGGCCTCGGCCTGACCCTGGTCGAGAAAATCAGCGGCCGCGCCTGGGCGGCGCAAAGCGAAATTGCCTACTGGCACGGCGTGGATGGCGGCGAAAGCTGGAGCGAGGGCGACCGCTCGCACGAACTGGTGTTCCGCGACCTGCCGGCCGGCAACTATTATTTCGTCATCGATCCGGAAATCTCCGCCGAGAAGCCGGTGGCCGTGGTCGATCGCATCCAGGTCACGCGCGACCAGGCGACGTGGAGCAACTTCTTTTTCCTGCTGGCATTTCTCGCCGCCATTCCGCTGTTTAACCGCTATCGGGTGAATGCCTTCGAGCAGGAGCGCTGGAAGGAGGCCGACTATCTTTCCAGTGGCGAGGAGTTCGGTTCCGACGATGACGACGGAGACGACGACTGATGGCACGCGCCGCCCTGATCCTGAGCCTCGCCGCATTCACCCTGTTCAACTACGGGCAGTATCGCGGCTGGAGCCTGTTCAGTGACGTCGCCGACAGCCAGCCGCTGCGCCCCGGCGCCGCCGCCCGGCTGTATCACAAGTGAAAAGTTTGAAAAGCTCGGTCTCACCACAGAGACACAGAGGCACAGAGGAAGCACAGAGAAGTTCAAAGGCAATTGCATTGCACTTCTCCAAAAGTTTTTCCTCTGTGCCTCTGTGTCTCTGTGGTGAACGCTTTGGGTGCTCTTTTTGATGCAACGCCCGCTGCTGATTTCCGTTTTCATCGTCGCCTCCTGCGGCCTGGCCTATGAGCTGATCGCCGGCGCTCTGGCCAGCTATCTGTTGGGCGACTCGGTAACGCAGTTTTCCACCGTGATCGGGGTTTATCTCTTCGCCATGGGCATCGGCTCCTGGCTGTCGAAGCATGTCGGCGGCAACCTCCTGGCGCGCTTCATCCAGATCGAACTGCTGGTGGGCCTGCTCGGCGGCCTCTCGGCCGGTTTCCTGTTCCTGCTATTCACCCTGCATTCCGGCCCGTTTCGACTGGCGCTCTACGGCCTGGTGCTCCTGATCGGGATTCTGGTCGGCCTGGAAATCCCGCTGATCATGCGCATCCTCAAGCGCGAGGTGGCCTTCAAGGATCTGGTGGCGCAGGTGCTCACCTTCGACTACATCGGCGCGCTGGCGGTATCGGTGCTGTTTCCGCTGCTGCTGGCGCCGCATCTCGGGCTGGTCAGAAGCGCGCTGCTGTTCGGCCTGCTCAATGCCCTGGTCGCCGCCTGGGCGCTGTGGCTGTTTCGCGCGCAGATCGGCGCGATGGCCGCCTTGCGCGCCCAGTGCGTCGCGGTGATCGGTCTGCTGGCGCTGGGCTTCGGCTTTGCCGGCGCTTTCGTCAGCATGGCCGAGGCCAATCTCTACAACGAAGACATCGTGCACGCCGAATCCAGCCCCTATCAGCGCATCGTGGTCACCCGCTGGCGCGACGAATTGCGGCTCTATCTCAACCACAACCTGCAGTTCTCCTCGCGTGACGAATACCGTTACCACGAGGCGCTGGTGCATCCCGGGCTCGCCTCGCTGCCCGGCGCGCGCCGCGTGCTGGTGCTCGGCGGCGGCGACGGCATGGCGGTGCGCGAAATCCTCAAGTACCCGCAGGTCGAGAAAATCACACTGGTCGATCTCGATCCGCGCATGACGGAGCTGTTCGCGCAATCGGACATGCTGCGCGCGCTGAATGCCGACGCGCTGAAATCGCCCAAGCTCAGCATCGTCAATGCCGACGCCCTGCAATGGCTGGAGCAGAGCGACGAAGTCTTCGATTTCGTCGTCGCCGACTTCCCCGATCCGTCGAATCACAGCCTGGGCAAGCTCTATTCGACAGCCTTCTATCGCCTGCTCAAGCAGCATGTCGCCGAAACCGGCCGCGTCGTGGTGCAGGCCACTTCGCCCCTGTATGCGCGTGAGAGCTACTGGACCGTGGTCGCCACGCTGGAAGCCGCCGGCTGGCAAACCGCGCCTTACCATGCGCTGGTGCAAAGCTTCGGCGAGTGGGGCTACATCCTCGCCGGCCGCCGCGACTACCGGTCACCCGCGACGATACCCGTGGCGACTCGCTTCATCACCCCCGACGCGCTGCCCGCCCTGTTCCATTTCCCCGCCGACATGGCGCGCATCGCCGCCGAACCCAATCGCCTCGACAACCAGAATCTGGTACGCATCTTCGAGCGCGAGTGGGGCCGGGTGCTGGGGAATTGATGCGGCAACGCACGGCCCTAAAAGTCGGCGCTGGTGGAACGGCGACGAAACGCTTGAGCAACGGTTAGGGCGATTTGTAATCATCGGAAACCGTAGTCGGTGCGGTGCTTTTTTAAAAATTAGCCACCCTGGAACGGGTGGCGATTATCCAATTAGCGCCGTATCGCTCGCAACGACTGGATCACTTGACACATAACTTGACTTATACTTGACACTAAATTAGGCTGCGGTCATGGCATATGTCCCACTGTTCACCATCACTCCGGCATTGCTTGCAGAGGTCGAGCAGGTGGCGGTGCTACGCGAGCGAATTCAGAGCGCCGTGGTTGATCTTGCCTGGATACCCGCCCTGCAAAAAGATACCCGCACGCGCAACGTCCACGCCTCGACAGCCATTGAGGGGAACCCGCTAACGCTTGAACAGGTGCGCGCGCTTGAGGAAGGGCGCGAACTTGCCACGCCCGGTACGCGACCCAAGCGCGAAGTAATTAATTATTTCGCCGGCCTGCGCTTTGTGGAGAGGCATGCACGCAAGAAGAAAATAGTCCATGCGGACATCCTGGAACTGCACAGAATACTGGCAGGGGAGGTGATGGACCAGGGGGAAGCCGGCAAATACAGGATGATCGCCGTTCGCGTTGGGCAGTATCTGCCCCCACCGCCGGATGCTGTTTCAGGGCTGATGTTCGAATTGCTGGAGTGGTGGAATACGGCGGCAACAAAGCTTTCACCGGTGCTCAGTTCGGCCATCCTGCATTACCGCTTCGAGGCCGTTCATCCCTTCGCAGACGGCAATGGCCGCGCGGGTCGGGCGCTGGCCTTATGGGAGCTTTACCGGCGCGGTTTCGACACCCATCATATTTTTTCGGTGGATGAGTATTACTGGGAAGACCGCCCCAAGTACTATGCCGCGCTGCAAGGGGTACGGGAGGCAGGAGAGAACATGAGCTCCTGGCTGGAATACTGCGCGGTTGGTCTCCGGCATACCCTGGAACGGGCATGGTTGAGAATTCAGTCCTTTCAGGGGAAGTCCGCAGAGAGGCTGATCTTGCGGCCACGACAGGAACAACTTCTTCATTTGCTGCGCGATCATGGCAGCATGTCCCCCGCCGAAATATGGGACGCACTGGGTGTTTCCCGGCAGGGTGCGATGGATTTACTGCATCCGCTGCTCGACGCCGGGCTGGTCGAAAAGGTCGGAGGCAAGAAAACCGGACGTTATGTCTTGAGAGGCGCATGAACGAAGCTGAATTCCGCGCGGAACTAATGCCCGATGACATAGGGAAGTTTATTTTGCGGGTTACAGCGGTATCTCACCTTGGTTTACAGCTACCAATGAGCCCATGCGCCGCCGCGACTTCTTAGCCGGTGTTTCGGCCACGGGCTTGCTGGCGGCTTGCGGCGGGAAGTCCGCGCCACCCCTGCCACCGGGAACGTTGTCGGGAGCGAACGACAGCCTCGGCCACCGTCTGCGCAAACCCGACTTTCCGGCGCCGAATAAAACGCGTCGCGTCGCGGTGGCGATAGTCGGCGGCGGCATCGGCGGGCTGTCTGCGGCGTGGAAGCTGGCACGTTCGGGCGTCGAGGATTTCCTGTTGCTGGAAATGGAAGGCGAGGCGGGCGGCAATTCGCGCGCCGGGACGAATGCCGTCTCGGCCTATCCGCTGGGCGCCCACTACCTGCCCTTGCCGCCGCGCGAGGCGCGCGCGACGCGCCAGTTGCTGGCTGAGCTCGGCGTGTTGCAAGGCGACCCCGACGCTGCCCATCCCGTGTATGACGAGCGCTACCTGTGCCACGCGCCGCAGGAGCGTTTGTATGCCAACGGCTATTGGCAGGAAGGCGTGTGGCCGACGCTGGGCGTAGCGGCGGCGCAGCGCGCGCAGTACGTGCGCTTTCAGGACTTTGTCGCCGAGTTAAGGCAGCGCCGCGATGCCTCCGGGCGGCGCGCTTTTGCCTTGCCGCTGGCGCTCTCCAGTCGCGATCCGGCCTTGCTGGCGCTGGATCGCATCAGCATGCTCGACTGGCTGCTGCGCGAAGGCTATACCGCGCCGGGCTTGTTCTGGCTGGTCGACTACGCCTGCCGCGACGATTACGGCAGCAGCGCCGCGCAGACCTCGGCCTGGGCCGGGCTGCACTACTTCGCCTGCCGCGATGGCGAGGGCCAGGTGCTCACCGCGCCGGAGGGCAATGCCTGGCTGGCACGCGGCCTGGCGCGGGCGGCCGCGGGGCGGGTGCACACCGGCGCTCTGGTGTTTCGCGTCGAGCAAGGCCGCAAGGAAACCGTCATCGACCTGTATCTGGCGGCGGAGAACCGCAGCATCCGCGTTGTCGCTCGCGAGTTGATCTGGGCTGCGCCCTTGTTCCTGATTCCGCATGTGTTTGTCGCGCCGCGCCCGGAATGGCTGGCGGCCATCCAGGGCGCCGAGTATGCCCCCTGGGTAGTGGCGAATCTGACGCTGACGGCCGCGCCGCAAACCCGCGCCGGGCAGCCGCTGGCCTGGGACAACGTGCTGCACGACAGCGCGGCGCTGGGGTATGTAGTCGCCACCCATCAGCAGTTGCGCTACGCGCCGGGGCCGACGGTGATCACCTGGTACCGCGCGCTGCATGAAGCATCGCCTAGCTCTGCACTACCTTCGGGTCGCCACCAGGGCCGAGTTTTGTGGGAACGCGAGGCTTGGGCCGAAGCGGCGCTGGCCGACTTGTCGCGGCCGCATCCCGAGATCCGCGAACTGGCGACGCGCATCGACGTCCACCGCTACGGCCACGCCATGATCCGCCCGCTGCCCGGTCGGCTCTGGGGCGGATCGCGCGACGGCTTCGAGACGGGACGCCCGGGCATCCAGTTCGCTCATGCCGATGTTTCAGGAATCTCGCTGTTCGAGGAGGCAAATTATCGCGGCGTTTTGGCGGCGGAGCGCACAATGGCCCGGCTCGGTTTACACTATGCGTCATCGCTATGATCGGACTGCACATCCTTGCCGAGTTTCACGCCTGCGAAGGCGAATCCCAATTGCTGCTCGATGGCCAGCGTTTGGCCGCTTTGTGTCGCCGCGTCTGTACCGATTCCGGGCTGGAAATAGTGACCGATGCCTTTCATCAGTTTCCCGGTGCGGGCGCTACCGGTGCGGTGGTGCTGGCCGAATCGCATCTGGCGATTCACACCTGGCCGGAGCTCAATTCGGTGACGCTCGATCTGTATGTCTGCAATTTCAGCCAGGACAACCGCGCCGCCGCCGAAGCGGCCTACAGCGCCTTGAGCGAAGAATTCAAACCCAGGCAAGTCATCCGTCGCGATGTCTCGCGCGGCACGCTCGATCCGGACGACTCCGGCACGGGCGAGCGCCATGGCGCTTCATGAAGGACGCCGCAAGCGACAGCCCCCGCGCTGCTGAGAAGCCTGTCAAAACCCGGCGTTTCGCCCATCCGCTGGCGCGGATGCGGCAGGCCGCGATGGACCAGGGATAGATGTTCTTGCGCCTGTTCGTCCTCTTGCTGGTGTTTGCCAATCTGATTTTCTTTGCCTGGGCGCAAGGCTACCTGGGCCAGGTCGACGCCAACCACGAACCGCGGCGCATGACGCAGCAATTGCAGGCCGACAAGCTGCGCATCGTGCGCATGGACCGCAAGGCGATCGTCGAGCGGGATGAAATCGGCTGTCGCCTGGTGAGCAGTTTGAAAGTCGCCGACGCCGAAGCGCTCAAGCTCGCCATCGAGGCCACCGGCGCGGAGGTCAGATTCTTGCCGCTGGCCGGGCCGCTCGTGTATCGGGTGCTGATCGGCGGTCTGGACAACGAGGCCGCCATGGACAAGAAAGCCGCCGAACTGAAACGCCTCGGCGTCAAGGAATTCAACTCCGTCACCCTCGATGGCGGGCGCCAGGAAATCATTCTCGGCAGCTTCGATACCGAGGCCGCCGCCGCCAAGTTTCTCGAGGGGCTGGAAAAACGCCGGGTCAAGTCGGCGCAAGTCGAACGGCGCGAGGCGCCCGCCACCAAGGCCCAGCTCGAGGTACGCGTCAGGGCGTCCGTGCTCCTGCAGCAGCTGCCGCGCCTGATCGCGCCCTATACAGGCGCGAGCCTGAGCATATGCGCGGTGTGAGCGGGTGATGAGCTATGTGGTCGGCCTTACCGGCGGCATCGGCAGCGGCAAGAGCGCCGCCGGCGATTTGTTTGCCAAGCGCGGCATTGCGGTGGTCGACACCGATGCCATCGCCCATGCCCTGACCGCGCCGGGTGGCCTGGCGATGCCGGCCATCCGTGCCGAATTCGGCGATGCGGTGGTGGCGGCCGACGGCGCGCTCGACCGCGCCGCGATGCGGGCCATCGTTTTCGCCGATCCGTCGGCGCGCAAACGCCTGGAAGCCATCCTGCATCCGATGATCGGTAGCGAGAGTGAGCGCCTGCTCCTGGCAAGCGCCGCCAAAGCCGGTGCGCCCTATGCCATTCTGATGGTGCCGCTGCTGATCGAGTCGGGCAGCTATCGTGAGCGGGTCGACCGGGTGGCCGTGGTCGATTGCTCCGAGGCGACCCAGATTGCCCGTGTCATCAGCCGCAACGGTCTGCCCCGCGGCGAAATCGAGCGCATCCTGGCGGCCCAGGCGACGCGCGCCCAGCGTCTGGCGGCGGCCGACGACGTCATCGACAACGAAGGCGCACTCGCCGATCTGGGGCCCCAGATCGAGCGCCTGCATGTGGAATACCTGGCCCGCAGCGTCGGCTCGCGCTAAGCCCCGGCTTGCGTAATTGTGGAAGGCGCGCTTATGATGCGCCGCTCCTGACCGAGTATTTCCTCCCGGAACAATCGAACAGACAATGTCAAAGCAACTGATCATCGCCGAGAAACCCTCCGTCGCCCAGGATATTGCCAAGGCGCTGGGCGGCTTCACCAAGACAGGTGACTACTTCGAGAGTGAGGACTATGTCCTGTCCTCCGCCATCGGCCACCTGCTGGAACTCACCGTGCCCGAGGAATACGACGTCAAGCGCGGCAAATGGAGTTTTGCCCATCTGCCGATGATTCCGCCGCATTTCGCGCTGAACCCGATCGACCGCACCCACGAGCGGCTGCGCCTGCTGACGCGCCTGATCAAACGCAAGGATGTCACCGGCCTGGTCAATGCCTGCGACGCCGGGCGCGAGGGCGAACTGATTTTCCGCTACGTCGCGCAGCACGCGCTGGGCGCCAAACAAAAACCCACACGTCGCCTTTGGCTGCAATCGATGACCGCCAGCGCGATTCGCGACGGCTTCGCTCATTTGCGCACCGACGAGGAAATGCAGCCGCTGTCCGATGCCGCCCGCTGCCGCTCGGAAGCCGACTGGCTGATCGGCATCAACGGCACGCGCGCCATGACTGCCTTCAATTCCAAGGAAGGCGGCTTCTACAAGACGCCCGTGGGCCGCGTGCAGACGCCGACCCTGGCGATCATGGTCGAGCGCGAAGCGCGGATTCGCAGTTTTGTCTCGCGTGACTACTGGGAAGTCGAAGGCGAGTTCCAGTGCCTTGCCGGCACCTATCGCGGCCGCTGGTTCGACGAAAAATTCAAGAAGGCCGAGGATGAGCATGCCCGCGCCGAGCGGGTTTGGGACAAGGCCAAGGCCGACGCCCTGCGCAAAAAATGTCTCGGTCAGCACGGCACGGTGGAAGAGGAAAGCAAGCCCAAGACCGAAGCCTGCCCGATGCTCTACGACCTCACCTCGCTGCAGCGCGAGGCCAACGGCCGTTTCGGCTTCTCGGCCAAGAACACGCTGGGCATCGCCCAGGCCTTGTACGAACGGCACAAGGCATTGACCTACCCGCGTACCGACAGCCGCCACCTGCCCGAGGATTACATCGGCACGGTCAAGGAAACCCTGGCTTCGATGGCTGGCACGCCTTACGCGACATTTGCCGGGGCGATCGCCAAGAACGGCTGGGTGCATCCGAACAAGCGCATTTTCAACAATGCCAAGGTCTCCGATCACTTCGCCATCATCCCCACCGGCGCGGCGCCGAAGAATCTTTCCGAGCCGGAACAGAAGATTTACGACCTCGTCACCAAGCGTTTCCTCGCCATCTTCTATCCGGCGGCCGAGTACAACATCACCACGCGCATTACCCGCGTCGAGCAGGAAGCCTTCAAGACCGACGGCAAGGTGCTGGTAACGCCGGGCTGGCTGGCGGTTTACGGCAAGGAAGCGGCCGGCGAGGACGAAGAAAACCCCAACCTGCCGCCGCTGGAAAAGAACGAGCGCATCTGGGCCAAGGATGTCGAGGTCAAGGCCAAGGCCACCCAGCCGCCGCCGCGCTTCTCCGAAGCCACGTTGCTCACCGCCATGGAAGGCGCCGGCAAGCTGATCGAGGACGAAGAACTGCGCAACGCCATGTCCGAGCGCGGCCTCGGCACGCCGGCCACGCGCGCGGCCACCATTGAGGGTTTGTTGCTCGAAGAGTACCTGCATCGCAACGGCCGCGAACTGCAGCCAACGGCCAAGGCCTTCTCGTTGCTGTTTGCGCTGGAGAATCTCGGCGTCGATGAAATCCGCTCGCCCGAACTGACCGGTGAATGGGAATACAAGCTCAAGGAAATGGAGCACGGCCGTCTTGGCCGCGACGAGTTCATGAAGCACATCATGGACAGGACGCGCGAGATGGTCGAACGCATCAAGACCGGCGAGTTGCCCGAAGCCGCCTTCTCGACCCTGAAAACACCTTGCCCGCGCTGCGGTGGCGTGATCCAGGAGAACTACAAGAAATTCCAGTGCAAGTCCTGCGACTACGCGCTGTGGAAAGTCGTCGCCAGCCGGCAATGGGAGCCGGAGGAAATGGACGAGCTGCTGTCCAAGCGCGTGATCGGCCCGCTGCAGGGTTTCCGCAGCAAGATGGGGCGGCCCTTCGCGGCGATGATCAAGCTCAAGGAAGACCACATGCCGGAATTCGATTTCGGCCAGTCCGACGCGGATGCCGATGCCGAGCCAGTGGATTTTTCCAGCCAGGAAACGCTCGGCGTCTGTCCCAAGTGCGGCGCCCGGGTTTTTGAGCACGGCATGGCCTATGTTTGCGAGAAAGCCGTGGGCCCGGACAAGACCTGCGATTTCCGTTCCGGCAAGGTGATCCTGCAGCAGGAAGTCGCGCGCAGCGACATGCAGAAACTGCTCGAAAGCGGCAAGACGCCGCTGCTCCGGGGCTTCATCTCGAACAAGACGCGGCGCAAGTTCTCCGCCTATCTGGTGCGCGATCCGGCGAGCGGCAAGGTCGGCTTCGAGTTCGAACCCAGGGCCGCCAAAGCGGCACCCAAAGCCGGGGCAAAACCCGACGCTGCCGATGAAAAACCGGCAAAAGCGAAAGCCGGCGCCAAGGCCAAAACAGCGAGCAGCGCCGTAGAAGTCGGCGCCGACGACACGGCGCCGAAAGCCGTGGCGAAGAAGCCTGCAGCAAAAAAAGCAGCGGCAAAAAAGCCGGCAGCGAAGAAGCCGGCGACCAGGAAAGCCGCCGCCAAGCCGGCCGTGAAGAAGGCCGGGTAGCGAGGCTCGGAGAGCGTCATTCGCCCGCGCGAAATCCTCGATTTCTGGTTTCTGCCCGAGACGCATCCGGGCCATGGCCAGGCCCGTGTCGAATGGTTTCGCAAGAACGAGGCCTTCGACGCCGAGATTCGCCGGAACTTCGGCGCGGATATCGAGGCAGCGCTACTGGGCAGCCCGGAGTCGGGCGATGATGAAGCCGTGCTCGCGCGCATCCTGCTGCTGGACCAATTCACGCGCAATGCCTTCCGCAACACGCCGCGCGCCTTCGCCGGCGACGCGCAGGCGCTGGCACTCGCGGAATCGCTGGTGGCGGCCGGCCGCGACAAGAACCTGACGCCTCACCAGCGCTGGTTTGCCTACCTGCCCTTCGAGCACAGCGAATCGCTGCTCGATCAGGAACGCTCGGTGGCGCTCTGCTCCGGTCTGCGCCGCGAAATGCAGAACGAGACTTTCGATGGCGTCTACGACTACGCGCTGCGTCACCGCGAGATCGTCACACGTTTCGGCCGCTTTCCGCATCGCAATGCCATACTCGGTCGCGCCTCAACGGCTGAGGAAATCGTGTTTCTCGGGCAGCCCGGCTCGTCGTTCTGACGCCTTGCATCTGAGCAGGCCAGGCACCCAACCCTTTGAACCGAGCCGCAAGAACCGGAGCCGCAGATGACCAACAAAATTACCGTGGCAGCGTCGGACGTGAGGGTGAACGATCACATTTACAACGGCACCGGAACCAACGCCCACCCGACCTTCGCCTGGGAAACCGTCACCGAAGTGCGTCCCGTCGACGGCTTGATACTGTTGATCACCGGCAACCTGAAGGGGCCTCACGGCGAATTCTGGCTCGAGCCCGACGAGTCCATCGTCGTGATTCGCTATCCCGAACCTGCCGCTGTCGAAACTGCGCCGGCAAAAGGCAAGGCCCGGCATGGGCACTCGTGAGCGGCGGAAACTGTCATCCGTATCATGCTGAATGGCCCGACTTGATCGCCGTAAATCCTGTTTGGACAGCCGAGTAGACCGCCGCACTTTTGGCCCATGCACTGTCTGGACATCCACGCACAGGAAAGCATCGACATGAACCCGACCACACGCCCCTGCATGCTCCTGCTGGCCGCGCTGCTCAGCTTCTCCCTAACAGCTTGCGCACCCGAAATCGGCAGCGACAAATGGTGCGCCAATCTCAAGCAGAAACCCAAAGGCGACTGGACCTTCAATGAGGCCGCCGACTATGCGAAACACTGCATTCTCAAATAGCTTGCCGCAGGCAGTGCGCAAGACTTGCGTGTATTGCCGGGGCGCAAGGCGATCAATCGAACGCCGTCTCGCCGGCGCCGACTTTTCACCGCCGGCGTCGGTCACCGCCTGAGCGTAGTGGATCGCGGCTAAGGCTGCAGCGCTTGCGTGATGTCGATGCCGGGCAGCACGCGTTGCAGGATGTCGCGCAGCTGCCGCGCCGCCGACTCGCTGATGGCGGCGCCCGGATGCCGCACCTGGGCCTGGCCCAGCAGGCCACGCAGACGCAGCAATTCCTTGCGCACGGCGACGCCTGGCTGTTGTTCGAAAACAATCAGCGGCAGGTATTTGGCATACAGGCGATAGGCCTCGTCGAGATTTCTGGCTCGTGCCGCGCGCTCGATCGCCATCAGCACTTCGGGAAAGGCAAAGCCGGTATTGAAACCGTCACAGCCGGCGGCGAGGTCGAAATAACCGTAAAGCGCGCCAAGGCCCGTCAGCAGAGGCACACGACGCTTTTGCATGCCCTGCTTCAAGGCGGCGATTCGCACCGGCGTCGGCAGTCCTTCTTCCTTGACGCAGGCAATCACCGGGATTTCATCGACCAGTCGCAGCAACAGCGGCACCGACATATGCACCTGGGTCGAGGCGGGATGGTCCTGGGCGACGATGGGCAGCACATCCGCCGCGGCGACTTGCTGAAAATACTCGAACACGCGCGCCTCGTTGGGCACCGGTTCGGCGGAGGGCGCGATCATCACCGCGTCGGCGCCGAGATCTTTGGCCATTTGGCACAAACCGATCGTGGCCTGGGTGCCGGGATGGCTGGCGCCGACGATGACCCGGGTGCGCCCGGCCGCCGCTGCGACGGACCGCGCAATCAAGGTTTCGCGTTCCCGGTCGAGCATGCGGTTCGATTCGCCCAGCATGCCGAGGATGGTCACGCCATCGACACCGAGGCCGGCCATGAAACCGACCAGGCGATCGACGGATTCGAGATCGAGGCTGCCGTCGCCGTGGAAGGGCGTTGCCAGAATGGGAAATGTGCCGGTGAAGTTCATCGATTCCTCGCAAGAAAAGTGGCGGCATTCGTCGCCGGACCTGAGTTCGCCGTGGGTTCGCCACGATGGCGAGCCAGGCCCGGCGAGCGAAAACCTTGAAAACTCTGCACCGCCCGGAAGCCGGCGCTCGCTAGCTCGGTGTGGTTCGCGAACGCTGCTCCGGGCTGGCCGGAATGCTGCCCGCCGTGTAGATATTGAGGTACTTGAGGCAGATCACGCGCAGGCAGGACGACAGATTCTTGTCGTTGGCCACGATGCAACTGTCGAGCACGCGTTCGATCAGGCGCGGCACGGGCAGGCCGCATTCCTGCGCCATGGCCTCGACCACGTTCCAGAAGGCGCGCTCGAGGGTGACGGTGGTGCTGTGTCCGTGGAGCCGGAATCCGCGCTTCTCGGGAATAAACTCGCTGATCTGCGATGTGGTGCAGGAGCTGAACATGTGTTCGAGAAAATCCCGCGATTCCTGATAAATGGTCATACCGGTTCCCGAAGCAAAGCGAAACGTGGAAATGTGTTGGCAATAAATACTACCTCAGACACAAGGCCGCCCCCCAGAATCTCTCAAAACAACGCGCCGGTCGGCAAGACCGCAGCGCAACACGGAGGAAGACCGGCATGGAGTTTTTTCGCAAGACACTGGATCCGATCATCGCGCTCGCCGCGATCGCGGTGCTCAATATTTTCATGTTTCTACTAATGGGCGCCTGGACTGTCGGCGGCGGCGAAACCATGATGACCGGCTTGATGGCGCAGGCTGTCCTTGGTGACGAGCTTGAACGCATTCCCTTCTGGAGCATCGTCTTTCCGCCGCACGCGGACTACTGGAAGATCTATATCAGCCTCGGCATGCTGTTCGGCGCCTTCGTCGGCGCGGTCGCCAGCAAGGAGTTTTACTGGCGCGTGCCGCGCCACCTGTCGGAGTGGGTGCTGATCACCATCGGCGGCCTGCTGATGGGTTTCGGCATTCGCCTGGCCTACATCTGCAACGTATCGACCTTCTTCGGCCTGATGCCGGAAATGAACCTGGGCGGCTATCTGGCCATGTCCGGCATCATCGCCGGCGCCTGGGTCGGCTCGATGATCTACAAGAAAATTCTGGAGGGAGACGCATGACACCGCTTGTCGAATGCCTGGTTGCATTCCTGTTTGGTTCGGTCGCCGGCCTGCTGATGCAGCGTTCGCGTTTTTGCAACACTGCCGCGCTGCGCGACGCCATCATGTTCAAGACCTATCGCAACACCAAGGCGATGCTGGTGGCGATGATGATCCTCACGGTCGGCTTCACCGGCTTCATGAGCGTCGGCGCCGGGCATCCGCTGCAATTCGATGTCGGCCTCAACACCTTCGCCGGCCTCTTCCTGTTCGGCATCGGCATGGTGCTCGCGGGGGCCTGCACGGTGTCCACCTGGGTCAAGACCGGCGAAGGCAACATCGGCGCCTTGTGGGCGCTGATCTTCACATTCGTCGGCATGTTTCTGTTTTCGCTGGTCTGGTCAGCGAGCTGGTGGCCGCCTGCGCCGCAGACCATGACCGGACAGATCAATCCGGCGGCGCTGCAACTGGGCTTCGCCAACGCGCAGACGCTGCAGGACAAGCTCGGCATTCCCGCCGTTTTCTTCGGTTTGATACAGGCTGCTCTCCTGTTCGCCCTCTATCGCGGCATCCTGCGCCGCGAACGCGCCCAGCATGTCGAGCACGAGAAGCACCAGAAGGAACACCAGAAAAACAAGTCGGCGTCCGCCGCCGCTGTCCACAGCTGATCGGGAGAAAAAGACATGGGACTGTTCGGATCAAAAAAGAAAGTTGAAGAAGCGCCCGTCAGCGGTGAGGCGGTGCTGGGCGACGGCACGACGATTCAAATCGCCCGCCGCATTGATTGCCTCGGCGTTTCCTGCCCGCGGCCGCAGTTGATGACCAAGAAGGCCGTCAACGAAATCGCCATTGGCGAGATCATCGAGGTGCTGGCCGACAATCCTTCGTCGGTCGAGGCGCTGCCGCCGTTGTGTGACGATCTCGACGCGACGCATCTGGAAACGGTAAAGGCGTCCAATTGCTGGCGCATCTACATCCGGAAGGACTGAGACCATGTGGCAAAGACTGCTGCTGCGCCTGCTTGTCGCGCTTTCGGCCATCGCCAGCATCGGCGGCTTTCTCTGGATGACTTTCGCGCCGCCACCCGGCATGAAGGCAACCCGGGATGGCGTGCCCTATTTCACGCCGCCGGTGATTCACCCGATTTCAGGCGAGGCCGTTCCTGTTGCTACGCTGGTGCGTCACTACAAGGGAGAGAAATGAAGGGCCTCGACCTGCAAACCGTTTTTCATGGACTGCTGTTCTGCCTCGCCTTCGGCATGATGTATCTGGCATTCTTCAGCGACTCGCTGTGAGCGGCGTTTTTCTCGGGAACCTGCCATGTTGAATCGAACCGGTGTGATCTTTTGCTCCGTCAGTCTGGTGCTCGCCACCGCGATCTGTGCGGTTGGCTTTTCCCTGGCTGCACTACCGCGCGCCACGATCGACGCGGCGAAGCAGCCGGCGTCGGCGGAAACCCTGCCCGAACTCGATCTGCCCGGCTTCGGCAAGGCCACGGTGGTCGATCTCATGGGCTACTACATCGACAACCCGCCCGCGCCGGTGGGTGCAGCCGGCAGCGCGCCGGTCGCGGCGAAGCGTTTCAGCGGTTGTTGAGCATGCGCGGCGCCCCGCTCCTTGCCGCGCTTGTCTTCGCCGCCATGCTGCCGGCCAAGGCGCGGGCCGACGACAGTTTCGCTTATGCGAACGGTATTGATGGACAGGCGGCCGCTGCAATCATCATCGACAGCCGGCCGGTGGCCGACTGTCGCCGGGCGACGCTGCCCAAGGCCCGCTGCCTGCCGGCCGAGGATTTTCTCGGGCCGCACCGCAGCCTACCCAGCGAGCGCGACATCCTCTGGCTGCTGGGCACCGCGGGCCTCGACGGCAGCGAAGCCGTGCTGGTGGTCGGCCAGGATGCGACGGCCCGTGATTTCGTCGCCGGCCTGCTGTATCTGGCCGGGCAGCGGCAGGTGCGGGTACTGACGGAGCCCTTGGCGCGCATCCTCGTCGGACGCAGCGATGCCGCACCGGGAGAGGAGCGCGGCATGGTTCGCAGCGCGGTGTTTGCGGCGCCGATGCGGGCCGAGCGTCTGCTGCTGATAGATGAACTCAAAATGGAATTGAAGCGCGACCTTCATCACAACGGCGCCAGCGTGAGCCTGCTCGACGGCCGCAGCGAACTCGAATACTGGGGCGAGACGGTGCGCGGCGCGCGCGGCGGCCATCTGCCGGGCGCCGTCCTGCTGTCGGCGGCGACGCTGAGCCCGGCCGGTCCGCGTCCGCTGCTGCCAACTGGCGAAGTGATTGCCTACGCCCATGACACCTACGAAGGGCTGGCCTATTTCACGCGACTGGTGGCGGGATACGAATTGCCGGTGCGCGTCTATGCCGGCGGTTGG
>JAIPCT010000035.1 GCA_021738065.1 Burkholderiaceae bacterium
CATGAGCGGTACCCCCCGACAGAATTTGTAGGTCCGCATGAGGCGAGGGGGAGTTGTCACTTGAATGTGACGGTTGCCACATTCACTTGACAACCAGATAGCAGTATCTCCCAAATTGCCCCGCCGGCTCAGTGCAGAGCGGAAGAACTGAAGCGTGGCACAAGACTTGCGAGACTTTGTCCAGATTTAGGCAATTACCCGAGAAACAATACCGCGCGGCCGAATCGGTGAGCCAATTCATTGTTCGGTTCAGTCATATCGATTTTGACAAATCGTCACTTCTAAAAACGGAGACTCATCATGAAAAGAACAGCATTGTTTCTGAGCCTGGCTCTCATCGGTATGGGTTCCGCCCTGGCCGCCGATCCGGCCAAGATCAACTGGTCAAAGATTTCGACTACCAAGGTGCCGATGTTCTATCCTGGCCAATCCACCTACGAATGGCTGCGTAGCGATGCGCATGAGAACGCCGCGAAAGAGGTCAAGCGCGGTGACGCCTGCCTGTCCTGCCACGATGAAGAAGATGCGGAAAAGGATCTGGGCAACAAACTGGTGAAGCTCAACAAGCTTGAGCCCATGGCAATTCCCGGAAAATCGGGCTACAAGGAACTCAAGGTGCAGGCCGCTTATGACGACAAGAACCTGTATCTGCGCTACCAGTGGAAAACCGACAATCCCTACCCCGGCACCGAGCACCAGTACCTGCGCTTTGATGGCAAGGAGTGGAAAGTCTGGGGTTATCCCAAGCTTGACAAGGACGTTCACGACGGCAAGACCCCAGGCATTTACGAAGACCGCATGTCGATCCTGATCGACGACGGCAAGGTGCCCGGCTTTGGCAAGCAGGGCTGCTGGCTGACTTGCCATGACGGCGAACGTGACAATCCAAAGCTAGCGACAAAGGACGAAGTCGCCGCCAACCCCTTGCTGACCGCGATCAAGAAGAAAGACGTGCGCAAGTACCTGCCCGACACCCGCACCGACCCGTCCGACTGGAAAACCGGCAAGTCGGTTGAAGAAATCGCCAAGCTGAAGGCGGCAGGCAATTTCCTCGACCTGATCCAGTGGCGCGCCCATCGCAGCACCTCAGTCGGCATGGCCGACGACGGTTACGTGCTCGAGTATCGCTTCGGCGACGCCGGCAAGGATCCCTTCAGCGGCAACGCCGACAAGGCCACGCATCAGCCGAAGTACATGTGGGACGAAAAGAAGGTCGGCTACAAGTCGATCAAGGTCCTCGATCTGTACAAGGGTGGCAACCACTACCTGATCCGCGAACAGAATGCCGTACCGTTTGACCCGAACGCGGGCTGGAAGGAGGGCGACCTGATTCCCGACTACATCACCAGCCGTGAAGATGCCAAGGGCTCGGCCGCCGACAACAACGCCATCGCCAGCTGGAAGGACGGTATGTGGACGGTGGTGCTGATCCGTCCGCTGGGCCTGACCAACGACGACGACAAAACCCTGAAGGAGGGCGGCATCTACAACGTTGGCTTTGCCATTCACGACGACAACATCACGACGCGCGGCCACCAAGTTTCCTTCGAGAAGACGCTAGGGATAGGCGCCAAAAAAGGTACCAAAGTCGACATCAACGCCGTCAAACTGAAGTAGTCGTGTGCTGCCCGCCCGAGCCCGCGTCTGGCTCGGGCGGGGCATCTGCGCCGACGTGTCCATCAGCGCGAAATGTCGGTGAATTTGGAGAAGACAAACATGGCGCCACCACCGCTGGTATCGCGAGAATCGATCTGCGAAAAACGCTTCAGTGCTGCCGGAGCAACGATTTGAATGGGGCGTCTACAAGCACCGCTCCCTACTACGACCGGGGCAATGTAATTGCTGCGCTGGGCTTGTGGGGCAACTTTCTCAATTGAATTGTATTGATTCACGCGGCGCGTTTCCGGCCCGTGATGTGGATCAGCCTGCCCAAAAATGGGGTTCCAGGCAGGCGTGACCCGGCAGGCAATTTGAACCACCTCTTAAAACAACCTCTTTCGGAGTTCGCTTATGAAAACCAAAACTGCTCTCTTCGTGACCGGATCCTTGTTATTCGCTTTGGCTGGACTGACTCCCGTACACGCCGAGGTCGATGATGACGCCGCCAAAAAGCTTGGCAAAAAGAATAACTGCTTCAAGTGCCACGCCGTCGACAAAACCAAGAAGGGTCCTTCCTACAAGAAGATCGCCGCCAAGTACAAGGAGAAAAAACTCGGCGAAGCGGAAGCCATCAAGCAAATGACCGAAGGTAAAAAGGTCAAGCTGGATGACGGCACCGAAGAAGATCACAAGATCATCGACACCAAGGATCCGAAAGCGCTGAGCAATCTGGCGCGGTGGATTCTGGCGCAGTAATCAACACTCTCAGCATGAGCCGGGTGGTTTCACTTGACTCATGCGGTTTTGCATCCGCACCTGGGTAATTTCCCTGCCAGCCATGGTGCCCATTGATAGCTGGGCCGGATTTGTTCATGGATTTTTACGCGGCAAATCAGACATCCGCAGACTGCCGAGTTCGTGATCGGTGACACACAACACGTCATGGGGAATTGCAATGAAGCGCACCAATAAGTTTGCAGCGTGGGCCTTGGCGGCATCGATCTTCCTGGGTGTGACATTCTTCGCCGGCCTTGCCGCGGCTGCGGATGGCAAGAGTGGGGCAAAACTCGACGACGCAAGCTGCCAGACGTGCCACGACGGCAAGAAAGGCAAGCTAGAATTAGAAAAGGACGATGGCGACAAGCGTGCACTACATGAAATCAACCCTGACAAGTACGCCAAGAGCGTGCACGCAAAGATGGAGTGCGTCACCTGTCATACAGATATCACTGACAGTGTTACCCCACACAAGATAGCTTCGGATGCGAAAAAGCCCGAGTGCGCACAGTGCCACCTCGACTTGTGGGATACCGCCAAGAAAGAAAACAAGACTGCGGAAAAGCCCCGACTGGGAATCGTCGCCGAGAATGTCGCAGCCTACAAAAAGTCTTTCCACGCCCAAAAGGACAAGGATGATCCGTCCAAACTCATGGCGATCTGTAGCGATTGCCACAACGTACACAGCTTCGATGTGCCGCTGCGCGGCACTCAGGAACGTAAAGAATGGCATGCCGCGGTACCCGACATCTGCGGCAAATGCCACGAAGACCACCTGGAAGACTGGACCGGCTCGATACACGGCAAGGAAATCATCGAGAAGCAAAACCTGAAATCGGCCGTCTGTTCCGACTGTCATACCACCCACGACATCATCGGTAGTTCGTCGGTGAAGGCCAAGCTGGAAATTACGGCCAGTTGCGGCGACTGCCACAAGGATGCCCAGAAGTCCTACAAGGCGTCCTATCACGGCCAGGTTGCCACCCTGGGCTATGCCTATACCGCCAAATGCGCGGATTGCCACGGCAGCCATGCCATGCAGCCCTCGAAAGACCCCGAGTCGAAGATGAATGAGAAGAACCGGCTGAAGACCTGCCAGAATTGCCACAGCGGCAAGGAAGGCAAACCCGGTCTGGCGACTGCCGGCTTCCTCAGCTTCAGCCCGCATGGCAACAGCCATGACTTTGCCAAATATCCGGAGATCTGGCTCACCACCAAGGCCATGGTCGCCCTGCTTATAGGCGTATTCGCTTTCTTCTGGTTGCATTCGGGCCTGTGGTGGTATCGCGAATATGCGGATCGCAAGCAAGGCAAGACCGCGCCGCACGTCATGACCGACAAACTGCCGCCCGAACTAGCTACCCGGCATGTCAGGCGGTTTGGTCCGATATGGCGCATCGCCCACCTGTTGTTCGCTTTGAGCGTAATGGTGCTGGTGCTGACCGGAATGGCCGCATTCTTCCCTGACACCAGTTGGGCCAAGTCCGTGATGGGGGCGTTCGGCACCCCGAAAATCGCCGGACAGGTGCACCGTTTGGCGGCCTACACAATGCTGGGAATCTTCGCCATCCATCTGGTTGCAGTGACAATCAGCATTGTGCGTAGCTGGAAGCGCTTCAAGTTCTTCGGCCCCGATTCCTTCGTGCCGAACTGGAAGGACATGCACGACATGATCGGGATGTTCAAGTGGTTCGTCGGCAAGGGTGAGCGTCCGCGCATCGAACGCTGGTCCTACTGGGAGAAGTTCGACTACTGGGCGGTGTTCTGGGGTATGGCCATCATCGGCGGCAGCGGGATGATGCTTGCATTCCCGCATGTGGTCGCCAAGTTCCTGCCAGGCTGGGTGTTCAACGTCGCGATGGTGGTGCATGGCGAAGAAGCCGTGCTCGCCGCCGTGTTCCTCTTCACGGTGCATTTCTTCAACAACCACTTCAGGCCCGACAAACTGCCGCCACCTGATGTTGTGATGTTCACCGGCACCCAGTCAATGACCGAGTTCAGACACGAACATCGGGCACAATACGATCGCCTGGTGGAGACCGGCGAACTGGAGAAATATCTGGTGGATGCACCGTCGGCACCCTTCACGCTGGCTTCGAAGATTCTCGGTCTGGTGCTGATCGCCTTCGGACTGACTCTGCTGGTGTTGATTGCCATCGGTTTCGCTGGCGCCGGCCACTGAACGACATTCGCACCAGGGCATGCGCCTTGGTGCGAGGTCTAGGCAAACAAGGAAATTGACTGCACCGGGAACAAGCGACTTGAAAACGTCAGCACTTGATGTCTGGCCGAGAAGGGCGTGAGCCGAAACTATGCTCAGGTTCTATTAGCGACACCGCTTCTTGCACTTTGCCGCAAAAGCTTCAGCGCGAATCATCTGGCGCCCGCTACCGCCGTATCACCAGCGCCGAGTTTTACCTTGGCTGCGGAACCGAACACGGTGCCGCGCGTCCAAGTCAGTTGGCGTCGTAGTAGTAGCCCTTGCTGGGAACTTTGGCCGCGATATCGTCCTGCATCGTCTCCAGCGGACGTGGCGCCTTGTCCCACCAGAGTGCGCGTCCTTTTTGCTGTTCCACCAGTTCCTCGGGGTGCTTCTCCAGCCATTCGCGAATGAACTTGGTGTGGTCGGATTCGTAGAGCGCCATGCTGTTTCCTTTCGGGTGTCGAATTTCGGCGTTGCGGGTTTAGTGTTTCGAGTCTGCGTAGCGGTTGATGCGCACCACCTCGGGCACGCGCCGCAAGGCCCGCATGATGCGGGCGAGATGGCTGCGATCGGCGACTTGCAGCGTAAAGAACAAGGTGGAGGCGTCGCCGCTGTCGTCGACCATGCTGACATCGACAATATTGGATTCGGTCTCGGCGATTTCGGCGGCGAGTCGCGCCAGCACGCCGCGCTCGTTGCGCGTCAGCACGCGAATGCTGGCTTCGAACATGCCGGTGATGCCGGCTTCCCATTCGACGTCGATCCACTCCAGCTTGCTGCTGCGCAGCTTGGCAAGCGTGCTGCAGTCGTGCGTATGCACCACCAGTCCATGGCCTTTGCGGATCAGGCCGACGATCGGATCGCCGGGAATCGGGCGGCAACACGGCGCCAGTTGCACCGCGCCGCTTTCGGTACCGCGGATCACCACCGAGCCGGCATCGCGCACCGCCTGCTGCAAATTCTCATCGCGTGCCATCAGCCGTCGCGCGACGATAGGCGCCAGGCGTATGCCGAGCCCGATGTCGGCGAATATTTCGTTGCGGTTGTGCCTGCCTGTATCGAACAGAAAACTTTCCCAGGCGGGCTCATCGACCTCGGCCAGGGTATGGCCGAGTTCCGCCAGCGCCCGCACCAGCAAGCGCTCGCCCAGCGACTGGCCTTCCTCGTTGTGCCGTGCCTTGAGAAAATGCCGGATCCGCGAGCGCGCTCGCGCGCTCTTGACGTAACCCAGCCAGGACGGATTGGGAGCTGCACTGGTCGCCGTGACGATCTCGACGCGATCGCCGTTGCGCAGTTCGGTGCGTAGCGGCATGGTCTCGAAGTTGATGCGGCAGGCGACGCAACGATCGCCGATATCGGTATGCACGGCATAGGCCAGATCGACCGCGGTCGATCCGCGCGGCAGCGCGAATATCTTGCCTTTTGGACTGAAAACATAGACTTCGCTGGGAAACAGATCGACCTTGACGTGCTCCAGAAACTCCGAGGAATCGCCCGTGGTCGACTGCAATTCGACCAGCGATTGCAACCACTTGTGGGTCTTCTGCTGCAGCTGATCGAGCGTCGATTTATCCTTGTACAGCCAGTGCGACGCAACGCCGGATTCCGCGACATGGTGCATGTTGCCATCGCGAATCTGGATTTCCGCCGGCGTGCCGAAGGGGCCGATCAGGGTCGTGTGCAAGGATTGATAGCCATTGGCTTTAGGAATGGCGATGTAGTCCTTGAACTTGCCCGGCACCGGCTGATACAGCGCATGCAAGGCCCCCAACGCCAGGTAGCAGCTCTGGCGATCCTTGACGATGATGCGGAATCCGTAGATGTCGAGTACTTGCGAGAAACTCAGTTGCTTCTCGCGCATCTTGCGATAAATGCCATAGAGATGCTTTTCGCGGCCCATCACTTCGGCGGCGATGCCAGCCTCGGGCAATGTCTTGCGAATCGATTGCAGGATCTTGCTGACGACCTCGCGACGGTTGCCGCGGGCGCCTTTCACGGCTTTCGACAACACCCGATAGCGCAACGGATGCGCATGCTGGAAGCCCAGTTCCTGCAACTCGCGGTAGAGCGCGTTGAGACCGAGGCGATTGGCGATCGGGGCGTAGATGTCGAGCGTCTCGCGCGCGATGCGGCGGCGCTTTTCGGTGCGCATGGCGTCCAGCGTGCGCATGTTGTGCAGGCGATCGGCCAGCTTGATCAGAATCACGCGCACATCACGCGCCATGGCCAGCAGCATTTTGCGGAAATTCTCGGCCTGGGCTTCTTCGAAGCTCTGGTGCTCGATCCGGTCGAGCTTGGAGACGCCATCGACCAGATCGGCGGCAACTTTGCCGAAGCGTTCGGCGATTTGTTCCTTGGTGATCGACGTGTCTTCCATCACGTCGTGCAGCAGCGCGGCGATCAGGGCGTTGGGATCAAGGTGCCAGCCGGCCAGGGTTTCGGCCACGGCCAGAGGATGGGAGATGTAGGGCGCGCCGCTGACGCGCAACTGGCCGCGGTGCGCGGCGCCGGCGAACATGTAGGCGGCGCCGATCGGCTTGATGTCCTCGGGCTTGAGATAGGTGGCGAGCCGGGCGTTGAAGCGTTCCAGGTCTTCGGCGAGGTCAACCGGAGGATGCATGTCCGCCGAAATCAGCGGCGGCTCGTCGGAAGCCCCCGGCACGACCTCGGGATCAAGGATCGCGGGCGCGGGGGCAGGTGACGGGATTGGCATAAGCGGCGGCGCCGTCATGGTTCATCCCGTCTGCATGGTGCTTACGGCTGGTTGCGGGTCAGGATTTCGACGCCAACCTTGCCTGCGGCGATTTCGCGCAAGGCAATGACGGTCGGCTTGTCGCGGCCCGGATCAACCAGCGGCGTGCTGCCCAGCGTGAGCTGGCGCGCGCGGTAAGTTGCCGCCAGGGTGAGCTGAAAACGGTTGGGGATGAGCTTGATGCAATCATCAATGGTGACACGAGCCATGGTGTTCAATCCTGATCGAGAAAACGGAATACTTCGGGGTGACGGGCGCGCTGGCGCCCGTATCGCAGACGCGAAGCGCGCACGGCGGCTTTCAGCTCGCCGAGCGCCACATCCAAGTCATTGTTGATTATAACAAAATCGAACTCTCCCACGTGACGCATTTCAGCCAGGGCACCGGCCACGCGGCGCGCGATGACATCCTCGCTATCCGAGCCGCGCTTGCGCAACCGGTGTTCAAGTTCGGCGATCGACGGCGGCAGAATGAATATGCTGACCACCTCGGGAAGCTGGCGGCGCATCTGCTGCGCGCCCTGCCAGTCGATCTCCAGCATCATGTCGCAGCCTTCCTTCAGGCGCTGCTCGAGCCAGACGCGCGAGGTGCCGTAGAAATTGTCATGCACTTCCGCCCATTCGGCAAACTCGCCGCGCTCGCGCATGGCAAGAAAATCCTGCACATCGATGAAATGGTACTCGCGGCCATCCTGCTCACCGGCGCGGGGCGCGCGGGTGGTATAGGAAATCGAGTTCTTCACCAGCGGATCATCCGCCAGCAGGCGACCCACCAGGGTGGTCTTGCCGGCGCCGGAAGGCGCCGCGACGACAAAAAGAGTTCCGGCTATCATGTTTTTCAGTACATTTTCAAGTCAATCCCGCGCGAAGGCCGCTCGTATTAGTATACGCGGCCCATGCTGCATTTCGTTCCCCGACTGTCGTTTCGTCATCGCGCTACCCGTTTGTTGACCTTCGGTCTGCTGGCGATAGTGCTGCAAGCCTTGGTCGGTACAGGGTTGATGCCTGCCGCGATGACGCCCGGCGTTGGCAGCAGCTTTGCCGCCGAGGTGTGCACCAGCCACGGCGTGCGCAAGCTCGATCCGGCGCAGATCGGCGCAGCGGGATCGCAGCCCGGCACGGAGGTGCACGCCTGCTGCAAACAATGCGCCACCGGCAGCCCGATGCTGGCCGCCGATTTCAGCGCCGGCGTCTCGCCAGCGCCGAGATTCCACGCCTTCCGCGGTTCTCAGGCCGCAGCGCGTCCCACGCTTGCGTTGCGGACGGCGCACCCCCCGCGCGGCCCGCCCGCGGCGGCCTGAACGCCCCAGGTCTGTCTCCGCGCCACCGCCAGGATGCGCGCGGAGCAGGAAAAGTTTCCCCGCGCATTCGCGGCTTATTCCCATCGCAAGGAGTCATCATGAATCACACTATTCGCCTCGCCGCACTGGCCGCGCTGGTCACCGCCGGCATCACCCTTCCCGCACATGCCCAGGTCGTTGTAAAAGACCCCTGGGTACGCGCCACCGTATCGCAGCAAAAAGCCACGGGGGCCTTCATGCAACTCACATCCCCCCAGGATGCCCGCCTGGTCGAAGCCAAGTCACCGGTCGCCGGCGTTGTCGAGATTCATGAAATGTCGATGGAAAAAGATGTCATGAGAATGCGCGCGATGCCCGGCGGCCTCGAACTGCCCGCCGGCAAGACCGTCGAACTCAAATCGGGCGGCTATCACGTCATGCTGATGGATTTGAAGCAGCAGGTGAAAGAGGGTTCCAGCGTGCCCATGACGCTTGTCTTCGAAGGCAAGGACAAGAAGCGCAGCAGCATCGAAATCAAGGCGCCCGTCAAGTCGCTGACCGGCGGCACGACGATGGACAAGGATCAAGCCCACGGTGGCATGAAGCACTGATTCCGACCTGGCTCGCACAGACAACGGCGCCCAAGGGCGCCGTTGTCGTTTCTGCAGCGATGCGTCGTATCTTTGATGCGTGGTTCTGGCTTTCCATGCAGCGTCCTCGCCAGCATCCGAGGAAGCTCTTTTCCTGGCGCGGCCTTAGCGCGCTTCGATATCCGAATCGCAGCCCATGCCGGCGGCGATCCAGCGCGCGAAACGCCGCCCGGCGAAGCCACTCCAGCGCTGCGGCAGCCAGCGCAGGAAACGCCCCGGTTCGGTCACCATGCCGCAAGCGTAGCGACGCTCGTGCGCCTGCCAGCGCAAAGCCGGACAGGCCCCGCTGCGATGCCCGAGCAGCAGGCGGCTGACAGGGCAGGGCTGCGCCGCACAGCACACGCCGCAGCCATTGCAGGGTTCGCCCAGGAGCGGTTTGGCCGGTGCGGCGGAATGGATCGTGATGAAAGATTCACCGTCTGAATGTTTCATCTGCGCGCCCGCGACTACTCCAGGTTCTGCACCTGTTCGCGCATCTGTTCGATCAGCAGTTTCAGTTCCAACGCAATGGCGGTGACTTCACCCGAGACCGACTTGGAGGCCAGGGTATTCGCTTCGCGGTTGAGTTCCTGCATCAGGAAATCGAGCCGCTTGCCGACTGCGCCGCCTTTCTTCAGCACGCGCTCGAGCTCGTCCATATGGGTGATCAGGCGCGCGATTTCCTCGGCGACATCGATCTTGGCGGCAAACACGCCGACTTCCTGGCGAATGCGTTCTTCGTCGAGATTCGCCACCGCTTCGCGCAGCTTGGTCGCCAGGCGCTCGCGATAGGCGGCCAGCGCGGCCGGCAGCAAGGGTTCCGCGGCACTGATTTGTTCGCGCATGCGCGCCGCGCGATCGCGCAGGACATCCGCCAGTTTGGCGCCTTCGCGGGAGCGCGAGGCGACAAAATCATCGAGCAACTGAACGAACGCTTCCTGTGCGGCTGCCTGCAACTGCTCGGCACTCAGCGAGTCGTCGCCCAGCAAACCGGGCCAGCGCAGCACTTCGGCCACCGACAGCGGCACCGCGTGCGGCAGGGCGCTGCGCACGGCGGCATCGAGCGTGCCCAGTTCGGCCAGCAGCGCCGGGTTGAGCGCCCGTTCGCGCGGCGCGACGCCTTGCAGCGGCTGCGCCTGCAGGTAGCCGCGGCATTCGATCTTGCCGCGCCCGACGCGCCCGGTTATTTTTTCGCGCAGCGGCATTTCCAGAAAGCGCAAATCTTCGCTGAGGCGAAAGCTGATATCAAGATAACGCGAATTGACGCTCTTGATCTCGAGGTTCATTACTGCGCTGCCAAGATCGCGGCTGACGGCAGCATATCCGGTCATGCTATGGATCATGATGAGGGGAATCTCCGTGGGTGCTCGGACGCCGCATTCAAAGCAGTTGTTTACAGGGGGCGGGCGAACAAGGAAAATCAAGGCAGTATATCAATCCCTTACGCAAAGCCACCACAAGCCGACCACCGTGTTCTCGCAGAACAACCACGCCCTGCCTCCGGGTTTCGAACTCGAGGGTTATCGCATCGAGCGCCAGCTTTCGGTCGGCGGTTTTTCGATTGTCTATCTGGGACACGATACCGAGGGACAGGCGGTGGCGATCAAGGAGTATTTGCCAAATTCCCACGTATTGCGCGGCGAAGGACAGATCGCGCCGACGATTCCAGTGGGATTTCAAACCGAGTTCAATCATGGCCTGAAGTTGTTCTTCGAGGAAGGGCGGGCGCTGACCGGACTCGACCATCGCAACGTGGTGCGCGTGCTGAATTTTTTCCGGGCCAACGGAACCGTCTACCTGGTGATGCGCTACGAAGTCGGCCAGACCTTGCGCGATTTTCTGCGCAAGCATCGCGGCCACCAGGACGAAAGCTTTCTGCGCGGCATGTTCAGCGGCGTGCTCGACGGCCTCGGCGAGGTGCATGGCAGCGGCTTGCTGCACCTGGACATCAAGCCGGCGAATATCTGGCTGCGCGCGGACAACAGCCCGGTGCTTCTCGATTTCGGCGCGGCGCGCTACGCCATGGACATCGGCCCGCCGGAGCCGCGGGCGATGTACACCCCGGGCTATGCCGCACCCGAGCAATACCACGGCAAATTTACCCTGGGCCCATGGACGGATATCTATGCGGTGGGCGCCTGCATGTATGCCGCGCTGGCCGGCAGCGCACCGCAGGCGGCGGATGAGCGTCTGCAGGATGACCAACTGCTGCCGGCCCGCCAACGCTGGGGCAAGAACTATTCGCCGCGACTGCTTGCGACCATTGACGACTGCCTGCGCCTGGAACCCATGCGCCGACCACAGCACGCACGCGCCTTGCAGGCATCGCTCAATACCGGCAAGGCCGGCGACCAGCCGCCGGGGTCGTGGTTGTCCCGCCTTGGCTTGCGTGGCTGGTGATGCACTACACCATTGCACATGAATGTCGCATCGGCGGTCGCGAGATCAATCAGGATCGCGCCACCTGGTCGGCGACCGACGAGGCCGTGCTGATGGTGGTCGCGGACGGCATGGGCGGCCATCTGCAGGGTGAGGTTGCGGCGCAGATCGCCATCGACACCGTGACCGAATGCTTTCGCCGCGAAGCCAGACCACGGCTGACCGACCCCGCCAAGTTTCTCGCCGCGACGCTGCTGCGGGCGCACCTGATCATCGTGCGCTACTCCGATGAGTGCCGCATTGCCGCCCATGCGGCGCCGCGCACCACCTGCATCGCCTGCGTGGTACAGGACGGCCGGGCCACCTGGGCCCATGCCGGTGATTCTCGCCTGTACCTGATTCACACCCTGGCCGGCGGCCCGCCCCGGGTCGCCCAGACTCGCGATCACAGCGTTGTGCAGAACATGATCGATGATGGCAGCATCAGCCCGGCCGAAGCCGCCAGCCATCCGCTGCGCAGCCGCGTATTCAGCTGCCTTGGCGGCGAGGAGAAACCGCACATCGAAGTCTCGCGCCCGATGCCGCTGGAGGACGGGGATTTGATCGCCCTGTGCACGGATGGCGCCTGGTGGCCGCTGGGCGAACGACTGGTGACTGAACTCGGCCGCCAGCCACTGACAGCGTCCGTGCCACACTTGCTCGACGCCGCCGAGCATGCCGCCGGCCCCGGCGCAGACAATCTGACGCTGGTCGCCATGCGCTGGGAGTCGCCCCCGGCGGCGGCCAACGACGACCCGCCCTTCTGCGACACCTATATCGGCCAGGCCCCTCTCAGCGACGCGGAAATCGAGCGCGCCATAGTCGAGATCCGTCGCCGCCTTCCAACCAAAACCAATGGAGCAACTTAATGACTCAAGCCCCTCGCCCACCCGCACGCATCAATCGCACGATCGACCGGTTGCGCGACCTCAAGATCACCCGCAACTACACGCGACATGCGGAAGGCAGCGTCCTGGTCGAGTTTGGCGACACCAAGGTGTTGTGCAATGCCAGCGTCGAGGAATCGGTGCCGGGCTTTTTGCGCGGCAAAGGCAGCGGCTGGGTCACGGCCGAGTACGGCATGCTGCCGCGCTCGACCAACACGCGCACCGCACGTGAAGCCGCCAAGGGCAAGCAATCCGGTCGCACCCAGGAGATCCAGCGCCTGATCGGCCGTTCCCTGCGCGCCGTAACCGATCTGGCGGCGCTCGGCGAGCGCCAGATCACGCTCGATTGCGATGTGCTGCAGGCCGATGGCGGCACCCGCTGCGCCTCGATCACCGGCGCCTGCGTGGCTTTGCACGACGCCTTGTCCACCCTGGTTGCCGGCGGCAAACTGGCGCAGCACCCGATGCGCGAACTGGTCGCCGCCGTCTCGGTCGGCATCGTCGATGGCGCGCCGCTGCTCGATCTCGATTACGCCGAGGATTCGGGTTGCGACACCGACATGAACGTGGTGATGACCGCCGGCGGCGGCATCATCGAAGTGCAGGGCACGGCCGAGGGCGCGCCTTTCTCCCGCGAAGAACTCGACACGTTGCTGGAACTTGCCGCGGCGGGGATTGGCGATATCGTGAAGGCGCAAAGGGCGGCGCTAAAAGCGTGATGCTTGCTTTTTGAATGCAAGCCTGAAGAGGAAATCGTCAATGCCCCGTGCTTATGGCATTGTTCTACAAGAACTGCGTTGCGCAATTCAGGAATCGTTTCAACAATTGGTTCAGTTTGCCAGCCAGAGTGATCAAGGCGGCCACTTAAAAAGGAAAGTTCGCAAGAACTGAATTTTCTTGCTTGTCTCGTGCCACCCATCCCCCCCGACAGCGTTTAGTATCGGTAGTGAATAGAAAACCGGGAGCAAAATTTTGCTGGCATAGCATTGGAGAAGTGTCTTGTTGGTTCAGAAGTTCACAATCGGCTGTTTTTGCGCCGCGCGAGTTTCGCAGATTGCCTCCTACCGGCGTCGATATATTGGAATGACGCTTGTAGAGCTGCTAATTGTTGTGGCAGTGATCGGAGCACTCGCCGCAATCGCAATTCCCAGCTATCGCAGATATGTCGAGCGCGCCTATGTTGCCAAGGCTGTCATCGAAATCGGAACAATTGCCCTGGCTCTCAAGCGCTATCACGAAGACGAAAGAACCTACCCTGCAAGCCTGAGTGCCCTCGATATTGCCATTCCGACAGACCCCTGGGGCAACCCCTATCAATACCTGGCTATCGATATTATTCCGGCACCCAATACGGGCCAAGTCCGCAGGGACAAAAACCTCAATCCGATCAATAGCGATTTTGACCTGTACAGCATGGGGCCGGATGGTCGAACCCAAAAGCAGTTGACCGCCTCCAAGGCTAGGGACGACATCGTACGTGCCGGCAACGGCGGCTTTGTCGGTGTTGCCTCGGAACACTGAAGAGCGCCTCCTATGTGCCTCAGACCAACCGCCTCTCCAATGACGTGATGAAACGGGTTCAGGAGTCTGGACTCAACAGCAGGGTGGCCCGACGAATTCTCGTCCTGTTCCTGTTCGCCGCGCTTGTTCCAACCGCCGGCTTGGCGTTCTATGCCTACTCTCAAGCCAGCGCAGCCTTGACTGATCTGAACTACCGCCGGTTGCGCCTTGATGCCAAGGCTGCAGGATTGGGATTGATACAGCGCCTTAACTGGCGCGCCGATTCCCTGCTGCGCCATGCGAATCTGCTCACGCCATCAACCGGCATTGATCCCCGGCTTCCATTTCCCCGCCGCCTGGATGGTTTCCGCTCTCTGGTGATCGCCGGGGAGCAGGCGCGCGCCCAATTGACGCCAGACCAGATCGACCATCTCGACAAATCAAAAATCGTCCTGCAACTCTCAGCCGATTCGGTGCCGTTTATGCTGGCAGCACTGGAAGGAACCTCGAGTCTTCTCATCGCTCACCTGGACAAGGAGCGACTCTGGTCGGGAATCGACTCTGCGGAACACTATTGCGTCCTGACAACAACAGGAAGCGTGCTGTACTGCTCGCCGGAAATGCCGGCCCCGCGTTACGAAAACTTGTCGCTGGATACGGAAAAAAATCACCGCGGTGAGTTTTCCTGGCAGGTAAATGGCGAGAAACAGCTTGCGAGCTACTGGCGCGCGCCACTCCAGGCAAACTTCGCCAGCGAAGGTTTCATCATCGTGGTAAGCGACGATGAAAGAGATATTCAGGCTGTTTTAACGCGCTTTCGGCAGGTTTTCCCGGCAATCATAATCTTGGCCCTTTCCTTGGCTTCCTGGTTTGCCATTGGCCAGATTCGCCGCCAGATGCGTCCGTTGGAGCGTCTGCACGCCGGCACACGGCAACTCGCGCTGGGGGACTTCTCCAGTCAGGTCGAGGTAACGGGAAACGACGAGTTCGCGAGTCTCGCGCTGTCATTCAATCGAATGGCAGACAGCCTGAACAAGAAGTTTCACCTCTTGCAGGCTTTGGGAGAACTGGATCACGCCATTCTTTCCAGCGAGGACATGGATCACATCATCAATCTTCTGCTACGCCATATTCCCGCGACCGTAGCCTGCGACACAGCGGGAGTATTGCACTTCAGAGAAGGGCACCCGCCTCGCTTCATTACTCTTGACGCAGATGAAGCCGCGGATGCCAAGAGCGAATCGGAAGTGAATCTGGAATCCGCTGAGGAACAGAAATGGAAGGATCAGCCCTGGCTGCTGGTTGACCTTCGGGAACCCGGTGCCGGCTTTCTCAGTCACTTCGCCAGGGGGCAGTCAACACATGCGCTGATATTCCCGGCCAAAGTCGGCGAGCGCCTTGACAGCGCACTGGTACTGATCTGCCCGGAACCCCCGAGCGACAGGAATGGAATTGTCCAGACAGCCCGCAGCCTCGCCGACCGTTTGTCCGCGGCCGGATCCAATATCGCCTGGGAAGGCAAGCTGTTTCACCAGGCTCACTTCGACGCCCTGACGGATTTACCCAACCGGGTTCTGCTGCGTGATCGGGTAGAGCAGGCTATGCTGCGGGCCACACGAGAAGGATTGTCAATCGCGATCATGGTCGTCGATCTGGATGACTTCAAACAGGTTAATGACAGCCTCGGTCATTCCATAGGAGACATGTTGCTGGTTGCCGTCACCGACCGGCTAGAACAGTACGCACGCAGCACAGACACGATTGCGCGCATCGGTGGTGATGAGTTTGTCATCCTGATCCCTGATCTGAAAAATGACAGCGCCGTCGCCATCGTTGACCGCATTGCCCGTACCCTATGCACGGGGCTGGCCCGTCCGCTGGATGTTGCAGGGCGCCTCATCAGTTCGCCGGCGAGTATCGGCATCGCGCTATTCCCGGAGAATGCCGACGGTTTTAGCGATTTGTTAAAGGCTGCGGACGCAGCCATGTATGAATCCAAAAAGAGCCAGCGCGGGGGGTATCACTTCTATTCCAACCAGATGAACACGGATATCCTGGCGCGCTTCGAACTCGCCCAGGAAATTCGGGAGGCCATGGAACACGGTGAGTTCTTCCTGGTCTACCAACCCAAGATTTCGGCGATTAGCGGCGAAGTGGTCGGCGCAGAGGCACTGGTGCGCTGGGCATCCTTCAAGCGAGGGCTTGTCTCACCGGCATCCTTCGTCCCGATTGTCGACGAAATCGGCCTGGGCGGTCGCCTCGGCGCGTGGGTTCTCAACACGGCCTGCGCCCAGATGGCGGTCTGGCAAAGTATTTGCAGCGAGTCGTTTGCTGTTTCCGTCAATATCTCACCCGCCCAGTTTCAGGCTGGCGAGATTGTCAATCAGGTACGCGACGCCTTGACCAGGAACAGTTTGGATCCTCGACGACTGGAGTTGGAAGTCCTCGAATCCATGGCAATCGACGATTCAGGAAACATAAACACGATCCTGGCGAAGTTGCGAGCAACAGACGTCGGCATTGCGCTGGACGATTTTGGCACGGGGTATTCGTCTTTGGTGTATCTGACTCAACTGCCTGCCAACATACTGAAGATCGATCGGGGCTTCATCGTCAACCTGGTGGCGGACGAACGACAGCAGGCTATTGTGGAACGCATCATTTCCCTGGCAAAAGTCCTGGGGTTCACCGTCGTTGCAGAGGGTGTCGAGGAAGATGCACAGGCAAGAATGCTGGCGACAATGGGCTGCGACGTGTTTCAGGGCTTCCTTTTTAGCCGGCCGCTGACGGTGCGTGATTTTGAGGATTTCATCGCCAGAAGAAACGGAAGTACCGCAGTTTCCACAACGTGAGTTTGAGTTACCTGGCCGGTTGGCCGCATAATTGCGGTCGGTTGATGTATGAATATTGGAAGAATTCAGGTAAATCCAGGATGAAGAAACTTGTTCTCGCCTCGGGCAATGCCGGCAAGCTGCGCGAGTTCGGCCAGTTGCTGGCGCCTTTTGATTTCGAGGTTCTGCCGCAGTCTGTTTTCGATGTGCCGGAGGCCGATGAGCCGCATGTCACCTTCGTCGAGAACGCCATCGCCAAGGCGCGCCATGCCGCGCGCCTGACCGGTTTGCCGGCGCTGGCCGATGACTCGGGGCTGTGTGTCACGGCGCTGGGTGGTGCGCCGGGAGTGTTCTCTGCACGCTATGGCGGTGAGCCGAAATCGGACGCGCGCAACAATGAAAAACTGCTGGCGGATCTCACCGGGAAAGCCGATCGCCGCGCGCACTATGTCGCCGTGCTGGTGCTGATGCGCCATGCCGACGATCCGCAGCCCATCGTCACCGAAGGCGAGTGGCATGGCGAGATCATCGACACGCCCCGAGGCGCGGGCGGCTTCGGTTACGACCCCTACTTTCTGGTTCCCGGCAGCGGCCTCACCGCTGCCGAACTGCCGCATGAGGAGAAGAACCGCTTTTCCCATCGCGGCAAGGCCCTGGCGCTGTTGATCGAGCGCCTGCGCGGCGGAATGTGATTCCGATCATCCCGGTTTCCGCTGCCGGCACCGGCGCAGAAGCCACCGACGCCGTATCGCCGGCGCCGAGTTTTACGACTTCGGGTCTGCTCGCGCCGCCGCCACTGGCGCTGTATGTGCACTGGCCGTGGTGCGTAAAGAAGTGCCCGTATTGCGATTTCAACTCGCACGAAAGTCGCAATGAGCGAGATGACGACAGCGAGTCTGCCTACCTCGCCGCGCTGATTGCCGATCTCGAAGCCGCCTTGCCGGCGATATGGAACCGGCCGGTCGTCAGTGTCTTCATCGGCGGCGGCACGCCCAGCCTGATGAGCGCGGCCACCGCCGATGCCCTGCTCGCCGCGATCCGCATGCGCGTGCCCCTGCATCCCGGTGCCGAGATCACTCTCGAAGCCAATCCGGGCACGGCGGAAGCAGACAAATTCGCGGCGTTTCGCGCGGCCGGCGTGAACCGGCTTTCCATCGGCGTACAGAGCTTCGACGACGCCAAGCTGGCGGCGCTCGGCCGCATCCATGACAGTGACAACGCGCGACGAGCGATCGACATGGCCTTGCATCACTTCGAGCGCGTCAATCTCGATCTGATGTACGCGCTGCCACAACAGACGCTGAAAGAAGCTGAGCGCGATATCGCAACCGCGATCGGCAGCGGGGTCAGTCACGTCTCCGCCTACCACCTGACGCTGGAACCCAACACCGTTTTCCATCACGCGCCGCCGCCGCTGCCCGACGACGACCTGGCGGCCGACATGCAGGAAATGGTCGAAGCCGCGCTCGACGCAGCAGGATTCCAACACTATGAAACCTCGGCCTTCGCCAAAATTGTGCGCCATCCCGCCGGGCCTCACTTCGGAGCAGAGGCCGACGCGGGTCCGCCGTCTGGCGCCGCCGAACCGCAACAGTGCCAACACAATCTGAACTACTGGCGCTTCGGTGACTACCTCGGCATCGGCGCCGGCGCCCACAGCAAGCTGTCGAACCACGAATCCATCTGGCGCGAAGCGCGGCATCGCAACCCACGCACCTACCTAGACGGTGCGGCGCGCGGCGATTTCATCAGCACGCGAGCGTCCATTGCCCGGGCCGATCTGCCGGGTGAGTTCATGATGAATGCCTTGCGACTGAATGAAGGCTTTCCGCTCGGGCTGTTTGCCGAACGCACCGGTCTGCCGCTGGCGGTCATCGAAAAGTCGGTGCTGGCGGCACGGCGAGACGGATTGCTGGAGACCGTGGACGGACATCTGCGGCCCACGGTGCAGGGCCGGCGCTTTCTCAATCAGTTGCTTGGCAGGTTTTTGAGCTAGCTCACTGCTCGTTCAAGCTGTTTTGCAGTTCATCAACGGCGTCGACCAGTTTGATGAACTGCTGTCCGAATGGCGTCAGCTGATATTCCACGCGCGGTGGCACCTCGGGGAAGCTGGTCTTGTCGAGAATTCCAAACCTCTGGAGTTTGGCCAACCGTTCATTCAGCACCTTGCCGCTGAGACCCTCTATCGCGTGCTCCATTTCACCGGGCCGGCACACACCCTTGCGCACCAGACTCAGTACCGTAAGAGACCATTTGCAGCCGATGATGCTTTCCACCATCTGATGAACATCTGGAGTACGCATAAGTCAAAAAATAATTCCCTTTTGTGATCAAGAAAATATACCGGAAAGTGGCTACCCAACCATTTTGTACCCGCTTGTGACGACTGTCGACGACCCGTAGATTGGTCTCTGTTTTCTCAACCCGGTCTCAGTCGAAAGGAATACAAAAATGCGAACCACCCTTGCCATCGCGGCATCCATTATGACCCTATCCGCCGTCTTCTCGAGCAGTTCCGTCGGCGCTGCCGAGCCGAATTCCGTACCTTATCCGACCGGCTACCGCAACTGGCATCATGTCAAATCAATGGTCATCAACCCGGGCCACGGGCTCTACGATGCTTTTGGCGGGATTCATCATCTGTATGCCAATACAACGGCGCAGCAAGGCTACAAAACCGGGAAATGGTCGGATGGTGCTGTCATCGTATTCGACCTGCTTGAAGCACGGTCGGCAGACAACGTAGTAACGGAAGGGGCGCGCAAAGTCGTTGGAGTCATGCATCGCAATGCGCGCAAATACAAATCCACCGGTGGCTGGGGCTATGAGGGGTTCAAGGGCGACAGCATGTCCGATCGCGCCGTTGGTTCCAATGCACTCACCGCCTGCCACCAATGCCACATCGCACAGGAGAAAGAGGGTTTCGTCTTCAGCAAGGCGCGGCCTTGAGCAAGGACACTCCACTTCCGCCGCTCAGCGTCTCGCAATGGTTCAATTGCGATCGTCCGATCGGCCTGGACGCGCTGCACGGCAAGGTGGTGCTGATTCATGCGTTCCAGATGCTTTGTCCGGCATGTGTGATGCAGTCCGGGCCGCAGGCGGTTCGATTATGGCAACACTACCGGCATCACGAGCGCGCTGAGGATGTTGTCGTGATCGGGCTGCACACGGTTTTTGAACACCACGAGGTGACGACGCCCGCGGCGCTAGCAGTGTATTTGCACGAGTTTCGGATACCCTTTCCAGTCGGCGTGGACCAGGCCGACACGGATGGTCCGATACCAAAAACCATGCGCGCTTTCAGCATGCAAGGAACGCCGACGACTCTGCTGATCGACGGCGCGGGCCGTCTGCGCAAACACCAGTTTGGCGTCGAGCCGGATCAACAGATAGCGGCAGAAATGGACCGTCTGATCGCGGAACTTACTCGACCGATTTTATAGATCAAGCCAGCGTAAAGATCGCAGAAGGTAAAAAGTCGGCGATGATGATACGGTGAGCCAGACGCAATCTTTGGCGCGAGCGAGCCTAATCGCTCGCTCGCCACTTACTGCGAGTCAGCCGGTGAGTAGCAAGAATTCTGCGCTGAACCGGATCATCAGGGCTTGATGTAAGCGTAGCCGCCGCGCCCTTGCAACTTGCCGAGCTCGGCGACGCCGGACGGAACGAACTGGGCTTCGGGAATGAACTGGCTGCGCTCCAGTTTGCGGCTTTTCAGTGTGATTTCGCAGACATCGAATGTCACGCCGCGCCCGGTCAGGGTTTCGACATTGATGTTGTAAGGATTGCCGTTCTTGTCCTTGGCGCCTTCCATCAGAAAATCGACGCCCTTGGAGTGCGTCACGACGACGATTTTCACTTGCGGGTTCACGTCGAGATGGTTGCCGACATTGCGCATGGCTGCAGTTGCATCCGCCGAATCGTTGATGTGATAAACCACCTTGTCCGGATACGAATTGGCGGCAAGGTCGCCGGTGGTAACGCAGCCGCCAAGAACCAGGGCGCCACCCGCAATGCCTGTCGCCAGATACCGTTTGATCGAGTTCATGTTTTCTTCTCCGTTGGGATTGGGATATTGTTGATTTATTTGTGCAGCGACTGAAACCTACTCCAATCCGGTCACGACCACAACACGCTATCCGCGATGCGCCTCGGCAGCACCCACAACGACACTCCGCTGAAAGTGGGCGGTGAGTAGTCAACCATCGAGAAGTCGATGGAACGCCAAATGATCATTACGGAGGCGCTCTGCGTGCCTGGGATTCCGCTCACCCGCCGCGAGGCGGATTCCCGGGTGTGTCGAGGCCCCGAAGGGAGGCGGAACTGTCTTCGCCTACGATTTCTCCGTGCTCTCCGTGTACTCCGTGGTGATGCTTTTCAAGTTGACTCGCGCCTAGTGTTCCTTGCCGTCGACCCGGGCCTGCAACAGAAACGGGATCAAGCGCCAGGCCAGAATCGCAAAGCCGGAAAACCAGCCGGAAGCGGCGAGCAGCAACCAGACCGCGTAGGCCTCCGGATATACCTGCGGTGCCAGGACTCTCAGCAAGAAGGCGGCCATCATGATCCAGAGCACCAGCTTTTCCATCCAGCCGAAAACCACTTTTCTGCCCGTGTGTCCGCTGGCGATGCGGATCAGCATCGCCGGAATGATCAGGCCCATGACGCCCAAAGCAAAGACATGCACCGAAAGCGCGCCAACCCATGCCTGTGGCGCAATCTGGTTGATGAATTCGATCAGAAGTTGCAACACGATGGCAAGGTAGCCCAGATACATGATGCCCAAATCCAGCCGCCGCATGGCCAGTTGCGGTTTCCAGAATATGAACCGGCCCGCCAGCAGCAGCGCCAGCAGCAGCGACAGCCAGGCGGCCAGCAAGGGCGGCAGGAATCCTGCCGAAACCAGCACCAGGCCGAGCAGCTTGATGCTGCGATCCAGCAGCCGATTGCGCAGGATGTGCGCCTGGAAAATGTTCCTCAGGAACTGCGTCAGGGTGCGCTCCAGCATGACCAGAAAGGCCACGCGGAACAACCCGGTCGCCATGCCGATGCCGATCTGGAAATGCTCGGCGCTCAACATCAAATGCTTGGCGATCAAAAAGACCGGCAGGATCAGCAGGAAAAAATAGTTGTCGTCATAGCCATCGTCCTTGCGGTAACGCACCAGCGTCCACACCAGCATGGCGACGATCGAAACCAGAAAAAGCTTGTTCGACAGCTGGAACAGCAAATCCGGCCAGCGTCCGCCCCAGCCCATGCCGACGCGCTCGAAAATCCAGGCAGCGACCAGATAGATCAAGACCGCGCCGTGATAGCCGCGAACCTGCACCCAGTTCTTGGTGGATGTCAGCAAAAAGCCGCCCAGCACGGCCCAGCCAAAACCGAAGAACATCTCGTGCGCATGCCACTGCACCGCGCCAACGGACGTCGTCGGCGCCGGCAGGGCACCCAGATACATCAAGACCCAGAGCAGCGGCAAACTGAGGCCGGAAAGACACGCCAGGGCAAAGAAGGGGCGAAAGCCGACCAGCCAGAACGGATGGTTTACAAATTTCATTGCCACCCTAGTTTTGTGTCCTGACGCAGTTCCGCCCATCGGCCTTGGCCTGATAGAGCGCTGTATCGGCGCGCGCCAGCATTGAATCGAGCGTGGCGTCATCGGACCGGCTTCCCGCGACGCCGATACTCACGGTGCAGGCCGGCAGCCCCGGTTCACCACGTTCGGTCTCGGCACGAATACGCTCGGCGACAAGTTCGGCCTCTTCCAGCGAAGTCTCGGGCAACAAGGCGACAAATTCCTCGCCACCAAACCGGCCGAAGCGATCCGGCCGCCGCAGCAAAGCCGTGACGCGCGCGGCAAAACCACGCAACACGCGATCACCGCCGGGGTGGCCGTAGGCATCGTTGACTGCCTTGAAATGATCCATGTCCATCATCAGCAGAGCCATGACGCGCGGCCTGCGTTTGGTGCGTTCCAGTTCCTGTTCGCAAGCTTCGATCATTGCGCGCCGCGTCAGGGCGCCCGTCAGCGAATCGTGGCTGGCCAGATGCTCGAATTCGGTGCGCAGCCGGTCGGTTGCCATCAGCACCGTGCCGATGGTCACCATCAGGATGCATACCGCGTAGGTGGTGACCACCACGGTTTGTGACAGTGAGAGCAAGAGCAAGGCGTCGTCTGCCGGAGCGCTGAACGCCTCGAAAAAACGGTAGGCCTGGGCCACCGTCTGGATCAGCAGCGCCGCAACGGTGAGATAGGTGGCAAATCCGCGCGCGCCACGACTCAGCAGCAGGCGCAGATGGCTGAAGGAAAGCAGGCTCATGAGAAAAGCCATCATCAGCACCCGGTGTCCATAGTGCGGCTCGACATAAGTCCAGACCATGAAAGCGGCCGCGGCGAAAATCAGGGTGCCCCACAGCCGCGTCGATTTCGGCTGGTCAAAAAAGCGCTGGCTGCCGAAATACAACAGCACCAGGCCGGCCAGCAGAATCAAATTGGCGGCAACAATCGAGAGCAAATCCGAAATCGCGCCACGCGCGCCGAAAAGCAGCGTGGAAACAAAAATCAGCAACGGAGCCAGCGCCCATTCGGTAAGGCCCCGGATCGATGACGGGTAATTGCGGCGCAACGAAAACAGCACCATCGACATCACCAGCGCCATCAGCCCGGACAGCAGAATAATGCTGCGCGGATCGAGATTCATCATGATCCGCGCCTGCGCCGAAACATGACATCCCAGACACCGTGACCCAGCTTCAGGCCACGGCTTTCAAATTTGGTCTGTGGCCGGTAGGGCGGACGCGGCGTGAAATCTCGCGCCATGTTTTCCAGCATCGCTTCGGCGGACAGCACATCAAGCATCTGATCGGCATAGTCATGCCAGTCGGTGGCACAGTGCAGATAACCACCGGGCGCCAGCCGGGCTGCCAGCAAGCTGACAAACTCGGGCTGAATCAGCCGGCGCTTCTGTTGGCGTTTCTTGGGCCACGGATCGGGGAAGAAGACGTGGATGCCGGAAAGCGACCCGGGCGCGATCATGTCGCGCAAGACTTCAACGGCGTCGTGCTGGATCAGGCGCAAATTGGTGAGCTCGCGCGTAGCGATTTCTTTCAACAGGCTGCCGACCCCCGGCGTGTGCACTTCGATGCCGAGGTAATCGTTTTGCGGATGCGCGGCGGCGATCACCGCCGTGGTCTCGCCCATGCCGCAACCGATTTCCAGAATCCGGTTGGCGCTGCGACCGAAGACCTCATCCAGATCCAGTGTCACCGGCTGATAGGGTATGCCCCAGCGCGGCATGCCTTGATCGTGAAAGCGGCGCTGGGCGTCGGACACACGTCCCTGGCGCAGGACAAAGCTGCGAATATGTCCGCCACGCTGCGGTGACACCGAGTGGATCGGGTCGGCCTGATCGTTCGCGCTGCTCATGTGGCTCATTCTGCGCGATCGGAATACGTCTGCGCGGAAACGCTCGGCAAATTTTCGCCTGGTACTCGCGGGATTTCGCTTTGCCGGCCGGCGACGGCCTCCTTGCCGGCTTGCGGCGCGTCGGCCGTGGTCAGCAACGTGGCGAAATCATAACGCGGCCGAATGATCGCGGCGGGCAGGCTGGCGCATGCGTCGGTCAGAGCGATGCCGGCCAGTGCGGGCTGGATATTGTCCTTGAGCATCAGCGCGGACACCAGATCGGGCCAATGCGCCTGCGTCGCGCGTGCGCCAAAATAGTACTTGGCGAGATCCTGCGCCACGGTCTCGATGGCCTTGGCCTGCCGCGCATGCCAGTTCGCATAGGCGTCCTGGATCAGGCTCGAATGCTCCGGCAGATCGAGGCAGGCAGCGGCCAGCAGCGATACGCCGTGCGCCAGCCCGAACAGGCGCTGGCGCACCAGTATCTGCGGCTGTTCGAAGGCGTAGCCATGCCGCCCCGGCAGGACTTCGAGGACGGCGCGCACTTCCTCCGAACCGCTTGCCGGCAACGGGTCGGCCGCAGCTGCGGATCCCAGCATGAGCGCAAGCCACAGGCCGGCGACAAGGTGTTTCACGTGCCGCGGCCGCCGATCATTCCGCCAACGGGGGAACTGGGCGTCGCGGCGTAGAATTTCTTCGGCATGCGCCCGGCCTGAAACGCCTCGCGCCCGGCTTCCACGGCTTTCTTCATGGCTCCGGCCATCAGCACCGGATCCCGCGCGGCGGCGATCGCGGTATTCATCAATACCCCATCGCAGCCCAGTTCCATGGCGATCGCCGCGTCCGAGGCGGTGCCGACACCGGCATCGACCAGTACCGGCACCTTGGCTTGTTCAATGATCAGTTTCAGATTCCACGGATTGAGGATGCCCATGCCCGAACCGATCAGTGAGGCCAGCGGCATGATCGCAACGCAGCCGATGTCTTCCAGCATGCGCGCCTGGATCGGGTCGTCGGCGCAATACACCATCACCTGAAAGCCATCCTTGACCAGGGTCGCGGCGGCCTTGAGGGTTTCCGGCATGTTGGGGAACAGTGTCTGCGGATCGCCCAGCACCTCGAGCTTGACCAGCGCATGGCCGTCGAGCAGTTCGCGGCCCAGGCGCAAAGTGCGCACCGCCTCTTCCGCCGTGTAGCAGCCGGCGGTGTTGGGCAGGATGGTGAATTGCGCGGGGGGCAGGGCCTCGAGCAGCGACGGCTGGCCGGGCTCCTGGCCGATGTTGGTGCGGCGAATGGCGACCGTGATGATCTCGGCCCCCGAGGCGTCGATGGCCTCGCGGGTCTGCGCGAAGTCCTTGTACTTGCCGGTACCGACCAGCAGGCGCGAGCGATAAGCCTTGCCGGCGATGAGGAGAGAGTCCGTGTTCATGAATGCCAAGCCCTGGGTAGTTTTCAACCGCCGCCGACGGCGACGACTATTTCGATCTGGTCGCCGTTCGCCAGCAGCGTTTCGGCATGTCGGCTTTTCGGTACGATCTCGCCGTTTCTTTCCACTGCCACGCGCTTCTCTGCCAGGCCGCGCGCTTCGAGCAGGGCGGCTACGGTCGTCGCTGCCGCCAGTTGCTGCGGCTCACCGTTGATGACGATATCCATGCGCTGATTTTACTTCAGCAGACGGCGCCGGATCAGCGTCTGCGCGATGCCGAAAGCGATCAGCGCGACCGCCAGCAGGGAGGCAAGGTGGCCGAGTATGCCCGCCGGAATTTCGCCAAACAGCAGGGGCCGCACCAGGGCCACGGCATGCGTCAGCGGCAGCCAGGCGGCCACCGCCTGCACCAGCGGCGGCAACTGCTCGGTGGGGAAAAAGACACCGCACAACAACACCATCGGCGTGATGAACAGGGTGAAGTAGTACATGAAGAAATCGTAGGAGGGTGCCAGCGCCGTGACAATCAGACCCAATGCGGCGAACGCCAGCCCGGTCAGAAAGATCACCGGCAGCGCCCACAAGGCCAGCGGCGAGGCCACCAAGCCGAGCAGGGATATCACGATCAGGATGGCGATTCCGGACAATGTCGCCTTGCCGGCCGCCCAGAGCAGTTCGCCGGCCATCACATCCTCCAGCGTGACCGGCGCGTTCATGATCGACTCCCAGGTGCGCTGCACGTGCATGCGCGAAAAAGCCGAGTACAGCGCCTCGAACGAGGCCGCGTTCATGGTCGAAGCGCAGACGGTACCGCCCGCCAGAAAAGCAATATACGAGACCCCCTGGATTTGCGGCAGCATTCCGCCCAAGCCGTAGCCGAGCCCGAACAGATAGATCATCGGATCGGCCAGGTTGCCCAGCAGCGAAGGAATCGCCAGTTTTTTCCAGACCAAGAAATTGCGCCGCCAGACGGCGAAGGCACGACTGGAAAGCTGCGGCAGGGGGAATATCGATGTACTCACTGAAGGCGTCGGATCAGGAAACCACGCTGTCCGGCGTGCAGCGCGCCCATGTCGCCACCCACTCGATCCGGTGTTTCGTATTGCGGTGTTCAGCGCTGAATTTCATGCCGGCCTCCGAGTAGCACTTCCATGTCCGTTCCGACGCATCGCCGAAGACCGGCCACGTCACCGCTTGTCAGAATCCAAATGTTGTTACGCCAAAATCCTCACGGGACCGGCACTCGCATCCGCGCATCCTGACGCGCCATGATACCAAGCCGGCAACAGGTCCCTGTGCCGTGCCGAAAGTCGGTGCTGGCGATACGGTGATCCCGGCTTGCCGAAATCCGCTGCGGGGTCGCTGGCAACGGTGTCGCGAGAAACTTTCCTCCGCCAGAGGAGCGCGGACGCCGCCGACCGGACCGCTATGCCTAAAGCCGTACTGATTGCTGCCGTTAACCATTAAACTGACAGGGTTAAGAAAAATAATTGGGGGCGACATGTCCGGCAAAGAAGCTGTTCCTGCGGGCGATCAGGGTAGCGAAATGCTGAATTTCTCGGTGCGACTGATGGAGCAGTTGGTGGTGCCGACTTTCGTGGTCGACGCCGATTGCCGGGTCATCATCTGGAATCAGGCCTGCGAGCGCCTGACCGGCCTCAAGGCCAGCGAAGTCGTCGGCACACAGGAGCAATGGCGCGCCTTCTACACGGAACCGCGCCCCTGCCTGGCCGATCTGGTCGCCATGGATCGCAGCCATGAGATCGCGACGAACTACGAGGAACATGACGACCTCGGCGAAGACGCCGTGCTGGTGAACGGTTGTCGCGTCAGGAGCTGGATTCTGATGCCGCAGCTCGGAAAACGTTTCTATTTGACTGCCGATGCAGGACCCATCTTTGACGAAACCGGCAAGCTGGTAGCCGTGGTCGAAACCCTGCGCAACATGACGGCACAAAAGCTGGCGCAGGACGAATTGCAGCGTCTGGCAACATGCGACGGCCTGACCAGCGTGGCCAACCGGCGCAGCTTCGACAGCACCCTGAACGCCGAGTGGCGCCGCGCCACGCGGGAATCCCGCACGCTGTCCCTGTTGATGCTCGATGTGGACTACTTCAAACTTTACAACGACAGCTATGGCCACCAGGGGGGCGACGAATGCCTGAAGCGCGTCGCTGCCGCCATGTGCGAAGTGACCCAGCGCTCCAGCGATGCCGTCGCCCGCTATGGCGGCGAGGAGTTCGCGGTTCTCTTGCCCGCCACGGACCTGGCGGGCGCCTGCACCGTCGCCGAACGGATTCGCGCCGCAGTGGAGAACCTGACCATTCCGCACGCCAAATCCCAGGTCGCCGACCATGTCACTGTCAGCATCGGCGTGGCTTCGGTTTCGGTGTCTCTGGATGGCGTGCAGGCGAATCTGGTCGGCGCCGCGGACGCCGCCCTATATCGCGCGAAGGAGGAGGGGCGCAACCGCGTGGCCGTCGCCGACGGCTCCCATGCCGCGCCGGCGGCCTGAGCCGCCTCGGCACTGCCGTAGCGCCAGCGCCGAGTTTTAACCTGCCGCGCCAGGCTCTCCAGCGCCGCTCCAGCCGCTAGCGGCTGCAAGCCTCCTGATAATTTTCCGGTCAGCGCCGGCAGCAAGAAACCGCATGCCGTTTTCTGCACGAAACCCGCTGACAACCGATTGCCGAGCACCTATATCTAAAGTAAGCGGTGGTTCAGCCGTTAACCGCTAGACTGCGGGGAGTGCATAGAAAGGAGTCATGGCATGACGGTCAAGCAAGCCAACTCTTCGGTGGGTCAAGGTACTGCAGAACTCGATTTCTCCATCCGCTTGATGGAGCAGTTGGTGGTGCCCACCTTCGTCATTGACGCCGAGTGCCGGGTCACCATCTGGAACCAGGCTTGCGAACGCCTGACCGGCATGAAAGCCGCCGATGTCATTGGCACCCAGGAACATTGGCGCGCCTTCTACGCCGCGCCACGCCCGTGCCTGGCCGACCTGATCGCGCAGGGCCGCACCACAGAAATCGACGCCCTCTACGCCGAGCATGACCACGCCGACGCAAACGCCATCTCCGCACACGGGCGCAAAGCAGAGAACTGGTGCGTCATGCCGCAGAAGGGCACGCGCCTGTATCTGGCGATCGACGCGGGGCCCATCTACGATCATTCCGGCAAGGTGGTCGCCGTGGTGGAGACATTGCGCGACATGACCGCGCAGAAGGAAGCTCAGGCGGAACTCGAGCGCCTGGCGACATGCGACGGCCTGACCGGCGTGGCCAACCGGCGCAGCTTCGACAGCACCCTGAACGCCGAGTGGCGCCGCGCCACGCGGGAATCCCGCACGCTGTCCCTGTTGATGCTCGATGTGGATTACTTCAAACTTTACAACGACAGCTATGGCCACCAGGGCGGCGACGAATGCCTGAGGCGCGCCGCCTCCGCCATGCACGAAGTGACCCAGCGCTCCAGCGATGCCGTCGCCCGCTATGGCGGCGAGGAGTTCGCCGTGCTCATGCCTGCCACGGATCTGCCGGGTGCCTGCATCGT
>JAIPCT010000036.1 GCA_021738065.1 Burkholderiaceae bacterium
ATACCCCTACGGCGTCAGCGTGGCCCAGGTGCTGGAAGACTGCGGCGCGACGAACTGCCTGGCGGTGCAGATCTCGGGGCCGTCCGGAAGCTGCATTGCCGAAGCCGAATTCGGCCGCCGGATCGCTTTCGAGGACTTGCCGACGGCAGGCGCCTTCATGATTTTTGACGAGAGTCGCGACATGTTCGAGGTGGCGCGCAACTTCGCCCATTTCTTCGCCCATGAGTCCTGTGGCTTCTGCACCCCCTGCCGAGTTGGCACCACACTGGTGCGCAACATGATGGACAAAATCGCCAACCACCACGGCTCGCCCTACGACATCGACGAACTGTTCAAACTGCACCGCCTGATGCAGGGCGCCAGCCACTGCGGACTGGGCAATACCGCCTGCAATCCGATGTTCGACACGCTGAACAAGTTCCGTCCGGCTTACGAGCGCCGCCTGATGTCGCTGGACTATGAACCGGCCTTCGATCTCGATGCGGATCTGTCGCAGGCGCGACAGATGACGGGACGCGATGACATCGGCGCCCACTTTTCCGATCGACTGCAAAAAGAGGCTGAAGCATGAAAGCGGACAAATCGTTTGACCACGGGGAACACGGGGAACACGGAGAAAAGCCAAAGCGTGCTTACAGTAGTTGCCCTGTTCGTCGCGGTATTCTCAGTCATTTGTTCTTGCATCCCCCCGTGTTCCCCGTGGTTAAAAAACAGGCCTGAACATGAACGCAACCAACACTTTCCAACTCGATGGCGTGGACATCCCCTTCACGCCGGGGCAGACCATCATGCAGGCGGCGACCGCCCATGGCGTTTATATTCCGCACTTGTGCTGGCATCCGGATTTCAGCGCCCACGGCTCCTGCAAGTTGTGCACCGTCAAGATCAAGGGCCGTTTCGGCGCCTCCTGCACCATCGAGGCACAGGCCGGCATGAAGGTCGAGAACCGTATTGCGGAGATCGACGACAAGCGCCGTACGCTGCTGCAAATGCTGTTTGTCGAAGGCAACCACTTCTGCCCGTCATGCGAAAAAAGCGGCAACTGCACGCTGCAAGCCACGGCGTACGAACTGAACATGATGTCACCACATTTCGACATGTTCTATCCCGACCGTCCGGTCGACGCTTCGCATCCCGATATCCTGCTCGATTTCAATCGCTGCATCATGTGCTCGTTGTGCGTCGCCGCGTCCAGCGAAGTCGACGGCAAGAACGTGTTCTACATGGGCGGCCGCGGCATTCTCGGCCGGCGGGTGCATATCAGCAGCGAATCCGGCAAACTCGGCGATACCGACTTTGCGCTGACCGACCGCGCCGCCCACATCTGCCCGGTGGGCGTGATACTGCCCAAGCGCAAGGGTTTCGAGGTGCCGATCGGCAAGCGCAGTTATGACCAGGCGCCGATCAGCGCGCATGTCAAGAAAGCTGCGCCATGAACGCGCCGATGAATGCCGCACCCGCTGCGGCCAGAAAGCTTCGCGTCGCCACCACCAGTCTGGCGGGCTGTTTTGGCTGCCACATGTCCTTTCTCGACATCGACGAACGCATCATCAAGCTGCTCGACTTGATCGAGTTCGACCGTTCGCCGCTGACCGACATCAAGCACTGCGGCCCCTGCGATCTCGGCCTGATCGAGGGCGGACTGTGCAATGCCGAGAACGTCCATGTGCTGCGCGAGTTCCGCAAGAACTGCAAGATCCTGGTGGCTGTCGGCGCCTGCGCCATCAACGGCGGCCTGCCCGCGCAGCGCAATCACCTCGATCTGCGCGACATCCTCGAAGAGGTTTACCAGACCGAATACCTGCTCGGTCGCGGCGGCATTCCCAACGACCCGGAACTGCCGCTGCCGCTGAACAAGGTGCATCCGATTCATGAAGTGGTGAAGGTGGACTACTTTCTGCCCGGCTGCCCGCCGCCGGCCGACGCCTTCTGGAAACTGCTGACCGACCTGCTCGCCGGCCGCACGCCGAGCCTTGGCCACGGGCTGCTGCACTATGACTGAATTCAAAACCATTGGCCACAGAGGTCACAGAGGTCACAGAGAAATTCAAAGAGCAGGGCGTTCCTCTGAGATCTTTTTCCCCTCTGATTACTTTTTTTCCTCTGTGTTTTCTGTGTTCTCTGTGTTCTCTGTGGCAAAAAGGTTTACATCATGAGCTTTGAACTCGAAACCGCCCTCTCCCCCGAAAAACTCCGCCGCGTCGCGATCGATCCGGTATCGCGTGTCGAGGGCCACGGCAAGGTGACTATTCTGCTGGATGACGACAACAAGGTGCATCAAGTACGCCTGCATATCGTCGAATTCCGTGGCTTTGAAAAATTCATCCAGGGCCGCCCCTACTGGGAAGTGCCGGTGATGGTGCAGCGTCTGTGCGGCATCTGTCCGGTGTCCCACCACTTGGCGGCATCGAAGGCACTGGACATGATCCTCGGCGTCAAGCAACTGACGCCGACGGCGGAGAAGATTCGCCGCCTGATGCACTTCGGCCAGATCCTGCAGTCGCATGCCCTACACTTTTTCCACCTGTCATCGCCCGACCTGCTGTTCGGTTTCGGTTCCGACGTCGCCGCGCGCAACATCGTCGGCGTCATCGCCGCGCATCCCGAAATTGCCAAAAAGGGCGTGCTGCTCAGAAAGTACGGCCAGGAAGTGATCCGCATGACGGCCGGCAAACGCGTGCATGGCACTGGCTCGGTGCCGGGCGGCGTGAACAAGTCCCTGACCCCGGAGGAGCGCGCCGAACTGCTCAAGGACGCCTACCAGATGGTGGCCTGGAGCCGCGACGCAGTCGGCCTGATCCGCCAGTTGTTCGAACAGAATCTCGCCGAGTACAACGCCTTCGGCCGCTTTCGCTCCGCCGGTATGTGCCTGGTCAGGGCCGACGGCGCGATGGATCTCTACCACGGCGGGCTGCGCGCACGCGACATTGAGGGCAAGCCGCTGTTCGACCACTTCAACTACGGCCGTTATTGGGATGTCATTGCCGAGGATGTCAAGCCGTGGTCTTACATGAAATTCCCCTTCTTCAAATCCCTCGGCCCGGATGAAGGCTCCTACCGGGTCGGACCGCTGACCCGCGTCACGCAGTGCGACCACATCCCGACACCACTGGCCGACAGGGAGCGCGAGGACTTCGTCGGCTTCGATGGCGGCAGCGCCGCCGGGGCGACGCTGGGCTATCACTGGGCGCGCATGATTGAAATGCTGCATGCCGCGGAAGGCATCAAGGACCTGCTCCACGACGATGACATCGTCGGCAGCGATCTGATGGCCACGGGGCAGCGCCAGGAGCGCGGCGTCGGCGTCATCGAAGCGCCGCGCGGCACGCTGATTCATCACTACCGGGTGGACGAGAACGACCTGGTGATTCGTGCCAACCTGATCGTCTCCACCACGCACAACAATCAAGCGATGAACACCGCCGTGCGCGAGGTGGCAAAGAAATACCTGAACGGACGTGAAATCACCGAAGGTCTGCTCAATCACATCGAAATCGCCATTCGCGCCTTCGACCCCTGCCTTTCCTGCGCGACACACGCGCTGGGGCAGATGCCGCTCGAAGTCGCCCTGGTCGGCGCTGACGGCACGCTGATCGACGACGTCACGCGCGACCAGCGCGGGCTGACGCGCGCACCGTGAGCGCCGCCCGCCGGGCCGCCCCAAGGGCGACGCAGCCAGACCAATGGAGCGAGCAGAATCCGCGAACCGTCGTCACCCCCTTCCTTGGGAAGGGGGATGGGGGGAAGGTAGTCCATTGACCGCGCCGACGCTGGTCTTCGGCTGGGGCAATCCCAGTCGCGGTGACGACGCTTTGGGACCGCTGTTCATCGAGCATTTCACCGCGCTCGCGGCGCTGCATCCGGAATGGGGCGAACTGGACTACCTGACCGATTTTCAGTTGCAGGTGGAGCATGCGCTCGACCTGCAGGGCCGTCGCCGCGTGCTGTTTGTCGATGCCAGCATCGACGCGCCTGCGCCCTGCACGCTCACCCGCATCGAAGCCGCGCGCGACGCCAGTTTCACCACCCACGCCATGAGCCCGCAGGCCGTGCTCAAGGTCTTCGCCGACATCGACGACGGCGAAGCGCCGCCCTGCTGGCTGCTGGCGATACGCGGCGAGCACTTCGAGCTGGGAGAAGAGATCAGCGCGGAGGCGCGCGACAACCTCGTCGCGGCGCTGGAAAGCGCGGCGCACTGGATCGAAGAGCGTCCCTGAACGGTCGTTCTCGCAACGGCGAATCGTTGCGTTTCGAGCAATCCTGAAAACTCGGCGCTGGTACTACGGCGCTGTCATCTGCGGCGCTCGCGACGAGCGTTATTTCCCTTGGTGCTGCGGCGTCCGCTGCCCCCTGCAAGGCGGAATCCATGCCAGTTGGGAACCTGAACTTGTAATTAATAGACGATCGGTCTATTATTCATTGATGCCCTCGATTTCCCACCCCGTGCGCCGCCCCGGCCGCCCGCCGAAAACCAGCGATTCGCCTTTCGACACCCGCGAAAAGCTGGTTCGCCTGGGTACCGAAATCCTTACCGAAAAAGGCTTCCTCAACACCGGCATCGACGAATTACTGAAGCGCGCCAGCGTGCCCAAGGGCTCCTTCTATCACTACTTCGCCAGCAAGGAAGCCTTCGGCCATGCCGTGGTGGACAACTACGCGGCCTATTTCGCACGTCGTCTCGACCGCAGCCTGCTGGACGAAAGGCAAGCGCCATTGCAACGCCTGATGAACTTCGTCAGGGACGCCAAAACAGGCATGGCGCGCTTCGACTTCCGGCGCGGTTGCCTGATCGGCAACATGGGCCAGGAACTCGGCGCCGGCCACGAAGGCTTCCGCCAGCGCCTCGATGAGGTCTTGTCCGACTGGCAGGCGCGTGTCGCGACTTGCCTCGACGCCGCAAAAGCCGCCGGCCAACTGGCGCCGCAGGCCGATAGCCAGCAACTCGCGGCGTTTTTCTGGATCGGCTGGGAAGGTGCGGTACTGCGCGCCAAACTGGTCCGCAGCGATGCCCCGCTGGAACTTTTTGCCACTCATTTCTTCGCCGGCCTGCCTTCCGACGCCAAAGCCGTGAAGTGATTTTCACGAACCACCAGACAACAAGGAGCCAACATGTTCAACGCAATTCTGATTGAAAAAGACGACGCGGGTTACCGCGCAGGACTGGCCAAAATCGACCCCGCCCAACTGCCCGAGGGCGACGTCAAGGTGCGCGTCGCCTATTCCTCATTGAACTTCAAGGACGGCCTGGCGATCACCGGCAAGAGCCCGGTGGTACGCAGCTTCCCCATGGTGCCGGGCATTGATCTGGCCGGCACGGTGGAAGAAAGCAGTCACGCCGAATTCAAGGCCGGAGATCAAGTGGTGCTCAACGGCTGGGGCGTCGGCGAGAACCACTGGGGCGGCCTCGCCCAATACGCCCGCCTCAAGGGCGACTGGCTGGTTCCGCTGCCCGCCGCCTTCACGCCGGCTCAGGCCATGGCCATCGGCACCGCCGGTTACACGGCCATGCTTTGCGTGCTGGCGCTGGAGCGCCACGGCGTCGCGCCCGATCAGGGCGAAATCCTGGTGACCGGCGCCGCTGGCGGCGTCGGCAGCGTGGCCGTCGCCCTGCTGGCCAAGCTCGGCTATCGCGTCGTTGCCTCGACCGGCCGCGCCGCCGAAGCCGATTACCTGACCCAGTTGGGCGCCGCCGAAATCATCGATCGCGCCACGCTCTCCGCCCCCGGCAAACCGCTGGCGAAAGAGCGCTGGGCCGGCGTGGTCGATTCCGTCGGCAGCCATACGCTGGCCAATGCCTGCGCCGCCACCCGCTACGGCGGCACGGTGGCCGCCTGCGGTCTGGCGCAGGGCATGGATCTGCCGGCCTCGGTGGCACCCTTCATCTTGCGCGGCGTGACACTGGCCGGCGTCGACAGCGTGAACTGCCCGAAGCCGCGCCGGATCGAGGCCTGGCAACGTCTCGCCCGCGATCTCGACCCCGCCAAGCTGGCCAGCCTGAGCACCGAAATCAGCCTGGCCGAAGCGCTGACACAGGCTCCCGAAATACTCGCCGGTCACGTGCGCGGCCGCATCGTGGTCGACGTCAACCGCTAATCACAAAACACCTGGAGAACCGCATCATGATCAACACCACCATCAGCCGCTACCCCGTGCCGGAAATCAAGGATCTGCCCGACGATATCCGCGACCGCATCCTCGCGGTGCAGGAAAAGTCCGGCTTCGTGCCCAACGTCTTCCTTGCCCTCGCCCACCGCCCCGACGAGTTCCGCGCCTTTTTCGCCTATCACGACGCGATCATGGAAAAGCAAAGCGGGCTGACCAAGGCCGAGCGCGAAATGATCGTGGTCGCCACCAGCGCCATCAACCAGTGCCAGTACTGTGTGGTGGCCCACGGCGCGATTCTGCGCGTGCGCGCCAAGAACACCCTGATCGCCGACCAGGTCGCCACCAACTACCGCAAGGCCGACATCAGCCCGCGCCAGAAGGCCATGCTCGATTTCGCGATCAAGATTTCGCAGGCAGCCTACGAGATTGGCGACGCCGACTATGAAACCCTGCGCGGCCACGGCTTCAATGACGAGGATATCTGGGACATGGGCGCGGTCAGCGCCTTCTTCGGTCTCTCCAACCGCATGGCCAACATGACCAACATGCGCGCCAATGACGAGTTTTACATGATCGGACGTGCGCCGAAAGCCTGAGCCGCATTTCGTGTTGCAGCGATCGGCAAAGCGGTTTCCCGATCACTGCAACACGCCTCCGACTATGTCGCAAGTAATAGACGGACTAGAATGCAATGAGGCCGCGCCGTTTTTGGTTTGCCCGGCTTGTGACCTCCGCTCACGCGATTCATGGAGAACATCTCATGCAGTCTGTTTGGCTGTGCAAACATCGTCGGCTGAACCTCCACCGCCCCGGCTGCGGCCTGGTCCCCTCGCCTCGCTTTGAAACTTGCGTCATCAAATCCTCGCCATGACATCGACTGCAGCGATACCAGACAGCATCCAGCAAACCGGGTCTTCGAACATTGACGATTCGATGCTGGCTTTTTTGCGCATGGCAATCGTGGCAGCGGTCGCGGGTTCCCTCGCCGCGCTCACCATGATGCTGATATTTGCCCCGCACGAAACGCAGCGGATGTACGGCCCGCTTGGCATCAGCGTCGTTGCCCTGGCCGCACGGGTGCTGCTGCGTCGCGGCAATCCAAAGGCCGGCGTCATGGTACTCGCCTGGGGTATCTGGGTGGTTGCCACCGGTATTTCGGTTGCCAATGGCGGCGTTCGCACGCCAGTGGTATTTGTCTATCCCTTGCTCATCATATTTAGCGGCTGGCTACTCGGGCCGCGTAGCGCGATAGCCATCGCCATCTGCTGCGCGGCGACCGGCCTGGCGTTCGCCACCGCGGAATTCCTCCAGGTGTTGCCGGCTCAGCCGGTGGCTTCGCCGTATCTGCATTGGGTAATACAAACCACGATTTTCGCCGTTTCAGTTTCAGCCATTTTGTACCTGCTGCGCAGCCATCAACAAAACATTGAAGAAGTTCGCACCCTGACGGCGGATCTGGCGCGTGAAAACGCCAATGCGGCAGCCGCCGCATCCTTGCGCAGCAGCCAGGAATTGCTGGACCGAACCGGACGCCTGGCACGGGTGGGCGGATGGGAAATCGAGGTCGCGAACGGGCAGCTGACATGGACGGCGGAGACATTTCGCATTCTCGATCTTGAAGCCGGAACCCCTCCGACCATCATGCAGTCCATCGCCTATTGCGTGCCGGAAATGCGGACGACGGTTGAATTCACTATAAAGAATGCCATCGATCATGGCATCGGTTTTGATCTTGAACTTCAGCTCGATACCGCCCATGGCCGCCGCATCTGGGTCCGCTTCATGGGCACGCCGCGAATCGAGAATGATCGGGTGGTATACGTCACCGGCGCGCTACAGGACATCACCGAGCAGCATCAGGCGGCACAGGCGCTGAAGACCAGCCTGAACAGCCTGCAGCGCACATTGGAGGCGACGAACGAAGGGATCTTCGGGTATGACCGGGACGATCCCAGCGGCAAACTGCTGTTTGCCAATAACCGGGTTTTCGAAATGTGGAATATTCCTCTGGAAAATATTCCGACCACCGGTCGTGCCGAATTGCTGGAAGCCTCGAAGAAATTTCTGGACGAGCCGGAGTTGGAGAGCCTTCGCATTGAAGAAATCCGCAACAAGGCCAGCCTGTATGAGGACAAGATTTACCTGAACGACGGGCGAATTCTGTTCCGACGCAGCGTGCCATTGCAGGAAGGCAGCCTGTCGGCGCGCGTCTGGAGTTTCCGCGACATCACGGCGGAAGAAAAAGCCAGCGACGAGCTGAAGGCAAGCCGCGACGAGGCACAGCGGGCGAGTATGGCCAAAAGCGAATTTCTCTCGCGCATGAGCCATGAGTTGCGCACACCGATGCACGCGATCATGGGCATGGTCACGCTGGCGGGCAAGCGCATGGACGACCCGAAAGGGCTGGATCATTTGGGCAAAGCCAAGGCGGCCGCCGACCACCTGCTCAACTTGATCAACGACATCCTCGACATCTCGAAAATAGAAGCCGGGCGCCTCGTTCTCGAGCAGATCGACTTCGCGCTCAAGGACGTGCTCGAAAACATCGTCAACCTGACCGGCCAGAAAGCCGCCGAAAAAGGACTGCCGCTGCAGATCGATCTGCCGGCGAACGTCGCCGAGCTTTCCTTGCGTGGCGACTCCATGCGCTTGACTCAAATTCTGCTCAATCTCACCGGTAATGCCATCAAGTTTTCGCAACAGGGATCGATTGAGGTGCGCGCCGAAAAAATCGAGGAATCCGCGACCGAGGTGCTGCTCAGGTTTGAAGTGCGGGACAGCGGCATCGGCGTCAGCGCCGACGAACAAAAGCGCCTGTTTGTCACTTTCGAACAGGCCGACGGATCGATGACCCGAAAATACGGCGGAAGCGGACTGGGCCTGTCCATCAGCAAGCAACTGGTGCAATTGATGGGCGGCGAAATCGGAGTCGATAGCGTCGCCGGCCAGGGCAGCACTTTCTGGTTCACCGCGCGCCTGGGCAAACACGCGGGCGCCGCCTTGCCGCGAGCACCGGCGCGCGCGCAGGAAGCCACCAAGGCCGAACTGAGGCGCAACCATGCCGGGGCGCGCATACTGCTGGCGGATGACGACCCCATCAGCCAGGAAATCTCGCGCGCCTTGCTGCGCGATACCGATCTGGAAGTGGACCTCGCCGACGACGGCGCCATGGCCCTGGCAATGGCCCGGGCCAACAGTTACCAACTGATCTTTCTCGACATGCAGATGCCGATCATGAACGGCGTCGAAGCGGCGCGCGAAATTCGGCGCCAGTCGCTCAACACGACCACGCCGATTCTGGCTTTGACCGCCAACGCCTTCGAAGAAGACCGCAAGCTGTGCCTCGAAGCCGGCATGAACGACCACATCGGCAAGCCGGTGGACCCCAAGCTGCTGTTCGAGACGACGCTGAAGTGGCTGACCCGAACCAGCGAGACCGAGGCAGTTGCCTGAACCGCGCCGGGTGGCCAGGCTGTTTCGGCGCATCGGGGGGCGCGCTGGCGAAGCCCCATCGGCGCCGCGTGAAATTCCCGACCCCGCCACCTGACAGAACGCCTCCGGGCCCGTGGCAGCTCGGCTGGGCGCCTGCGATGGCGCTGCTGGCCGGCTGTGTCTATCTTCCCGAAACCACCAGCCGCTACAACCCGGATTGCGGGACCCAAGAGCGCAGCATGACCATGCAGGCGCATCAGGTAGGGACTTTGATGGGTTGTCGGGACGAGTCCTGCGTCGCCGGCCTGGTGCTGGCCGGCGTGGTTTCTGCGGCATCGGCGGTGGTCACCGGAAGCGTGGTGGTGGTCGGCAACGTGGTGTATTGGTTTGAAAGACAGGGCCAATGCCCGAATCCGGCGCGAAAACCCGCCCCCGCCGACGCCGGCCCCGCCACGCCGCCGGGCGACCGGTAAGCCCGCCTGTTTGGCGCTTGCGCCGGCACCCGGCGCGTAGACAGGTAGTATCCGCCTTCGCCCACTGCCGCCGCACCGTTCCCGCATGCACAAAGACCCTCAGGAAGCCCCCCGCTACGCCCTCGCCGCCGCCGTGCAGCGGCCCAAGGTCAGCGACATCGAGTTCGAGGCCTCGCTCGCCGAGTTGCGCGATCTGGCCAAGACCCTGGGCTACCAGATCACCGCCACCTTCACCCAGAAGCGCGGCAGCTTCGACACCACGGCCTACCTCGGTACCGGCAAACGCGAGGAAATGCGCGCCTTTGTGGACAGCGAGCCGGCGCCCGGTGCCTTCGAGAAGCCCCTGCACGGTGCCGCCGACCCCGAGGCCGGCAGGATCAGCGCCATCTTCGTCGACCATGAAATCTCGCCCTCGCAGGCGCGCAATCTGGAAAAGGAAGTCGGCTGCGAAGTGATGGACCGCACCATGGTGATCCTCGAAATCTTCCACCGCCACGCCAGTTCCCGCGCCGCCCGCGCCCAGGTCGAGATCGCGCGCCTGGGCTACATGGGGCCGCGCCTGCGCGAGGCGGCCAAGCTGGCCGGGCCGCAGGGCCGCCAGCGCAGCGGCACCGGCGGCCGCGGCGCCGGCGAATCGCACACCGAGCTCGATCGGCGCAAGATCCGCGACCACATCGCCGAGCTGGAAAAGGAAATCGACGCGATGGCCGCCGAGCGCAAAACCCAGCGCGCGCGCCGCCTCGGCAACAAGGGCAGCGCCGGCCATCGCGGCCTCGCCAGCGTGGCTCTGGTCGGCTACACCAACGCCGGCAAATCCACCCTGATGCGGGCGCTGACCGCCAGCGAGGTGCTGGTCGAAGACAAGCTCTTCGCCACGCTCGACACCACCGTGCGCGCCCTGCATCCCGAGAGCCGGCCGCGCATACTGATCAGCGACACCGTCGGCTTCATCAAGAACCTGCCCCACGGCCTCGTCGCCTCCTTCAAATCCACCCTCGAAGAAGCGCTGGACGCCGCGCTGCTGCTGCACGTCATCGACGCCAGCGATCCCGGCTTCGAGCGCCAGTTGGCGGTCACCGACAAGGTGCTGGCCGAGATCGAGGCGCAGGACGTGCCGCGCATCCGCGTCTTCAACAAGATCGACCACGTCGGCGACGCCGCCGCCCAGGCCGAACGCGAAGCCGCCTTGCGCGCCGCCTATCCCGATTGCATCGTGATGAGCGCGCGCCGCGCCGAGGATGTCGCGCTGCTGCGCGAAACCATCATCGAGGCCTTTCGCCAGGACCTCGTCGAAGCCGAACTCTTCCTGCCCTGGTCGGCCCAGCAACAGCGCGGCGCCATCTTCGCCAACTGCGAAGTGCTGGCCGAGCACGCCGACGAAGACGGCGCCACCCTGCACGTGCGCGGCGAAAGCGCGGTGGTCGACGATTTGCGCGAACGATTCGGCAAGGCGTGAAAAGTCGGCGCTGGTGAGACGGCGAAAAGTCGGCGCTGACGAGACGGCAAAAGTCGGCGCTGACGAGACGGCGAAAAGTCGGCGCTGGCGAGACGGCAAAAGTCGGCGCTGGCGAGACGGCAAAAGTCGGCTCTCGCGATACGGCGAAACTCGGCGTTGGTGAGACGGCGACACGACGCGGAAGCGCTTTAAAATGGCACGAACGCAAATCGAATCCCGCCCCCGAGCCAATCCCGGCGTGTTGCCGCCAGCGCAGCCACGCATCGAGTTGAGTTCAGCGCAGCCGGACATCCCCCACCCCGCAAGCCCACCGCGAAAGCCCATCATTCCATGACCAGCACCGCCTCCCGTACCATCTATCTCAAGGACTATTCCGCACCCGCCTGGCTGATCGACAGCGTCGACCTTCACGTCGCCATCCACGACGAATACACCGAGGTGCGCGGCACGCTGGCCTGCAGGCGCAACCCGGCGGGCGCCGGCGGCGATCTGGTGCTGGATGGCGAGGAACTGGCCCTGCAAAAACTCGGCGTTGATGCGCCTTGCGTACCTGGGACTCCGCTGCGCGGGCAGGTAACGGCGCTGGCGGCTTCCTGCTACACCTGCGCAGACGACAAACTGACGATCAGCAGCATCAACGGCGCCGCCCTGCCCGAGGCCTTCACGCTCGACACCTGCGTGCGCATCGAGCCGGACAAGAACACCCAGCTCTCCGGCCTCTACCGCTCGAAAGACGGCTACTTCACCCAGTGCGAGGCGCAGGGCTTTCGCCGCATCAGCCTCTTCCCCGACCGGCCCGACGTCATGGCGCGCTTCACCTGCACCATCGAGGCCAACCGCGAGCGCTTCCCGCAACTGCTCTCCAACGGCAATCTGATAGAGAGCGGCGACGCGCCGGACGGCCGCCATTGGGCGAAGTGGGAAGACCCCTTTGTCAAGCCCTGCTATTTGTTCGCCCTGGTCGCGGCCAAGCTCGACGTGCTTGAAGACAGCTTCGTCACCCAATCCGGGCGCACGGTGAAACTGGCGGTGTATGTCGAGCCGGGCAAGCTCGACCAGTGCGGCCACGCCATCGCCGCGCTGAAAAAGAGCATGGCCTGGGACGAGCAGCGCTTTGGCCTGGAGATGGACCTCGACATCTACATGATCGTCGCCGTCGGCGACTTCAACATGGGCGCGATGGAGAACAAGGGCCTCAACATCTTCAACACCAAGTACGTACTGGCGCGCGCCGACACCGCCACCGACAGCGACTTCCAGAACATCGACCGGGTCGTCGCCCATGAATATTTCCACAACTGGACCGGCAACCGCGTCACCTGCCGCGACTGGTTTCAGCTCTCGCTGAAAGAGGGCCTTACGGTTTTCCGCGATCAGGAGTTCGGCGCCGACACCCATTCGCGCGCCGTCACCCGCATCCAGGAAGTGCGCGGCCTGCGCATCGGCCAGTTCCCCGAAGACGCCGGCCCCATGGCGCATCCGATCCGCCCCGCCTCCTACGCCGAGATCAACAATTTCTACACCGCCACCGTGTATGAAAAAGGCGCCGAAGTGGTGCGCATGATCCACACCCTGTTGGGCGAAGCGGCCTTCCGTCGCGGCATGGATCTTTACTTCCAGCGCCACGACGGCCAGGCCGTCACCTGCGAGGATTTCGTCGCCGCGATGCAGGATGCATCCAAAGTGGATCTCACCCAGTTCCGCCGCTGGTATGCCCGCGCCGGCACGCCGCGCCTGAAGGCCAGCGGCCAGTACGACGCCGCCGCCGAGCGCTACACGCTGACGCTGAGCCAGAGCCTCGCCCCCACCGCTTACGACGCGCGCCTGACAGAGGCCGGCATCAGCATCGAACAAGGGCCGCTGCACATCCCCGTTGCGCTGGGTCTGGTGCTGCCCGACGGCAGCGACGCACTGCCCGAAAAAACCACGGTGGTGTCGCTCACCGAAGCCACGCAAACTTTTGTGTTCGACAACATCCCCGCCACGCCGGTCGCTTCGCTACTGCGCAACTTCTCGGCGCCGGTGCATCTGGATTTTGAGCAAAGCGACGCCGAACTGGCCCACCTCATGGCCCACGACAGCGACGCCTGCAACCGCTGGGAAGCGGGCCAGCGCCTCGCCACCCGCATCCTCCTCGCCGGTATCGCCGCCAACGGCGAAGGCACGGCCTGGATTCCCGAGACCTTCGTCGCCGCCGTCGCCCGGGTGCTCGACGACGGCCTCACGCACGACGCCGCACTGGCCGCCGAAGCCCTGGTGCTGCCCGCCGAGCAGGTGTTGGCCGAGGAAATGGCAAGTGCCGGGAAGACCGTTGATCCCGATGCCATCCACAGTGCACGGACCAATCTGCGCCGCCATCTCGCGGCACGCCTGCGCGACAAGTTCGAAGCGGTGTGGCAGGCGCTGGCGCCGGTCGAGCCTTACGCCCCCGAGGGCGCCCAGGTCGGCCGCCGCGCCCTGCGCAATCTGGTCCTCGGCTATCTCGCCGAAAGCGACGCGGCCACCCTCAATGCCAGCGTAATGCCGCGCCTGATGAAGCAGGTAAACGACGCCGACAACATGACCGGCAATATGACCGACGTGAGCGCCGCACTGGGCATTCTCGCCAATCTGGATGTGCCCGAACGCACCACGGCGCTGGAAGGCTTTTATGCGCGCTGGCAAAACGAAGCGCTGGTAGTCGACAAATGGCTGCAAGTGCAAGCCACCTCGCGCCTGCCCGGCATCGCAGCGCGCGTGCGCGAACTGATGGCGCATGCCGCCTTCGACATCAAGAACCCGAACAAGGTCTATTCACTGGTGCGCGCCTTCTGCGCCGCCAACCCCCGCCACTTCCACGCCGCCGACGGCGAAGGCTACAAACTGGCCGCCGACGTCATCCTCGAACTGCAAGCCATGAACCCCCAGGTCGCCGCCCGCATCGCCCGCGCCTTCGACCGCTGGCGGCAGTATGACAATGAGCGCCAGGGCCATGCCCGCGCGCAACTGGAACGCATCCAGGCTTGTCCCGGCCTGGCGCGTGACATCGCCGAAGTGGTTGGGAATGCGCTGGAGAAATAGTCGGATCTATCGATTCGGGGCGGAAATTGCCAACAAGGCCAAAAGTCGGCGATGGCGGCACGGCGCTTTGGTGTAGCACGCTAACTATTGCGAAGCTGACCCGTTTAGCCTGCAATTAGCTATTGCACACAGGCAATATATTGCTATCATGCAATACATGAAAGCGACGCTGATCGCCCAGGCGAAGGAAGTTCGCGACGATGGATCGATCGTCGAGATTGTGGTTTGGCAACTGGTCGAGCCCTTGCCGCCATGTGCCCACCCGTACAAGTACCGGCTGTTCTTTGGCGCGTCCGGCGAATGCTTCGTGCGCTACGACAACGAACGCGGCAAGGGCGACCATCGGCATACCGGCGGCGTCGAGGCGAGCTACGAATTCGCTGATCTCGACACGCTGCTGGCCGACTTCGAACGCGACGTGATGAACTGGAGGAACGAGCTATGAAAGCCATCATCGAAGTAGGCAGCAAAGGGACCATATTCATGGCCGCGCGGGAACAACTCGCACAGAAGAACCGTGGCCAAGCCCCGGACTACCGTCTGTCCTTCGAGTCGGCACGGACGCTGTTTGCCGAGCTGACACCCGCCCGCCTGGACCTCCTCAACACCCTGCGCAGCATGGGCCCGGCGAGCGTGTATGCGCTGGCCAAGACGGCCGGGCGCAATTACTCGAATGTCCATGCCGATGTCGCCCGCCTCGTCGAACTGGGGCTGATCGAACGCACCGATGACGACATGGTGACCGTTCCCTTCGATGCCGTCGAGATTCGCATGGCATTGGCTCAGACCGCATGAAAATAGGGGAGCCCACGCATTTATCAGTGGACGGTTCAAAAGTCGGCGATGGCGAGACGGCGATTCGGAATTCCACGAAGGCAAATCACTCTGACCCCTATGGCTACTACCTATGGCTACTATGGCTAGCTGCTATGGCTAGGTGATACGGCCCTTTGGCACTTCTTATGAAAAAAGTGAAAGTTACTCGTCTTGTCTCTTTCGCCCAGATTTGATGACTGCGTGTTCACGGGAGGTCCGACATGAACTGCCCGAATTCCACCGAAAAGCCGGTAGTCGGTGGGACTAATACCAGCATTTTTGACTTGTCGAGCGCCGAGGGGGTCAACGAATCCGAACGGCTACTTGCCAGGCTCTGTCGCAAGTCTTTTCTGAGCCTTTGGGCACACGCGAACCTTCATACCTCGCAGGATATGCGGTATGGCAAGGGGAGCGCAAAAGAGTTTGCCGACGTATTGGTTGTCTTCGGAAACGATGTGATCATCTTCTCTGATAAGCACATCGAGTTTCAGGTCAAACGAAGTATCGAAATTGCATGGTCGCGGTGGTTCAAACGCGCCATCTCAGAGTCTGCCAAACAGTTATACGGCGCTATTAGTTGGCTACGCCGATTTCCTGATCGCATCTTTCTCGATGCCGCCTGCACACGCCCATTGCCAGTGGCAATGCCGTCTCAAGACGTAGCTTGTTATCACCTTGTAGCGGTGACACGCGGCAGTCGCGACGCCTGCCTTACGCAATTCCCCAGCAGTTTCGGCACCCTGCAAATCGACACCAGCCTCGAGGGCCACCATCACGAGCAATGGCCCTTTACTATCGGCGTGCTGGATCGATCCAAGCACTTCGTCCACGTGTTCGATGAGTTCTCGCTTGAAGTGGTCTTGGATGAAATGGATACCATTACCGACTTTGTGCAATACCTCAATGCTCGGGAGTCCTTCCTAAGTCCGGCCGATGTTAGCGTTCGCGCTACCGGAGAGGAACAGTTAGTTGCTGCTTACATTTCCAACGGTAGTGAAAGTAAGCATCCATTTCTGCCTGATGCCATTGGCCCTAGAAAGCCTGACCTCATCGTTTTTGACGACTCGCATTATCCGATGTTGATTAGGCGTCCCGAGTATCAGGAGAAACGCCGACAAGACAGGCGCAGCGGTGTGTGGGATGAACTGATAGAGCGATTTATCAGTCTTGGCGACCCCTCGCTGATCCATCAAGGATTTGAGCAAGCAAACCATGAGACCGAGAAGGCACTGCGAATCATGGCAGCTGAATCGCGCTTCAGGCGCCATTTGCTAACTGATGCGCTGGGAGAGATGCTGGCCGCGGCAATGGACCAACCTGGGCGACGGCGCGCAAGGTTGTTTACTACCTTGGAACAGCCTGATCTCGTCTACATTTTCCTGGTGACGCCGAAGCTTGTATCGGAGGATTTTGACGAATATCGGAAGCACCGGGTGGCGCTTCTGCATGCGTATTGTCGAGTTGCCAAACTCCGACTTCCTCAGGCGGATACCTTTGTTGCACTCGGCATTGATCATCCAGCGAGGGACTATCAGCAATCGTCCGAAGATGTAATTGTGTTTACTTGCCACGAATACACGCCAGAGGAGAAGGCAGAAGCCGAATACTTTCAACGGGAAACAGGAATTCTTGACAACGGCCTTACGATGAAGGAAGGATTCGCTACTGATTTTCCTGAAATCACTGTTGGGCAGCCTCGAAGGAATTCCGATAACGGCAATCGAGCAAAGGAACTTCGGCGCGAGAAGAAGCGCAAAGCGAAACTAGCGCAAGCTGACCGACGCCGAAACAATCGATAAACGCAGACCAAACGGGTCAGAGCGCAGACCAAACGGGTCAGAGTGATTTGAAATCTGAAATCACGCTGGCCCGTTTCGCTGCGAGCTTGCGCGAAATTCAATCCCTCCCGAGTAAAAAGTCGGCGCTGGCGACACGGCGCTTTGGCGTGTCACTCGAAATAAAGCTACCCCATTTAGTCGCTCCGATCAGCACTGACTCTGAGGGAGTTGGGTGTTTCGAAACCAGACCGAAGCCGAACCCTTTTCGCTTTCATGGTTGACGTGGACCAAACGGGTCAGAGTGATTTGAACTCTGAAAACACGCTGACCTGTTTCGCTTTCGTTTCAATTTGATCTGGCGCGACGGGACAGGAGTGTTTCCGTCGATTATCCGGGCAAGCCTCATCATTCCTGTGCAGCCGGGCCATACCCTGCCTCCCGCTGGCTGCGCACGGCGAGGATGAAAACGGTGTCGACTTCCGCGACGTAGCGGTACAGGGCCAGATAGCCGTGCGAGCGGCGGCCGATAACCAGTTCGCGCTTGCCCTTGCTCGCGGGGCGGCCGATCAGCGGGTTGTGTTCGAGGACGTCGAGTGCCGCGATGATCTCGCGGATGCGCAGTTCGTGATGTTCGACTTGGTATTGGGCGAGATGGTCGAGGATGCGCTCGAAGTCCCCCATGACCTCCGGCGCCAGTTCGATGCGCGACATGTTCAGCGCGCGAGCTTGCGTGCCGCCGGGCGTCGTGCTGCCTTCCCGGCAATCCGGTCCTCCAGATAAGCGCGCATTTTCTGCCACGGGATTGTCTTGCCGGAAGCGACGATGCCGGCGTAGCGTTCCTCGGCGGCGGCATCGAAATCGGCGCGCAATTCTTCCTGCGCCGCCTTTTCCGCGATGGCCTCAAGAATGAATCCGTGCGCGGTGGTGCCGGCGCGTTTTGCTGCCGCCGCAACACGGGCTTTCAGGTCTTCCGGCAGGCGAATGGTCGTGGTGGTCATGGCGGACTCCCAAGCGTGGCATGGGTGGCATGGGTGCGCCTACTGTAGCACAGTGGTGCTACTGCCCGCCGTCTCGCCAGCGCCGACTTTTCAGCCGCGCATCTCGCGGCCGGTCAGCTTGACGGGGTAAACAAATCGGATCAACCGGGTCAGAATGATTTGAATTCTGAAATCGCTCTGATGCGCTTTACTCGCTTTGCTGCGCCCACGAGGCAATAAAAAGCCAGCCCCACCGTAAGTGGATCTGGCCTTTCTTGACGCTGCAAGCGAAATTACTTGGCGCCGGCGAGTATCCAATTGACCAGGGTTTTGATGTCTTCGTCACTGACTCTGGCGTTCGGCGGCATTGGAATCTGACCCCAAACACCCTTGCTACCGGACTTGACCTTGGCAATCAGCATGGCTTCGTCGCTGGCCGTGTATTTTTTGGCGATGTCCTGATAGGCGGGGCCGACCATTTTCTTGTCGATGGCGTGGCAGGCCAGGCAACCGCTCTTGGCGGCGAGGGCTTTGTTGTCAATTGCCGGGAGTGCGGTTGGAGCCGCAGTTGGGGCTGCGGTTGGGGCCGCGGTTGGGGCTGCGGTTGGGGCCGCGGTTGAGGCCGCGGTTGAGGCTGCGGTTGGGGCTGCGGTTGGGGCTGCGGTTGGGGCTGCGGTTGGGGCCGCAGTGGGCTCAGATGCCGGTGCGGCAGCCACAGCAGCGGAAGGCGCCGCAACGGCAGGTGCAGGAGCCGGCGCGGCCTGGACGGGCGTCGGCGGGGGTGGGGGCGGTGCTTCCTTGCCGCAGCCCGTCAGGGCGGCAGCGGCGATCACGGCAAGTGAAATGGAAAGGGATTTGCTGACTGCGTTCATGGCTATGCTCCGTTAAGGGTAAAAAAATGGCGGGGCGACAATTTCCGGTCATGCCGACCTGGCTCATGCCGCCCCGAAGACGCTGGTGCGCACTGACATCAGAACTTTCTTGCGCTCTCCGCTTGCCGGGCTGTTTCATCCAGCATTTTGAGATATGCCGATGAAGACAGCTGAAGCAGGCCCTCGTCAAAACTGCCGTTCATCGAGCTAAGCGTAAGACGATTGCCCTGTTTGTCGCGCCAAACCACGACGACAGATTGATCGACAATGCCGACACGGTTGCGTACCGGACTATTTCTGACTTCGTCAGCATGGCCGAACTTCCCTTCGAAACCCAGGCGCAGAGCCCTGTGAATCTCCATATTCGATGCGTTGGAAAACTTCTTGCCGGTTGCGCACGTCATTTGCGCCAACTTGCCGGCATCGAAAACAGCCGTGCAGAGCATCTTGTAACCACCAACTTCAAGGTAGCCCGCGTTCTCCCCGGTTGCCGACGACCAGGCTGCTTTCACGTCACTCTCCGATGACACGCCGGGGACTATCCCGATAACGTCAATTTGATTTGGGCTTGCAATCGCAAGTGACGAAAGCAGAAAAAGCGACAAAACACAAAAGAACTTAGGCATGACTGTTTTTTTCCAAAAGTTAGGCTCTGCACACAGAGACTATTGCGCAGCAAATCGTCGTTGTCCATCGATGCTTCGTGCATGGGCCGGCGGTGAAGTGCGTGAGGCTGGAAGCGGCTGGCGAACCAAAAGAGGCAGAGAATCCTACCCGTGCCCGTTTAGCTACCCCAAAGCCCTGCCTCGCCTACAGGCTGGCACGCATCTGCGCCAGCTTGGCTTCCAGTTCCGCGATCAGCGCACGCGCTTCGTCACCCTCGGGAATCGGCCGCCCGCTGTCGCGCCATTCGACCGCGTTCTTGAAGCCTTCGACCTGCGCCTGACGGCGGAACTGAACCAAAAGTGAACCAAAAGGGTCAGAGTGATTTCAGATTTCCATTATCAATGGACCCAGGCACAAATTTAGGCTGCCTAGCTGTTGAAAGTCGGCGATGACAACACGGCAACTACGCAAGAGCTTCGCACTATTCTGAAATGCATAGTCCGATGACCATGCAGCGCTTACATCGCCGTGCCACCAGTGACCGAAGGAAATCCCCGCGGGACGCCGACTTTTTCGATTTGATTCGCTCGCAGCGTTCTATCGGTCTCGGATGGCAGCATCAATCATGGAAGTTGATCGAGGTCGTCGAGGTCGCGAGGCCGGCCGACGCTGCGCTTGTTGGCCTTCAGGTCTTCAAGGCCGATAAATTGCAGGGGCACCCCTTTATGCGTGATGGTTTCACGGCGTGGCCAAGCCTGGGCGAACTCGACGCCGTCGATATCCGTCAGCAGATCGATGCGAAAGGGCGGATAGCCGAGTTGCACCACGTGTTCGCGTGTTTCGAAATCCTGCTGCGATAGACCCAAGCCGCCGAATCCGAAGGCCTCGAGCACTTGCATGAGTCTGGCCGCATTTTCCGTGTCGCGATCGATCCAGACATCCAAGTCGCCGGTATTGCGCGGGCGCCCGTGCAGCGCCATCGCGTAACCGCCCACGATCAGATAATCAACACCGTGGGCGTTTAACAGCGCGACAAACTCTTTGAAGTCCCTGGACAACATCGGGATGGCCCTCAATCCACTCACGCCGCAGCAATTCAACCGCCGCCAGACGCTCCAGCGGAGGACGGCTCAGCCAGTATTCGGTATCGCGATGCCTGTCGTGGAGAGACAAGCGCCTGATGGTCTTTTCCATGCGTTGATTTTACTCTTCCGCACCGTCCCGCCAAGGCCGACTTTTCGATTTTGTAGCAATAAGAAATCGGGGGCGATTGGTTTCGAGACATCTGATTTCCTAAAAAATCGGCGCTGATGAAGCAAAGCGCTACAGGGCGGTCGAGCAAAAGACGGCTCTTCTCGCCGTGGCGGATGGTGATACGGTGCTTTGGCGTGCCACCCGCAAGCTGGCCTGGCGGTTTCAGGTATCAGGCTTGCAAGATGTGCTGCCCTACCTCAGGCCAGCGGCGGCGCATATAGATCCATGAGCACAATCCCAGGCACATCATCAGCAGGGATGCGACGGCCAGCCCCACCGTCGAGTGCATGACCAGCGGCGAGATTACGCCGGCCACGATACCGTTGGCCGTCGCCCCGACGCACATCTGCAGGGACGAGGCCATGCCGCGCCGGTTGGGGTGCAGATCCAGCACCAGCAGGGTGACTACCGGCACCATCAACGCCCAGCCAAAAGCAAAAATGCAGATCGGCAACATTGCCCAGGCGACATGCGCCTTGAACAGGATATTGGCGAGAAGATTGATGGCGCCGATCAGCAACATCACCAGGAAGCCGATCCGAATCTGCTTCTTGGGCGCAATCCTGCCGGCCAACCGGCCGCTCAGCGTCGCCCCGCCCATGATGCCGCCGATAGTGAGCACGAAGAACCAATAAAACTGTTCGGGCGCCAGGCCCAAGTGCTCGCCCAGAAACACCGGCGCGCTCAGGATATACAGGAACACGCCGTTGAAAGGCACGCCGCTGGCCAGGGCCAGCAGTATGAAACGGGAATCAGAGCCCAGCTGCCAGTAGCCGGCGAGCAGATTCCGGACGCGGAATGACTGGCGCTGCGTGGCATGCAGGGTCTCGGGCAGCAAACGGTAATTGGCCAGCCACAGCATCACGCCGAGGCCGCCGAGGAACCAGAAGATCGCCTGCCAGTTGCTGTGTATCAACAGCCAGCCGCCGACCATGGGTGCGATGGCCGGCGCCACGCCGAAGAACAGGGTGACCTGGCTCATGACCTTCTGCGCCTGAGAGGGCGCATACATGTCGCGAATGATGGCGCGGGAGACCACAATGCCGGCCCCGGTGGACAAGCCCTGTATCGCCCGGAAAAAGATCAGCTGGCCGATGGTCTGCGACAGGGCACAGCCGATCGATGCCAGGGTAAATACCGCCAGCCCCCACAACACCACCGGCCGACGACCGAAACTGTCCGAGATGGCGCCGTGGAACAGGCTCATGAAGGCGAAGCCGAACAAGTAGGCCGACAGCGTCTGCTGCATCTGGACGGCGGAAGCGCCCAGCGACTGCCGTATGCCGGAAAAGGCCGGCAAGTAGGTATCGATGGAAAACGGCCCGAGCGTGGCCAGCAAGGCCAGCAAGACTGAAAACGCCCACAGCGGGGCCTGCCACAGGGATTTGGCGTCCGGGTTCACAAGTTTTCTGAATCAGAATTCATGTGGCTATTGGAACACGTACTCAACGAATTCCGCTATCCCCGAAACGACAGGCCCACGGAATCCGATACCGGCACGATACAAGATCAAGGCATTCCAGTATCGTAATTACCGTGAATGCGGTATATTCAAGCTTCAAGTTTCCGGGTATTTTTGTTCCAGCCAGCGGGGACTCTTGCACTCCTAAAAGTCTTTATTGGCGACAAATAGCGGATTGTCCATACCGGATTTGCAGAAAGTGTATGAAACAGAAAAAGAAGGCAATTTTCAGCAAGCTGGCCCATGCGTCCCAACTCACCGGGAAAGGCCCCGGCGTCGTGGCATTCCTCAAATGAGCGCTGGTAAGGGCAAATCGGATAGTTTGAACATGCAAATAGGTGAATCGCACCCCTGGCAAGCAACACGACGTTTACTGTTGCACAAAGTCGAAGGTCGGCCTTTTCGCTCAATACCAGGAGGCAGCCCGCGTTGGAAAAATTGCATAGCCAGCTAACGATGCTTTCTGATTTTCAGAGCAATGTGCTTTGGCTCGGCGCGGGCAGTTTGTTGCTTGTTGTCTGGCTTTGGTGGTCTTACAAACTGATACGCAGAACCCTGGGCCATGTTCAATTTCGTGATCGCTGGCTCGACGAGCAACAAGTTCGAACCTTGATCAAGACGATTCACGAAGACGCGCAGCGCGGCAATCGCGCCATGAAGGACGACGAACTGAACTTGCTGCGCAAATACCCCCACGTACCCGCCACACACGGCAACCGCGATCAAATATGAAATAGGCGGGCCGGTGTGTTGCATCGATCGGTTGAATCCAAGGCGAATAAAGGCCTGTGAAAACTGCTGATGCCGCCCTGCGGGCACCGGCGCGGTGTGTCCCTGCGGGAGCCTTTCCGCCTATCGCTCGCGAGCGGTACTAAACCAGTCCCGCGAACTCCTCGCCCACTCGCTGCTTCATGATCCGGGCGTAAAGCCCAGGCGCCAGCCGGCTGAGCCACCAGGCCTTGCGCGAGGTGGCGTCGGGCAGCAGCAGTTGGCGCCCTGCCCTGACGGCGTCGAAGATCTTCGCGGCGATTTCTTCAGGCGTCGATTCGCCGCCGCTGGTGATGCGCGGGCTGCTGGCCGGGGCGCCGCTGCCGTCGGTGGCGGCGGCACCGATGCCGGTGCGGATGAAGGAGGGACAGACGAGGGTGACGCCCACGCCGGCACCTTCGACTTCGCTGCGCAGGCTGTCGAAGAAACCGTGCAGCGCATGCTTGCTGGCGGCATAGCCGGTGCGCCCGGTCAATGGCGCGAAGCCGGCGACGCTGGAAATCGCGACGATGAAACCCTGGCGGGCGGCAATGTGCGGCAGGGCCGCCTGGGTCAGGTTGGTCGCGCCGAAGAAGTTAACCTCCATGACGCGACGGATGACATCCGGCTCGGTGTCGGCGAGCAGGCTGCGATGGCTGATGCCGGCATTGTTGATCAGGCCGTCGAGCGCGCCGAAGTTCGCCAGTATGGATTCGACGGCGGCCTGGCAGGCGGCGGGGTCGGTGATGTCGCCGGGCAGGGCCAAGGCGTTGGCGCCTTTGCCAAGGAGATCGGCGACCAGCACGTCGAGCCGCGTGGTGTCACGGTCCATGGCCGCGATATGCGCACCGGCAGCGGCGTAGCGCTGGCACAACGCGGCGCCGAGGCCGCCGGCGGCGCCGGTGATGAGGACGACTTTGCCGGCGACTTCGCGTTTCACGTGCTCTTGCCTGCCCGCGCCTTGCGCCACAGTTCGAAGACTTCGGCCGAACTGAGCCTGGGCACATAGCCAAAGTCTTCTTTCAGCCTCCGGTTGGCCAGCACCGGGCGATAGCGCAGGAAATCAATCTGCTCGGGGCCGTACTGCGTCAGATGAAATTTCTTCAGCAGCCAGAGCGCCGCTTGCAGCACGGCCGGCGGGAACACCACGCAACGCTTGCCGAGGCGCTGCGCGATTTCAAAGATGCTCAGCTTGCCGTCGCCCGCCACGTTGAAAATTCCGGTGACAGGCGAGTCGACGCCCTGCACGATGGCGCCGACAACATCGCGATCGTGGATGAAGACAAAAGGACTGTCGGAGCCGCGGATGGCGATCAGCCGCGGCTTCTCGAACAAGGCGGTGATCTGGTTGTGTACCGTGGCACCCAGAATGGTGCCGATGCGAAAGATGATCTGCTCCAGTTGCGGGTGCTGCGCGCGATAGTCGGCCAGCATTTCTTCGACCAGGCGCTTGTGCCAGGAATAGGCGAAGCTCTGGTTGCCGCGCACCGGATCGCTCTCGCGCAACCAATCCGGGTTGTCGGCGTGATAGCCGTAGGCCGCGCCGCTGGAGGAGACGATGATGCGCTTGACGCCGTGGCGAACGCAAGCTTCGAGCAGATTGCGCGTGCCGTCGACATCCACGCTGTACTCGAATTCACGGTTACTGTCCTTGCCCGGGGTGACGATCGAAGCCAGATGCACCACGACCCGCGGCCGGTGGCGAGCAAGGATGGCGTCGACCTCGGGCGCACGGATGTCGGCCACTTCGTAGTTGACGCCGGGCAGGCGCTGCGCCGGTTCGCGCACGTCGAGCGCGACGACGGAGATGTCATCGCGTCCGGCCAACTCGGCGACGACAAGACTGCCGAGGTAACCGGAACTGCCGGTAACGAGAATGCTAGCTCGGGTCATGGCAAAAAGTCTGTTTGAACCACGGCGAACACGGCGACACGGCGAAACCGCAATGGCTTGCACGCCTGACAAGAATTGTCCGGCGCATTGCCTTGCCGCCGTGTCGCCGTGTTCGCCGTGGTGAATTGCATTTTTCCGGTTTCAGGCCGCGCCCGACGGTGGCCTGCGGCTCCAGATCGTCGCCACCGTCAGCCCGGAAATGATGTGCCAGATGCCCCACCAGGCGGTGACAATGGCCATGCCGCCGAGTCCGTCGAAGAAGTTGAAAATCAGGATCAGGCCCAGTGCCGAATTCTGGATGCCGACTTCGATGGAAACCGCGCGGCGGTCGCGCTCGGGCAGACCGGCGAACCTGGCGGCGAAATAGCCGGTGCTCAAGGCCAGAGCGTTGTGCAGGAAGACGGCGAAGACGACGAAGCCGACAAAGTCAATAAAGTAGCGCCAGTTGGCCGCCAGCGCACCGACCACGAACAGGCCGAACACGACGATCGAAAATATTTTTACCGGCTTGTGGGCGCGCTCGACAAAGCGCGGATAACGATAGCCGGTCCACATGCCCGCCGCCATCGGCAGGCCGAGCAACAGGAAGACGGTCAGCAGCATGTCGACCGGATCGAGCGCGACTTCCTTGAGGATGGCGGCAGTATCGGGATTCATGCCTCCCCAGAACGCGATGTTTGTCGGCGTCATGAGGATGGCCACGGCAGTCGAAATCGCCGTCATGGTGATCGACAGCGCCGTGTTGCCCTTGGCATGGTGGGCCAGGAAGTTCGAAATGTTGCCGCCTGGGCAGGCCGCCACCAGCATCATGCCCAGCGCGATGCTGGGCGCCGGCTTGATCAGCATCACCAGCAAGAATGTGAACGCCGGCAGCAGCAGGAACTGTCCGGCCAGGCCGATCAGCACCGGCTTGGGCATCACCAGCACCGCCTTGAAATCCGCCACCTTGAGGTCGAGCGCGACGCCGAACATCACCAGACCGATGATGGCGTTGAGCGCCCACAGCGATTGCGGGTTGAAGTTGAGGCGGACGAGATCAATTTCGGTCATGGCGCACTCCGGTGAATCGAAAAACAATTGGCCACAGAGGACACAGAGATCACAGAGGAAATCGAATGCTTTGAATCACTGCCCTGATTCTGACGCCGCGCCGAGTGAGTTTGACTTGACGCTTTTTCTCTGTGTCCTCTGTGACCTCTGTGGCTCGAATTTGGGGTTTTAGCCCTTTGGTTCCTCGTGCATCTTTTTGAAGTGTATAAGCCCCGGCGCCCACATGTGTTTGACGGGATCGACATCGACGTGGATTACAGCACACTTGCCGGTGGCCAGTGCCCTTTCCAGCGCCGGCTTGAGTTGCGCCGGATCGGAAACGCGCTCGCCGTGGGCGCCCATGCTCTGGCCGAGCTTGTCGAATTCGATTTCGCCAAGGTCGGCCTTGATGGTTTCGTCGGGATCGAGGTGCTTGAAGATCATGGTCTTGAAGGGCCGCAGCATGAACTGCTGGTTCATCTTGACCATGCCCCACTGCTTGTCGGCGAGCACGATGTAGATCACCTGGGCCTTGTTGCGCACCGCGGTTTCGACTTCCTGCGAATGGAAGCCCATCGCGCCGTCGCCGATGATGCAGCACACCGGCTTGCCCGGGCGCGCCAGCGCGGCGGCCACCGCCTGCGAAGTGCCGGCGCCGAGCATGCCGAACTTGAAGGTGGAAATCACCGTGTTGGGCACGGTGACATGGTGGTAGAACATGGCCCAGATGGTGGCGTTGCCGCCGTCGGCGACCAGCACCGTGTCTTTCGGGAAGACCTCGCCGCAGACCGCGCCGATGTGCGCCGGGTGCATGGGCACCGCCATGTCGGCCAGCGCCTTGTCCCAGCCGGCGCGCTCCTCTTTCATGGTCTTGGCATAGCCGGCGACGCGAGCCCGGCGGCTTTCGAGTTTGATCTCGGCCTGGCGCCTCTCCAATTCGTCGCCGAGCAGTTCGAGGAAGCGTTTGGCATCGGCCAGGATGGCGACGTCGGCCGGCTTGTTGAGTCCGATCATGTCGCCGTCGAGATCGACTTGTATGCATTTCTGTTCCGCCGGATTGCGCCAGTAGGGCGGCTTGCCCCACCAGTCGGTTTCGCCGATGCGGGTGCCGATGACCAGCACCACGTCGGCGTCGTTGCGCACCTGGTGGTTGAGCTTGACGTGCGGCATGGTGATGGCCAGCGGCGAATCCTCGCTCATCAGGCCGCGCGCGGCCCAGCTGGTGGTCAACGGCGCGTGCAGCAGTTCGGCAACACGGCGCAGCGCATCATAGGCCTGCGCATGGATGATGCCGCTGCCGGCGTGGATCATCGGTGCGGAAGCTTCGATCAGCATCCGGGCGGCTTCGGCAACTTGTTCGGAACTCGGCGCTGGCGGCACGGTGTTGCGGTACTGGTGCGGCGCCCAGAAAGCCACGCTGGCCTTGAACTTGCCGTTCATGATGGTTTCCGGCACATCGACGTGCACCACGCCGGGCCGCCCTTCGTAACTCTTGCGCAGCGCCTTCCGCAGCAGTTCCGGCACGCGATCGAAAGAGGAAACCGCCGAACTCCATTTGCCGATCTTGCCGATGACGCCGCTCTGGTCGAAGCACTGGTAGCTGCCGCCGCGATCGGGATACATGATGCTCGGCCGCCGTGCGCTGGTGATGGCGAGCACGCGGTTGCCGTCAGCCTGCTCGACCACCAGGCCGGGCAGCAGGTTGGCGACGCCGGGGCCGTTGCTGGCCATGCAGACGCCGAGCTTGCCGGAGAGCCGCGCATAGGTGCCGGCCATGTGCGCCGCGCAGGATTCGTGGCGCGGCGTGACGATCTCGATGCCGAGCCGATGCAGCGCCGAATAAAACCCGAAGTAGGTGCCGTCGATGATGCCGAAAACCTTCTCGACGCCTTCTTTTTGCAACATGCGGGCGATGACTTCGCCGCCGCTGATCTCTGACATTTTTAATCTCCTCAAAGCATGCGTTTTCGGCAATCCGAGCCGCCTTGAACGCGCGGCCGGAGCGATACTGATTGATCCTAAAAACACCACCACAGAGACACAGAGAACTCGGATGATTCAACACTGTGCAGGTCTACGGCCTCTCACCTTTTGTTTGATCCGACGGTACGGCGCAGCACTTTGTTTTTCCTCTGTGTTCTCTGTGTCTCTGTGGTTCAACCGGGTTTTTCAGCTTGGTTGTTCAGCGTAGACGATTGATGTTCGAAGCCGCTTGTCGCAGAATGCCAGCTGTTTTGTCAATTCGCGACACCATGACCCGATCGACGTCGACCGCTGCCGAACCGAACACTGCCCCGCTCAACGTCAATGTCGCCTATGCCCGGCGCCTGTTCGAAATGCTCGAACGCTTCGGCCTGCCGCGTGCCGCATTGCTCAAGCATGCGCGAGTCGGCGCGGCCGACTGGGAGGCCGCGCAGGCGCGCCTGCCGCTGGCCGATCTGGTGGCACTGTTCGAGTCGGCGCTGACGCTGACGGGCAGGCGCGATCTGGTGCTTGAATTCGGCCGCCAGGTGCGTCCGGACACCTTCGACGTGCTCGGTTATGCCCTGATGACCTGCCGCAATCTGGGCGAAGCCATCGGCCTCGTGCCGCTGTATGGCCGGGTGGTCTTCGATCCCGGCTACAGCGAGACGCGTTTCAGCCGCGAGGGAGCGAATGTCAAACTGGCCTGGGTGGTGCTGCCGGAGGCCACCCGCGCCGGCTTGCCCTACAGCGAGCTGCTCACCGAATCGCTGATCGCCAGCTGGTTCCGCCTCGGGCGCTGGATCGCCGGCGCCGACATGCCGCTGGTCGAGGTACGCTTTCGTCATGGCGCGCCCGAGGACACGGTGGCTTTCGAAAGCTTCTTCGACTGCCCGGTGCGCTTCGCCGCGGGCGAGAACGCCCTGCTGTTTTCCAGCGACCTGCTCGCCCAGCCGCTGGTCCGCGCCGATGCCGAACTCAATCTGGCGATGCGCGACGAGGCGCGCAAGGTCATCGACCGCCTGCAGCATGGCGAGGACATCGGCGGACAGGTGCGCCAGATGCTGGCGCCGCTGATGCCTAAATGCGAGGCCAGCCTGAAACACGTCGCGGCCGGCCTCGGCCTCACCCCGCGCACCCTGCAGCGCCGTCTCGCCAGCGCCGACTTTTCCTTCCAGGCCGTGCTCGACGCGACGCGGCGCGAACTGGCAC
>JAIPCT010000037.1 GCA_021738065.1 Burkholderiaceae bacterium
AGCACGGCGTGAGGTGGCGCCAGCACCACGTCATCGGGCGGCGTGCCGAGCAGATCCACGGTCAAGGCATTGATGCGGCGAACCAGTTCCTGTCGCTCATCTGCCCCACTGGCGCGGCTTTCGGCGACGACCACCAGCTTTTCGGTGCCCTGGCCCGCCACCCCGACGCCGAACACCGCGACACAGCCGCGACGTACGCCGGGAATGGCACCGACGGCCTCCTCCAGTTCATACGGATAGAGATTGCGACCGCCGCGAATGATGGTGTCCTTGAGGCGCCCGGTGATGAAAATGTCGCCGTCGGCGAGATAGGCCAGATCGCCTGAATCGAGCCAGTCGCCGTGAATCAGGCCGGCGCTGGCGGCCTCGTTGCGATAGTAGCCGCGCGTCGCCGACGGCCCGCGAAACTCCAGGCGACCGACGCAACGCGGCGGCAGTCCGTGTCCCGCCGTGTCGACGATGCGCACCTCGTGACCGGGAAGGGGCCGGCCGCAGGCCACCATGTGCAGGGCATGGGCGTCATCTGCCGCGGCCGCTACGGCCCTGCCCTCGGCCAACAGGGCATCGCGCTGAACCCGCTCGATCAGCGGACCGCGTCCCGGCGGCGACACGGCCAGACCCACCGCGCACTCCGCCAGCCCATACACCGGCGCCAGCGCTGCGCGCCGCAGGCCGAAGGGGGCGAAGGCCGTGGCAAAACGTTCCAGGGTTTCGGCCGCCACCGGCTCGGCGCCGTTGGCGGCATAGCGCCAGGAACTCAAGTCGAGCCCTTGCAGTCGCGCTGGATCGAGATGCCGCAGGCAAAGCTCGAAGGCGAAATTGGGTGCCGCCGTCACCGTGCCCCGATGCCGGTGGATGGACCACAACCAGCGCTCGGGACGCGCCAGAAAATCCAGCGGCGACATCAACACCAGGGGGCAGGCGTGGTAGAGGCTGCCCAGCCAGGCGCCGATCAGGCCCATGTCGTGATACAGCGGCAGCCAGCTGACCACCACGTCGGCGGGTTCCAGCGCCACGGCCCGACCCCAGGCGCGTATGTTCGCCAGCAGGTTGCCGTGATCCAGCGTCACCCCTTTGGGATCGCCGGTGGAGCCGGAGGTGTATTGCAGCAAGGCGATGTCGGTGCCGCGACCGCGGTGATCGTCCGCCATCGGAACGTTTCTGCCTGATTCGCGAAGTTCTGCAGGCGTGGTGACATCGCGCAGACTCGGCACCAGCCCGGAAAGAATCCGCGCCACCAGTTTCGCCGCATCGAAAGTCACCAATGCCGCCGCGTCGCAATTTTGCAGAATCCGCGCCTGGCGCCGCAGATGATCCTCGATCTGACCCGGTCGTGTCGGCGGATAGATCGGCACCGGGATGGCCCCGGCCAGCAGGATGCCGTAGAAGGCATGGAAGAACTCCAGCCCGGTCGGCAGCATCAGTGCCACGCACCGGCCCGGACCAATGCCGAGACGGCGCAAGCCCGCGGCAAGCTCACGTGCTGCCGACAACAGCTGTCCATACTCGAGCGTATCGGTTTGGGTCGCACTGCTTTGAAACAGAACATGGGGCCGCTGCGGATGGCGCCCGGCATGCCATTGCAATACCTCGACCAGCGTCTGGGCGCCGTCCGGACTGGCTTCATCCAGTACTGCCGGCGCCTGCCAGTTGGCGCGCTCCTGCGCCGGTTCGGCTGCACCCGGGATGGCGGCATTCAGTGCCGCCAGCAGGTCACGTGGCGTCTGCGCCGCACCCAGCACTTCGTCGGCGAGGCGAAGGCCGAACGCCCGCTCGATACGCGCCAGGAGTTCCACCCGGGACAGGCTGTCCAGTCCGAGATCCCGCTCCAGGCTGCTGTCCATGCCGGATTTCGAGCGCGCCCCGGGACGCACCTCGGCGACCAGCGCATCGACGATGGCCAGCAACTGCGGCGATCGCTCGGCCTCGGAAATCGGCTCCATGGCGTCAGTTACGGTTCGGGCGCCGTAGCGCCAGCGCCGACTTTTTCAGCTGCCCTTCCACTCCGGCTTGCGTTTTTGCATGAAGGCATCGATGCCTTCCGCCGCATCGTCGGCCATCATGTTGCAGGCCATGGTTTCGCTGGCCAGCTGATAGGCACCGTCGAGTCCCATTTCCATCTGCCGGTAGAACATCTGCTTGCCCAGGCTGATGGCGACCGAGGACTTGGCACAGATCGAGTCGGTCAGCTTTTTCACTTCGGCATCGAGCTGATCCGGCGCCACCACACGATTGACCAGGCCACGCCGCCGGGCCTCGGCGGCATCGATGAAATCGCCGGTGAGCAACATTTCCATCGCCTCCTTGCGGCCCATGGCGCGCCCCAGCGCGACCGATGGCGTGGAGCAGAACAGCCCGAGGTTGACTCCGGAAACAGCGAACCGGGCGCCCTCTGCGGCGACGGCCAGATCGCACATGGCGACCAATTGGCAACCCGCCGCCGTGGCGATGCCGTGAATCCGCGCGATCACGGGTTGCGGAATTTCGGTGAGGGTCATCATCAGTTTGCCGCATTGGCGGAACAGCTTCTGCTGGTAAGCCTTGCTCGGATTGGCGCGCATCTGCTTAAGATCGTGACCGGCGCAAAAGGCCTTGCCCGCGCCGGCAATCACGACGACGCGCACCGTGGCATCCGCGGCAATGGCATTCAGTTCGGCCTGCAGGGCGTCGAGCAGTTCTTCCGACAGCGAGTTGAACTGCGACGGGCGATTCAGCGTCAGTGTCGCGACGCCCTCCTTGTCTTCGCGCAGCAGGAGGGTTTCCGCTGGAGTGTGATCGGGTGCATTCATTGCGCTTTCTCCTTGTCGTGTGATGGCCGACTTGAAATCTTCGGTTCCCGCGACAGAACCCACGAAGACCAGCAAAAAGCTCAATTCTCGAAAAGACCCAGCTCACCCGCTGGGCGGTGAGCGTTCTCCATGAATGAGCTTTTCTGCTCTCTGTGTGCTCCGTTGCGAACTTCGGTTTCCGGCTCGAATTTTCTATTTTGCCGCAGTGAGCCCGTGCAGTACCAGCTTGCGCTCGCCGCGACCCCATAGCGGAAGATCAGTCACCGCCGCCCAGGGTGCCACGAAGCGGCGATAGTCGGGCGAAAGCACCAGTCCGGACTGCCCGCTGGAGTGCATCACGCTCGAATTGGCGGCATCGCTCAGGTCATAGATCGCGCGCACGCCCGCGGCATGTTCGTTGAGATAGGGCTCATCACCCTTGAGATGATAGCGGGCGACATTGACCGTATGGGTATCCCCTCCGGTGGCAACGCGGTTCTCGAACCACGGTGCGAGCGCCTTGACCTTCGAGAATGGCCGATGCTCGGCTCGCGCCTGGTGCACCGCGCCCCACTGCCAGAGCGCGAGATCGGCGCCCAGGCGCTGCTGCAACTCATCCAGGGCGCGATCCAGCGAGCGATTGATCAGCTCGGCGCAAGTCTCCGCAGCCGGCGTGGTCTTGTCGTCGCACCACCACGCGTCGTCTCTTTCAAGAACACCTTCCAGTCCGGCACGGAAATCGCCGCGGCCGACTTCGCGCAGAAAGGCCTCGTCGCCGCCCATCTCATCGGCGAACACCGCCCGTGTCAACTCCCGCGACCAGGCCGCATAAATCAAAGGCGCGGCATCGGCTGCGCGCATTTCTCCCTCGAAGCTCGCGAGTTTTTCTATCGCGGTCGGCCCCAGCGCATGAGTCGGCCTGGCCTGATGCAGCCAGGGCAGCAGGTGCTGCGCGCCCAGCGAAAAAATGTCCGCCTGAATCCGGTGCAGACTTTCCTTGTCATGCTTTGGCCGTGCCTTGAGCAAGCTTTCGATTCGATTCTGACGGTAAGGCACCGTCCATTCGCTGGTCAGGAAGTGGGGATAGTCCGGACCATGAATGCGCTGATTGGCGGTGGCAATCCAGCCGCGCGGCGGATTGATTTCGCGCGGCGTCTTGCCCGGAGCGAGGAAGCCGTTCCAATCGTAGCGCGCCTCCCAACCCGGCGCGGGAGCGAGCCCGTGCAGGTCGTTGTCGGCGCGACGCAGGGGCACGCGGCCGGCAGCAATGAAACCGATATTCCCCGTGACGTCCGCCACCACCATATTCTGCATCGGTGCGTGATACTTCTCCGCCGCCTTGATGAATTCCGCTACCGATCCTGCGCCGCTGATCGCCAGCCCTGCATTGATGCTGCTGGCGTCGACATCGAGTGCCGTCCAGCGCAAGGCCAGTGCATAGCCGGGGCCGGCTGGCGACCCGGTCAGCCCGGCCATCGCAATCGAGCCGGAATCCGAAATCACCGGGCCGTGGCGCGTGGCACGGGTGGTCAGGACGACATCCGCTTGTCCCTTGACGCGTATGGTTTCGCTGAAAGACTGAAACTCCGCCCAGCCCTCCGGCGTGCGGTAGCGGGTGGCGTCGTCCTGCTTGATCTGCTCCAGGTAAATGTCCTGCACGTCGGGGCCGGTATTGGTGAAGCCCCAGGCAATGCGTTCGTTCTGTCCCAGTACCACCATCGGCAGACCGGGCATGGTTGCGCCGGCGACCTTGAAGCCGGGGGCTTCGAGTCGCGCCAGATACCACAGCGACGGTGTCGTCAGTTTGAGATGCGGATCGTTGGCCAGCAGCGGCTTGCCGGAAACCGTATGCGAACCCGCGACTACCCAGTTGTTCGAACCCACACCCTCGACACCGGACTCCGGCGCATCGAGCAAAGCCTGCTGGCCCAGCGTCGCGCCGATTTTCAGATCGGCATAAAGCGCGGCGTAATCGCGCACCGGCAGGGATTTCTCGCCCGGATAAGGCGGCATCAGCTGGTCGATGCGGGCGATCGGCATGCTCAGGGAGAGGCGCATGCGCAGCAACTCCTTGGTCCAGTTGGCGCCCAGATCCCAGGCCATCATGATGCCCCAGGCCAGCGTGTCTTCAGGCGTCCAGGCTTCCGGATGAATGCCGAGAATCAGGAATTCCGGCGGTCGCGCCTTCAAATGCCCGTTCAGATAGGCATTGATCCCGGCGGTGTAGGCCAGCACCGTGGCGCGGGCGTCCTTGTCCAGTTGCTGCCATTGCGCGGCCGCCGCGCGCCGCACACCGAGCGCTCGGAGGAACTTGTCATTGTCCACTGCGGCCGAGCCGAAAGCCTCGGACAGCCGGCCCGAGCCGATGCGGCGATGCGTCTCCAGTTGCCACAGCCTGTCCTGGGCATGGGCGAACCCCAAGCCGAACAGTACCGCGTCTCGATTGGCGCCGCGTATCGTCGGAATGCCGACGGCATCACGCTCGATGCTGACTTCGCCGGCCAGTCCCGTGACTTCAAGCCGACCCTCCGTGGTCGGCGCAACCCGCTGCCACCAGACCACGGCAAGCAGCGCCGCCGCAACCAGCAAACCCAGCAGAACAGCGGCAATTCGCGGCATCCAGACCATGGCAAGCTTTCCTATTCAAATGAAGTCGTTGATTTTGCCTTCTCGCGCAGCACGAATTTCTGGATCTTGCCGGTCGACGTCTTGGGCAGAGCTTCGAAAATAAAGCGCTTGGGCACTTTGAAGCGCGCCATGCGCTCACGGCAGAACTCGGTGAGTTCCTCGGCGGTGACGCTGGAGCCCTCGCGCAACTCGATGAAGGCGCAAGGCACCTCGCCCCATTTTTCATCCGGCGTGGCGACCACCGCCGCCCCCATCACGGCCGGATGACGGTAGAGCGTGTCCTCGACCTCAATGGAGGAAATGTTCTCGCCACCGGAGATGATCACGTCCTTGCTGCGATCCTTGATCTTGATATAGCCGTCGGGCTGCATCACGGCCAGATCGCCAGTGTGGTACCAGCCGCCATGAAAGGCTTCCGCGCTTGCTTGCGGGTTCTTCAGATAGCCCTTCATCACGATATTGCCGCGAAACATGATTTCGCCCATGGTCTGGTCATCCCAAGGCACCGGCTGCATGGTTTCCGGATCCATCACGGTGACGCCTTCCTGGCAGTGATAGCGCACGCCCTGGCGGCCGTTGAGGCGCACCTGCTCATCCAGCGGCAGATCGAGCCAATCCTCGTGCTTGGCACAAACTGCCGCCGGGCCGTAGGTTTCCGTCAGGCCATAGACGTGGGTGATGTTGAAGCCGATCTTGCCCATGCCCTCGATCACCGCGGCAGGCGGCGGCGCCGCCGCGACGAGTGCCGAGACCTTGTGGTGAATGCCCTCGCGCCATTCGGCCGGCGCGCTGATGAGCATCGAATGTACGATCGGAGCGCCACAATAATGACTGACCTTGTGTTCGCGGATGGCATCTAGAATCAGCTTGGGATCAACCCGACGCAGGCAGACGTTGGTGCCCGAATTGGCGGCGACGGTCCATGGAAAACACCAGCCGTTGCAGTGAAACATCGGCAGTGTCCACAGGTACACCGATTGCGGCGGCATGCCCCAGGAGACGATGTTGGACAGGGCGTTGAGGTAGGCGCCGCGATGATGGTAGACCACACCCTTGGGATTGCCGGTGGTACCCGAAGTGTAGTTGAGCGAAATCGCGTCCCATTCGTCGGCCGGCCCCTGCCAGGCGTAGTCCGCCTGACCGGAGGCCAGCAGAGCCTCATAGTCGATGCTGCCGACCCGCTCGCCGGGTCCGGTGTATTCGGGATCGTCGACATCGATGACGAGGATCTCTCGCCCCAGTGCCGCCAGGGCGGTTTTCACCATGGGCGAATACTCGCGATCGGTAATCAGCACCTTGGCTTCGCCATGATTGAGCATGAAGGCGATCGATTCGGCATCGAGGCGGGTGTTCATGGTGTTGAGCACCGCGCCGCACATCGGCACGCCGAAATGGCATTCGAACATCTCCGGCGTGTTGTTCAGCATCACCGCCACCGTATCGCCAGCGCCGACTTTTTGCATCACCAGCGCCGAAGCCAGCCGTCGGCTGCGCTCGTAAGCCTGGCGCCAGGTAAAACGGCTTCGACCATGAATCGTCGCCACCCGCTCGGGATAAATGTAGGCCGAGCGCTCGATGAAAGTCAGTGGCGTCAGCGCTACATAGTTGGCCGGATTCTTGTCCAGCCCAGCCGCATAGGGATGACTCATGGGGAACTCCTCGCTAGCTGCTGCAACGTTCAACAAGGGCGGGCTTACTACGGGCTGCTTCTGCCAACCAGTTGCCAAGATCGCCAGTCAGTGCCTGAACCGCATCGCGCGCGGCAATCGCACCGCCCCGCGCATCCGGTGAAGGCGCCGGTTTCTGGATCATAAAGCTTGCCTTGGACAGGACTTCAGTGCTCTGCAAGGGCGTCAGTCGTGCATGCACTTCGAGCACAAGTTTGCTGCTTTTCGGATCATCGAAATTCTGCTCAAGCTCGTCCAGTCCGAGTTGCAAGCGACAGCCCGAGCCCTTGTAATCGGCCTGATTGACTACGATGCGACGTTTCACGAAAGCTTCCAGAAGATCCGCAGGCGCCGCGGCCCAGCGGCTTTCCGCATAGCTCTGACGCCGCAGCGGCTCGCTGTAGGCGAGTCGAAAATGCATGGCGGGCCCCGACAGCCACGGAGTTGCCTGTACCTCGACCCCGGCAATCGGAATGGGCGAACCGGCCTGCCTGGCGGCCGAATTGCCAAAGTCATAGCGGATCACTTCGGGCGAGCGCAGGTTGCCACCGCATGCCGCCAGCAACAGGCTGGCAAGCAGCCACAAAAATCCATTTTTCATTGTTTTTCTCCCTGTTTTTCCGGTGCCGAAAATCCTGGTTCACCGGGTCCGGGCAAGCCGGCACCACGGCCAAACAACAGCATCTGCGGATTGCTTTCCAGGCCTTCGAGTACGCGCGACAACTGCCGCGAATTGCTTACCAACTCGCCCATCAGGGCGTTGGCGCGCGGCAAGGTAGCGGTCGTCAGTTCGTTGCCAACACTGCCCGCAAGCTTGTCGAAGCGTTGCGAAAGGAGGTTCATCGATTTCACCAACTCCCTGAGTTCGCTAGTGAGCGGCGCGCTCTCGCCCGCCGTCTTTTCAAGATGCGCCAGAATCTGCCGCAGATTGCGCAAGTTGCCTTCGGACAGCGCCTCGCGCATCGAGGCCAGCAGCGTCGGCATTTCGCGCAGACCTTCAGAGGCAACGGCAAGATTGTCGAGGGTCCGCGAGAAATTGCTCACGTTGCCGTCGTTCAGCAGCTTGCTCAGCCGGCGGGATACCGAACTGATCTCGTCAACGATTTCGCCGGCCTTCTCGCCCAGCGTATCGAACAGAGTCGGCCGCAAGGCGATACGCGGCATCTCACCATCCTTCTCCACCAGGGGTTCGCTGGATGTGCCGTCATCTTCTATCTGCACATAGGCCAGACCGGTGACGCCCTGGTAACCAAGCTGCGCGGTATTGCCCTTGGTCAAGCGGAAGCGGCTGTCGATGTTGAAGCGCACCAGTATCAATCGCGGATCGGCGGGATCGGGCTCGATGGCCTCCACCTTGCCGGCACGAATGCCGCGATAACGCACCTGCGCCTGGACGTTGAGGCCGGTCACGTTTCCCTTGGTTTCCAGAACGTAAGTTCTCGTCGATTGGTCGCTCTGCCCCAGCCACCAGATGGCGACCCCGGCAGCGATGCCGAGCAGGATCGTAAAAATACCGGCGGCCAGTGCGTGAGATCGGTTTTCCATGGTTCGGCGCTTTCAGTGCGGCGCAGCCGCGAGCCCGGAATTTTGCAAGGCCCGCACACTGCGCTCGGAAAGGAAAAAGTTGCGAATAAAAGGATGGTCGAAGTTCACGATTTCTTCTGTCGTGCCATAGGCCAGGATGCGTTGCTCGGCGAGCACGGCGACGCGGGTGGAAAGTGCCGCCAGCGTATCCAGATCGTGCGTGACCAGCATCACGGTAAGTCCGAGTTCTTCGCCCAGCATGCGGATCAGGCGCACGAAACTGTCGGATCGATCCGGATCGAGCCCGGCGGTCGGCTCGTCGAGCAAAAGCAGTTCCGGATCGAGCGCCAGCGCGCGCGCCAGCGCAACGCGTTTGACCATGCCCCCGGAGAGTTCGGCGGGCATCAACTCGGCATGGCGCGGCAACAGTTCGACCAGGGACAACTTGAGCATCACAAGATCGCGAATGGCATCCTCGTCATAGCGTTGCAACTCGCGCAAGGGGAAAGCGATGTTGTCGAACACGCTGAAGGCGGAGAACAGCGCGCCATGCTGAAACAGCACGCCGAAACGCTGTCGCAGCGCGCGCTCACGCGCGATCCCGCCACCAAACAGCGGCTCGCCAAAAAGCTCGATGCTGCCGCTGTTCGGCAAGAGCAAACCGATGACCATGCGCAGCAGGGTGGTCTTGCCGCTGCCCGAACCGCCCACCAGTGAAACCAGTTCGCCGCGTTGAATATCGAGATCGAGCCCTTTGTGGATCCACACCTCGCCGAAACGGGTGGAAAGATCGCGAACACGAATGACCGATGCTGTCATGTCCGCGGGCTCACCCAGGCAATCCGATGCCGCGGGTGGCGACGGCAAATATCGCATCGATCACGATCACGATGGTGATCGCCGACACCACCGAAGCCGTGGTGTTGCTCGACAGGCTTTCGGTGTTGGGACGCACCCGCAGACCGAAATGGCAGGCAACCAGCGCGACGAACATGCCGAACACCGCGCCTTTCGCCAATCCGATCCACAGATTTGCGGCCGGCACGACACGCGGCAGGGTCTGAAAGAAGAAACCGTAGGAAATGTCGAGCTGCATCTGCGCCGAGACCATGCCACCTATCATCGCGATCGAGGTGCTCCAGAGGACCAACAGGGGCATGGCGATCACCAGCGCCACGACCTTGGGAAACACCAGGCGCAAGCCGCGCGGCACGCCCATGGTCGCCAGCGCATCGATTTCCTCGGTCACGCGCATGACGCCCAGCTGTGCCGTCATCGCCGATCCGGAACGCCCGGCGACCAGAATCGCGACCAGAACCGGTCCGAGTTCGCGCACCAGCCCAAGGCCGATGATATTCACGATGAAAACGTCCGCCCCGAACTGCTTGAGCTGCAATGCGGACAGATAGGACAGCACGACGCCAATGAGAAAACCGACAAGCGCCGTGACCGGCATTGCACGCACGCCGCTCTTGTAGAGATTGGCCGATATTTCCCGCCGCGGCAGATCGGCGGGATGGCGCAATACATGCACCAGGTCCAGTCCGAACTGGCCGATCAGCGCCACGAAATCCACCACGTGACGGCCCAGACCGATCGCCGCCGAGCCGACCACCATCACGCCATGAAAGCGCGAAATCGGCTCGATCACCGCTCGCGGCTCATGGTCGGCCGTATCGATGCGTTCGAATACGCGCCAGTGTTCCGGTTTGATCAACAGCTTGGCCGGTGCGGCACGACCCCATGCCCGCCAAATCAACATGGCGCCGGCGCTGTCTATCGCGTCAATATCCTTGCAGTCCCAGGTATTGGACAAATCGACGTCGCGGCTCAACTCAAGGGCCAGGTCCGTGGCAATCCGTGACGTGCTCGCCAGCGTCCAGCGCCCGGAAAGCCTGACAATGCGTCCACTGTCACCAACGATTACTTCAATTCGCGCGGCGGACATCAGGCTGGAATAGGCTCGGGCGGAAGGAGAGGATGCTGATTATAGCCACGCCTTGCGCGCGGCCCATCAGGTGTCACGATGAATTCGCAGTTCGCTGCCGATGCCAAGCCATTGCTGTGCTTCGTCCGCCAGACTCGCGGCTGTGAGCGGCAGTGCCTTCAGCCCGCCGCCGAGGCTGAGTTGAAATCCGTCGCCGGTGGCGTGAAGGGAAAGCGCGGGCAGGCGCTGGTCGTCTCGTGCTCGATGCAACAGGACAGCGACCCTCAGGCAAAGGATCAGATTCCATTCGGCGGCGTCGCCGCGCAAGGGCTGGGCACGTTCCAGTTTGCCGCGATGGGACAGAACCAGTCGCGAGAGGCGTGCCTGATCGCGCCGGGAGAATCCGGGCATGTCGGCATTGGCCAGTATGTAGGCGCTGTGCTTGTGATAACTGGAGTGCGCGACCGAGATCCCGATTTCGTGCAGCCGCGCGGCCCAGACGATGAACTGGGCATCGGGGTGCCCTTCTTCCCGGCTTTCGGGTAGCAGCTGATTGAGCAAACTGAGTGCGGTATGCGCGACACGTGCCGCTTGCTTTCGGTCCACTTCGTAGCGCTGCATGAAACGATTCACCGTGGCCTCGCGCAGATCATCATGATGATAGCGGCCCAACTGGTCGTACAGCACGCCGAGCCGCAAAGCGCCTTCAGAAAACGCCATGCGCTCCAGCTCGAACTCCTTAAAAATCGCCGACATGATCGCCAGGCCGCCGGGCAGCACCAGAACGCGGTCCGCGCGCAGTCCCTGCAGTTTCAGGCGCGAGGCATCGCCGGCCTGAAACAACTCGCGGCGCAGCTTGTCCAGTCCTTCACGCGTGATCCCGTTTTCGGAAAAACCATTCAACTCCAGCAAATCGACTATCGCCTTGGCCGTTCCGGACGAGCCTATTGCTTCGTCCCATCCGGTTTCGCGGAAAACATGGACGATGGACTGCAACTCACGGCGCGCCGCCAGTTCGGCCTCCTTGAAACTACGCTTGTCGACTTTGGCATCAGGAAAAAAGCGCAGGCTGAAGCCGACACAACCCATGTAGAGTGACTCAAGCCGGATCGGATCAATGTTCTGCCCGATGACGAATTCGGTTGATCCACCACCGATATCGACCACCAGCTGGCGCGTCTGGGTATTGGCCAGTGAGTGGGCGACGCCGAGATAGATCAGGCGTGCTTCCTCCCTGCCGGCAATCACTTCAATGGGAAAACCCAGCGCAGTCTCGGCTTTTTCGAGAAAGTCTTCAGCATTTTTCGCCACACGCAATGTATTGGTTGCCACGGCGCGCACGGCGCCCCGATCAAAATCACGCAGGCGCTCGCCAAAACGCGACAGCGCCTCGATGCCGCGCTGCTGTGCGGCAGCATCAAGGTGCTTGTCCTGCGTCAGTCCCGCTGCAAGCCGGACTGACTCCTTGAGTCCGTCCAGAGGATAGATCTGGTTGGCTACTATTCGCCCGACCTGCAGGCGGAAGCTGTTGGACCCAAGGTCCACGGCGGCGATTAGTTCATAAGCCATGTTGCGATTCTACCTCCTGCATCATTCCTGATTCGCGTCATAATGATGAGATATTGCTGATATCGAATCATTCATTTTGAGTAACCAGAAAGGCCCCATGCCGTCACCGCGAATATTTCCGCACGAGCATTTTCTGAACCGCGAACTCTCGCTGCTCGGTTTCAATCGGCGTGTACTCGCGCAGGCTGCGGACAATCGAGTTCCGCTGCTCGAGCGGCTGCGATTCCTGTGCATCGTCTCCTCCAATCTCGACGAGTTCTTCGAGATCCGGGTTGCCGGCCTGAAGGAACAAATCAAGCTCGGCAGCCATGCCGTCGGCGCCGACGGCATGCCAATCCTTGAAGTATTCCGGCGTGTCACGGGCCTGGCGCATGAATTGATCGCCGAGCAGTACTCGCTGCTGAACGACGCGATTCTCCCTGAACTCGAAAAAGAAGGCATCGCGTTTTTTCGTCGCAACCTGTGGACCAAGGAGCAGCATTCCTGGATACGCGACTTTTTCCGCAAGGAAGTCATGCCGGTGCTCACTCCCATCGGACTTGATCCTTCGCATCCGTTTCCGCGCGTACTGAACAAAAGCCTGAACTTTGCCGTTGAACTGGAAGGGACAGACGCCTTCGGCCGCAGCTCAGGCGCCGCCATCGTTCAAGCGCCGCGCGCCCTGCCGCGAGTGATCAGGCTACCCAAGGAACTTTGCGAGGTTGATTACGGATTTGTCTTTCTTTCGTCGATTCTCCACGAGTATGTCAGCGAGTTGTTTACCGGAATGAATGTTCTCGGCTGCTACCAGTTCCGCGTCACCCGCAATTCCGATCTGTTTGTCGATGACGAAGAAGTCAAGAATCTGCGCATTGCTCTTCAGGGGGAGCTGCCACAGCGTCACTTTGGCGATGCCGTGCGCCTGGAGGTAGCCGACAACTGTTCCGAGAGCATGACCGGCTTCCTGCTGCAGCAGTTCGGCCTCGAGCGAGACGACCTCTACCGCGTGCCCGGCATCGTCAATCTGGTGCGCCTGAACTCGGTACCGGATCGCGTCGATCGCCCCGATCTCATGTATGCGCCCTACCAGCCAGGCTTGCCCAAACTGCTGACAAAACGATCCGACATTTTCGCCAGCATCCGCAAGCATGACATCCTGATGCATCACCCGTTCCAGTCTTTCGCACCGGTAATTCAGCTGTTGCAACAGGCGGCGGATGACCCGCATGTGGTGGCGATCAAGATGACCGTGTACCGCACCGGCACCGATTCAGTGCTGATGCAGCACCTGTTGAGAGCGGCGGAAAAAGGCAAGGAAGTCACGGTCGTGGTTGAACTGATGGCACGCTTTGACGAGGAAGCCAATCTTTCGATCGCCGCGCGGCTGGAAGAAGTCGGAGCCCACGTGGTCTACGGCGTGGTCGGCTACAAGACACACGCGAAAATGCTCATGATTCTGCGACGGGAAGATCAGGGCTACCGTCGCTATATACACCTCGGCACCGGCAATTATCACCCGCGTACCACGCGCTTCTACACCGACTTCGGCCTGCTGACGGCCAATTCCGAAATCGGAGACGACGTCAATGAAGTGTTCAAGCAACTGACAGGACTAGGCAAGGCCAGTGCCTTGAAGCATCTGTGGCAAGCACCCTTCTCCCTCCACTCGAAAATGCTGGGCGCCATTCGTGCCGAGACCGAGGCCGCCCGTGCCGGCAAGTCGGCGCGCATTATCGCCAAGATGAATTCCCTGCTCGAAGCCGAGATCATTTCGGCCTTGTATGAAGCCAGCGAAGCCGGCGTGACGGTCGATCTGATCGTTCGCGGCGTCTGCTCTCTGCGCCCGGGCGTCAAGGGCCTGTCGGAGAATATCCGGGTGCGTTCGGTGATCGGACGCTTCCTCGAGCATCACCGCATTTTCTATTTCCACGCCAATGGCAAGCAGAACATCTACCTGTCCAGTGCCGACTGGATGGAACGAAACTTCTTCCGCCGCATTGAAATCAGTTTTCCGGTACTGGAACCCAAGCTGAAACAGCGGGTACTCAAGGAAGGACTCAAGCCCTACCTGGCCGACAACAGTCAGGCTTGGGAGATGAACGACTCCGGCGACTATCGCATCAAACCATCCCGACGCGCCCGCATCTGCGCCCAAGAGCGCCTTCTGGCCGCCCTTGCGGTCGGCACCATCAGCGTAAGGTGATGCGCGTCAGAACATTCGCCATGCCTTCGGCCATGTCGGCACCGATTTGTTTGGCGAATTTTTCGGCAAAGTTTGGCTTGACGCTGAAATCGCGAATATCCTCGGCCTTGATTACGTCTCGAGCCACGCTTTCGACCGTGCCATAGCCGTCGGCGAGACCGAGTTCAATACTCGTCGCGCCGCTCCACATTAGCCCCGAAAACATTTCCGGCGACTCTTTGAGTCGCTTGCCACGGCCTTTTCTCACGACCTCGATGAACTGTTCGTGAATTTCGCCCAGCATCTTCTTTGCGTGGTCCTTGTGCTGTTCGTTCTGCGGTGAAAATGGATCGAGAAAGCCTTTGCTCTCACCGGCGGTCAACAGTCGACGTTCGACGCCGAGTTTCTCCATCGTGCCGGTGAAGCCGAAGCCATCCATCAGGACCCCGATCGAGCCAACGATGCTGGCTTTGTCCACAAAAATCTTGTCGGCCGCCGCAGCCACATAATAGCCGCCGGAGGCACAGACATCCTCAACCACGACATGCAGCGGAATCGAAGGGTGCGCGGCGCGCAAACGGCGCATTTCGTCATTGATGATGCCGGACTGGACTGGACTGCCGCCGGGGCTGTTGATGCGCAGGATGACCCCGACCGTATGCTTGTTTTCAAACGCGGATTGCAGACCGCTGATCACGTTCTCGGCATCGGCGTCGCCTTTGGCCTTGATGACACCTTCCAGATTGACCAGTGCCGTGATTCTTGAACCATCGACAAGCTTGTCGGACTGATCCCAGTCCACGACAAGAGCAAGAATCAAGGTCAGATAGCCAAATCCAAGCAGTTTGAAAAAGATACCCCAGCGCCGACGGCGCCTTTGTTCGGTTACGGCTTCAAGCGCAAGTTTCTCGATCATTTTGCGCTCCCACTGACCATCTTTGCTTTCCAACACGCTAATCACCTTCCTCGATCAAAAATACCTGCCCGTCATGCTCTGCCACAGTTAGCGCGAAAAGCCCCTTTCCATTGCAGCGACCACCCAGGCAGCGCCCCGATTCCGGAGCATACAGGGCGCCATGAGTCGCGCAAATCAAGTATAAGCCTGAATGATCGAAGAACTCGCCTTGCTGCCAGTCCATCTGGACCGGCACATGAGCGCAACGGTTCAGATAGGCATGAACCTGCCCACGAAAACGCACGACGAATGCCGGCTCGCTGACGCCATGCCGCTCCACGGTGAAGCGCAGGCCCGGTCCTTTTTCTTGCAGCGCATCACCGGCGCAGATCAATCGCTGGTTCAAGCCTGCTGCCGCAGCCACGTGGCCAATTGCCCTATATCGGCGGCACAGAACACCGGGTTTTCCGCCTCCAGGTTTTCGCGCGGGTGTGCGCCATAGGCCACGCCCAACGCCGCGACGCCGGCGTTTCTTGCCATCAGCAGATCGTGGGTGGTATCGCCAATCATCAAGGTGGCGCTCGACTCGACGCCAAACTCAGCCATCAATTCCTCAAGCATTTGCGGATGCGGTTTGGAATGACATTCATCCGCGCAGCGGGATGCCAAAAAGCGTGGTCCGAGACCGCTGACCTCAAAGGCCCGATCCAGGCCTTTTCGCGTCTTGCCCGTCGCCACGGCAAGAATATGACCGGCCTGGCCCAGTTCCTCAATCATCTCGGCGACACCTTCAAACAACAGCAAATCCTGATCGCGCGCCAGATAGTGATGACGATAGCGCTGGGCGAGTTCCTGATAGCGCTCCGCCGGCAGATCCGGCAAGGCGTGGCGCAAGGCGTCGATCAAGCCCAGCCCGATGATGTGCCGGGCGCGCTCCAGGGAAGGCGGCTGAATTCCCAGATCCTGCGCCGCCGCCTGAATGCTGGCGACGATGGCCCCCGTTGAATCCATCAACGTGCCGTCCCAGTCGAAGACGATCATCTCAAATCGTTTGGCCATAATCCCTGACTTCATTTCTGTCCAGTTTTTCGGTAAAGCTGCGCAATTCGGCAGGCAACGGCGATTCGAGCTCCAGTGGCGCATCGGAAAGCGGGTGCGGCAGCGCCAACTTCGCCGCATGCAGGAACATGCGGCCGAGTCCGGTTTTCTGCAAGGTCTTGTTCAGCGAAAAATCGCCGTATTTGTCGTCACCGGCGATCGGAAAGCCAAGGTGCGCGAGATGAACGCGAATCTGGTGAGTCCGTCCGGTCTTGAGTTCCACCTCGACCAGACTGAAATTCTCCCAGCGCGCCACCAGCCGCACGATGGAATGCGATGCCTTGCCTTCCGGGCTGACGCTGACGCGCCGCTCGCCATCCGCGGTCAGATACTTGTACAAGGGAAGGCGGACGTGCTGCAACTCATTGCGCCACTGCCCCTTGACCAGGGCCAGATAGCGCTTGCGGATGCCGCCCTCGCGAAACAGGTCATGCAGCCGGGTCAGCGCCTTGCGTTTCTTTGCCACGACCAGCAAGCCCGAGGTATCCCTGTCCAGCCGATGCGCGAGCTCGAGGAACTTCGCCAGCGGCCGTGAGCGACGCAGCTGCTCGATCACACCGAAAGACACACCGCTGCCGCCGTGCACGGCCACACCCGCCGGCTTGTCGATCACGATCAGCGCCTCGTCTTCCCAGGCAGTTTCAAATTTTCGTGCAGGAACAGCAGCTTGGGCTGGGCGCTCGGCTGTCCGCATGGGGGGCACACGCAACTTGTCACCGAGCTGAAGCCGATAGTCGGCTGCTACCCGCCCCTTGTTCACCCTGACTTCGCCGCTGCGCACCACCCGATAAATGTGGCTTTTGGGCACGCCCTTGGCGATTTTCAGCAGGAAGTTGTCGAGGCGCTGCCCCTCGGCGTCTTCGCCGACTTCAAGCCATGTCACCGAATCTTTGCTCAAGTCCTTCATTTCCAATATACTGCCCGCTTGGTTAGCCGTCCCGTGACGGTGTGCCCGGCGGCCCGAAGTGGCGTCGGTGGCACAGTTCCCGGGATGTCGTTGCCGCCCTCGCAATGTCGCTTGTCAGCGATCTGATGCAGGGAAGCAACAAGGACGCGGAAGCAGCAGAATTCAGCCGCCGGACTCACAACCCGGACCGGCAGCGCGACCAGCCGACCACAGGGTGTTTCGCTCGCCCTATAGAGCGATACTACTTGATTGCGCGCAACACACACAGATTCAGGCACAGATTGCCGGACGTTGATCTAGAGTCAGCGACCGCCTTACCGAAGACAAGTCAACAGTCATCAACCCCGTTTGCCACGCGACACCATGGGCATCATTCAACACCCAAAACAACCGCAAACCCGACTCGCACCGCCCGCGTTCTGACGCCCGCGGTGTGCGATTTGTCGTGCCCTCCTGCAGTGAATGCGCGCGGGAGCACACATGAAACGCATGCTTTTCAATGCAACGCAGGCCGAGGAACTCCGCGTTGCGATAGTTGATGGTCAGAAACTGATTGACCTCGACATCGAATCAGCCAACAAGGAACAACGCAAGAGCAATATCTACAAGGCAGTCATCACGCGTATCGAGCCCAGTCTCGAAGCGGCCTTTGTCGATTACGGCGCCGAGCGTCACGGCTTCCTGCCGTTCAAGGAAATTTCCCGCACCTATTTCAAGCCCGGTGTCGATGTGGGCAAGGCCCGCATCCAGGACGTCCTCAGCAATGGCCAGGAGCTGATTGTTCAGGTCGAAAAGGACGAACGCGGCAACAAGGGCGCGGCTCTCACCACTTACGTATCGTTGGCCGGCCGCTATCTTGTGCTGATGCCCAACAATCCGCGTGGTGGCGGCGTCTCGCGCCGCGTCGAAGGCGAAGACCGCCAGGAACTGCGCGAGATCATGGATCAGCTGGAAGTCCCCAGCGGCACCAGTCTGATTGCCCGTACCGCCGGCATTGGCCGCACGCTGGAAGAATTGCAGTGGGACTTGAACTACCTGCTGCAACTGTGGGGCGCCATCGATGGCGCTTCCAAGGCGCAAAGCGGTGCTTTCCTGATTTACCAGGAATCTAGCCTGGTCATTCGCGCCATTCGCGATTACTTTCACTCGGAAATCGGCGAGATCCTGATTGATACCGACGATATTTTCGAGCAGGCGCAGCAGTTCATGGCGCATGTGATGCCGGGCACCGCCAATCGAGTCAAGCGTTACCACGACGACGTCCCGCTTTTCTCGCGCTTCCAGATCGAGCACCAGATCGAATCGGCCTACTCACGCCAGGTCACGCTCTCGTCCGGCGGCGCCATTGTGATCGACCATACCGAAGCACTGGTATCGGTCGACGTCAATTCGGGCCGCGCCACCAAGGGCAGCGACATCGAAGAAACGGCCTTGCGCACCAACTGTGAAGCCGCCGACGAAATCGCTCGCCAGCTGCGCTTGCGCGACCTTGGCGGGCTGATCGTGATCGACTTCATCGACATGGAATCGACGAAGAATCAGCGCGAAGTCGAGAATCGCCTGCGCGACGCCCTGCATCACGATCGCGCCCGGGTACAAACCGGCAAGATCAGTCGTTTCGGTTTGCTCGAGCTGTCGCGCCAGCGCCTGCGTCCGGCGCTCGCCGAAACCAGCTACATCACTTGCCCGCGCTGCACCGGCACCGGCCACATCCGCAGCACGGAATCCGCTGCGCTGCACATCCTGCGCATCCTCGAAGAGGAAGCCATGAAGGAAAACACCGGCGCCCTGCATTGCCAGGTACCAGTCGACGTCGCCACTTTTCTGCTCAACGAAAAGCGCGTCGATATTTCCCGCATCGAGATGCGTCACCGCGTCAATCTGGTGATCGTGCCGAACCGCCATCTGGAAACCCCGGCGCATGAAATCATTCGACTGCGCCATGACCAGCTGAACGCGGAAGGTGTCGTACTTGCAAGCTATCAGATGGCCGAGAAGCCGATTGAAGAAGCCTACCAGCCACCGTCAGCTCAGTCCGAAGCCAAGCCGGTCAAGATCGAAGCCGCCGTAAAGGGAATTACTCCCGATCAGCCGGCGCCGATCGTCGAACCGCGAGTCGCGCCGGCAGCGGCTCAGGCAGCGACGGCAAGCAGCGGCGGATTCTTCGGCAAGATCGTTTCCTTCTTTCTGGGTCCGAAAACAGCAGAAGCCCCGACCGCCAGTGAAACCAATCCCAGCAAGCCGCCGCGCCGCGAGGGCGGACGCGACCGCAACCGGGACGGCAATCGTGAAGGCGGCCGTGGCGGACGCGATCGCAACAATCGCCGTGACGGACGCGACAATAGGGAGGGCAGCGAACGCAAGGCAGAAACAACACCGCGCCCACAAGGCAAACGCGACGAGACGCAAAGCGAGGGCGGCAATGGCAACCGTCGCCCACGCGACGGCAATCGCGGCGAACCGCGCGAGCCGAAAGAGCCGCGTGAACCCAGAGAGGCACGCGAGCCGCGTCAGCCGCGCGAACCCAAGGAAGGCCGCGAGCCGCGCCAGGCTCGTGCTGATGCCAACGGAGCCCAAGGCGCCGTATCACCGGCGCCGACTTTGGGCAACGAAGGCGCGCAAGGCGCGAATCAGGACGGCGAAGCCCGCAGCGGACGTCGCAGCCGTGGCCGCGGTCGTGGTCGCGGACGCAGCGAAGAAGCCGGCGCGACAGTCGCCGTGGCGGCCGGACTGGTAGCGCCTCAGGTCGAGGAAACTGCTCCGCCAACGGCTGAAGTCAGCGTTCTGATGCCCGTGCCGACAACCGTGGCAGTCGAACCCGTTGCCTTCATCGAGACAGCAGCAGAGCCGGTCGCCGCGATTGAGGCAGCCGCCGCAACTGCGGCTCCCAAGTTGGAGTCGCCCGCGCCCGAGGCAACTCCGCTAACTGCAAGCGATGCCATCGCGGCAACCACGGCGCCTGCCACGATTGAAGCCGTCAAGGCTGTCGAGCCTGCCGCCGAGGTGGCGCCGCCCGTCGCTGCGGTTGCCGCGTCGGTGACCGCCCCGGTCGCCGAAGCGCAATCGGAGCCGGCAGTAGAGGCCCCATCGGCGCCGGTGGCAGCAAACGCAACCCAAGCCGTAACCGAGCAGGAACGCAAGCCCGCACCGGTGGTCGACCCGATAATCGTGCCGTCCGCGCCGAAGCCGGAGCTTGCGGCGGTGGATATCTCGGGATCACTGGAAAAGGCCGGTCTGGTAATGATTGAAACCCAGGCCGAAGCCCCACGCGTCGAAGCGACGTTGGCGCCGACGCAGGCTCTCGGTCGCAAACCGAAACCGCCGGCGGTTGTCGCCAGCGAACCGCTGCAAATGGTGGAGACCAAGCCGGACTAAGGCCAGCCCTCCGGCAACAAACGACGGGTGTCCCGCGCAAGCGGGGCGCCCGTTTCTTATTTGGCTGCAAGCGATCGGATCAGATGCGTTGCCGCCGCCTCCACCAGATCGAGTACATGCTCGAAACCCTGAGGCCCGCCATAGTAGGGATCGGGAACCTGATCTTCTGCAAGACCCTCGCCGTATTCAAGAAAGAGCCTCAGCTTCGCTCGATGCTCCCGCGGACAGGCCTGTTGCAATAATTCCAGGTGCTCCCTGTCCATCGCCAGGACATGATCGAAGCGGACAAAATCGAACTCCGTCACCCGTCGCGCGCGCAATGCCGCAAGCTCGAAACCGCGCCGTTTGGCGGCGGCCACCGAGCGCGGATCGGGCGCCTCGCCGATGTGATAGCCGTGCGTGCCGGCGGAATCGAACTCGAACTGCTGCGCCATGCCGAACCGCTGTGCCAGGCCGCGTGCCACCCCTTCCGCCGTGGGCGAGCGGCAGATATTTCCGGTGCACACAAAAAGGATCTTGTGCGGCATCACACCGCATCTCCCGGGGCATCGTGGGCTTCGCCGCCGAATGCCAGATGCTTGATGCGAAACAGCTCATCGCGCGCCGCCGCCGCCTGTTCGAACTCGAGGTTTCTTGCATGCTCCTGCATGGCTTTCTCCAGACGCTTGATCTCGCGTGCGAGATCCTTCTCGCTCATCACTTCATATCGTGCCGCCTCTTGCGCCGCCTTGAGTTCGCGCAGGGATGTATCCGCGTCATAGACGCCGTCGATGATGTCCTTGATGCGCTTCTTGACGCCGATCGGCGTGATGCCCATGACCTCGTTGTGCGTCACTTGCCTGGCCCGCCGGCGTGTCGTTTCGCCCATGGCCCGCTGCATCGAATCGGTAATCCGATCGGCATACAGAATCGCCTTGCCGTTGAGATGCCGCGCCGCACGGCCCATGGTCTGAATCAGCGAACGCGTCGAGCGCAAAAAGCCTTCCTTGTCGGCATCGAGGATCGCGACCAGCGAGACTTCCGGAATATCCAGGCCTTCGCGCAGCAGGTTGATGCCGACCAGCACGTCGAACTCGCCCAAGCGCAGGTCACGGATGATCTCGACCCGCTCGACGGTGTCGATGTCGGAATGCAGGTAGCGCACCTTGACCCCGTTGTCGTTGAGATACTCGGTCAATTGCTCCGCCAATCGCTTGGTCAGGGTCGTTACCAGCACGCGTTCGCCTTGCGCTACACGCAGCTTCGATTCCGCCAGCAGGTCATCCACCTGGGTGCTGGCCGGACGCACTTCCACCTCCGGATCGACCAGCCCGGTGGGCCGCACCAGTTGCTCCACCACCTGGCCCTGATGCTTCTCTTCGTAGTCGGCGGGCGTGGCCGAGACGAACACCGTCTGCGGCATCAGCTTTTCGAATTCCTCGAATTTGAGCGGCCGGTTGTCCAGCGCCGAAGGCAGGCGGAAGCCGTAGTTGACCAGATTCTCTTTGCGCGAGCGGTCGCCCTTGTACATGCCGCCCACTTGCGGAATGGTCACATGCGATTCATCGACGAACATGATCGCGTCCGCCGGAAGGTAGTCATACAGCGTCGGTGGCGGTTCCCCCGGCTGACGCCCGGAAAGATGGCGCGAGTAGTTCTCGATGCCCTTGCAGAAGCCCAGCTGGTCGAGCATTTCCAGGTCGAAGCGGGTGCGCTGCTCGATGCGCTGCAATTCGACCAGCTTCTGCTCGCGGCCAAAACACTCGATGCGCTCGCGCAGCTCCGCCTTGATCGCCTCGACGGCCTTCAGCACCGTAGCGCGCGGTGTCACGTAATGACTGGACGGAAACACCGTGAAACGGCCGAGCTTCTGCTTGGTGTGCCCGGTCAGGGGATCGAATACCGTCAGACCCTCGATTTCGTCGTCGAACAGGGTGATGCGCACGGCACTCTCGGCATTCTCCGCCGGGAACACATCGATCACGTCGCCGCGCACGCGATACACACCGCGCTTGAAATCCATTTCGTTGCGCTCGTACTGCATTTCCGTCAGACGGCGGATGATCTCGCGCTGGCCGATTTTCTCGCCCTGGCGCAGATGCAGGATCATGCTGTGGTAATCGACCGGATCGCCGATGCCGTAGATCGCCGAGACGGTGCACACGATCACCACGTCGCGCCGTTCGATCAGGCTTTTGGTCGCCGACAGGCGCATCTGTTCGATGTGCTCGTTGATCGATGAATCCTTCTCGATGAACAGATCGCGCGACGGCACATAGGCCTCGGGCTGGTAGTAGTCGTAATAGGAAACGAAATACTCGACCGCATTCTCGGGAAAGAACTCGCGGAATTCCGAATACAGCTGCGCCGCCAGCGTCTTGTTGGGCGCCAGCACCAGGGCCGGACGGCCGAGCCGGGCGATCACATTCGCCATGGTGTAAGTCTTGCCCGAACCGGTCACGCCGAGCAAGGTCTGGTAAGACAACCCGTCCTCGATGCCCTCGGTCAACAGGCGAATCGCCTCCGGCTGATCCCCTGCCGGCTGGAATGGCTGGTGCAAACGCCAGGGGCTGCCGGGAAACTCGAGCACCCGCTCCTTCAATTCATGTATTTCGCCCACTCAACCGCCTGTTCATTTTGCTTATGGAAAGCCATCACTATCCTGATCGGACGCGCTCGGCCGTTGCGGTATTATTGCGCGCTTCGCGCCGCAACAGCGTATCGCCGTACCGCCAGCGCCGACTTTTGGTCTGTGCGTTGCGCTTGATGCCGAGAGTGGCGCCGTTGGCGCAGCCTGATATTTCATTCACAACCTTCCCGCATCTGGAGCATTCATGACCTCGATCTTCGCCGCCGTCGAACTGGCGCCCCGCGACCCCATTCTCGGCCTTACCGAAGGCTTCAACGCCGACAAAAACCCGAACAAGGTGAACCTCGGCGTTGGCGTGTACTACGACGACAACGGCAAGATTCCCCTGCTCGGCGCCGTCAAGGCAGCGGAAAAAGCCCGCCTCGAAGCGGCCCCCGCGCGCGGCTACCAGCCGATCGAAGGCCTCGCCGCCTACAATCAGGCGGTGCAGACCCTGATGTTCGGCGCCGATTCGGCCCTGATCAAGGATGGCCGTCTGATCACCATCGAGGCGCTCGGCGGTACCGGCGCGCTCAAGGTCGGTGCCGACTTCCTCAAACGCCTCTATCCCGAAGCCAGGGTCTACATCAGTGACCCGAGCTGGGAGAACCACCGCGCCCTGTTCGAATCCGCCGGCTTCACGGTGGAGAACTATCCTTACTACGATGCCACCACGCGTGGCGTCGATTTCGCCGCGATGAAAGCCTGTCTCGAAAAGCTGCCGGCCAACTCCATCATCGTCCTGCATGCGTGTTGCCACAATCCGACGGGCGCCGATATCGACGCCGCCCAATGGCAGCAAGTGGTCGACACCATCCGCGCCAAGAATCTGGTCGCCTTCATCGACATGGCCTATCAGGGCTTCGCCGATGGCATCAAGCCAGATGCCGTGGCGCTCGACTTGTTCGCTGCCTCGGATCTGCAATTCTTCGTTTCGAGCAGCTTCAGCAAGTCTTTTTCACTCTATGGCGAGCGCATCGGCGCCCTGACCCTGGTTACCGCCAACCGCGAGGAAGCCGCCCGCGTGCTTTCGCAGGTCAAGCGCGTGATCCGGACCAACTATTCCAACCCGCCCACCCACGGCGGCGCCGTGGTCGCAGCCGTATTGTCGAACCCGGCACTGCGCCAGCAGTGGGAAGACGAACTTGCGGGCATGCGCGATCGAATTCGTGCCATGCGCGTGGCCCTGGTCGATAAGCTCAAGACCAAGGGCGTCGCGCAGGATTTCAGCTTCGTCGTCAAGCAGCGCGGCATGTTCTCCTACACCGGATTGACCGCCGAGCAGGTCGAAAAGCTGAAGACCGATTTTGGAATCTATGCCGTCAGCACCGGCCGCATCTGCCTCGCCGCTCTCAACAACAAGAACCTCGACTATGTCGTCGACGCCATCGCCGCCGTGCTGAAGAAGTAACAAAGCGGTTGCGGGTGCATGGAGGCGCGGCTATAATTCTGCCTCTTCACATTCCTCGATAGCTCAGTTGGTAGAGCGCCGGACTGTTAATCCGTAGGTCCCTGGTTCGAGCCCAGGTCGAGGAGCCAGACACAACAAGCACTTAGGCCATCCGTCCGGGTGGCCTTTTGCTTTTAAAGGATCGCAACTCGCCCGGAATTGATATTCCGGGTCCATGCGATGAAATTCACCTCTATCGAAAAGTCCTCAGATACCGCCATGTCCACATCCACGAACATTTACTGCTATCACTGCGGCCGCCACCATCCCAGCGACGAAATGCGCCAGATCGAAACCAAGGCCGGAAAGAAGTGGCGTTGCATCAAATCCATCGCGGCGACAAAGAAAAGCAGTGTCGAGCGCGACGCATTCGGCAAAACCGTCACCACGATCAACAAGGCGGAACAGCAGGCGCGAACCGCGGCCAGGCTGAATGCCGAGCGCTTGGTAGCCTGAAGCCGATTTTTCGGTATCGGGCGCAATCCAAGCGTCCCTTGCCTTCGGCTTGAGCAGCCGGGAAAGACCGCCGAGCATCGAAGTACCGGCGCATTGCCCGTCCCGCGCGACCGAGGCCGGAAGAACCGGATATTCGTGAGCGAGCCATGCTCGCCGGGGCTCCGCGATATACTGAACCCGTGCCATGCATCCGAAATGCCCGGGGAAGGATTCTCCCGGGATCAACCGGGGCACCGCCGGACGCTTGAACTTTCAGTCATGTCCAGCCGTCCCATCAGCTTGCCTCTGTCTGCCAGCCACTCGGCGACATGGGTGATGGTCAGGCATCGCCGCACGATGAATCCGGTTTTGAAATGCACATCTAAAGCCTCGATCAGCAGCACAGCCAATGTTGGAACCTTTCTCCTTTTTGCCGATTTCTTATGAACTCTCCCTCCAGCCTTCAGCGTATCAAGTTCAGCGATGTGGCCCTTGGTCAGCGCTTCTTTGACCCGATCAGCGCGGAATATTTCGTGAAAAAAGACGACAGCACCGCCGCCATGGTCACGGGCATCGGCGACGGTACCGTGCCGGATGAATTCGAAGCTGACGACATCGTCGGCATCGATCAGTAGCCGAGCGCGCTAGCCGCCGTCGACGGGGTACGGATTGGCCGTGCTGACTTGCCTTGGCGGCTCGGTCTGAGGCCAGGGAAATGGCAGCGAACATTCTGCAGTCGCCACCGATGGCCAGTTCCCATATTTGAAACCGCGCTCACGCTGCGTGCCGCTACTGCAGCCGCTTTGCCATGTCCAAGACCTGAGCTGCGGGAAATCCGCGACTGATTCGATGGGCAGGCGATCGGGCGGCTAAATGGCACATCTCAGCCGCAAGCGGTGCCCGGACTGCGTGTATCCTTGTTGCCGATTCCCAAAACCTGCCTGTTCTTTCCCTTCCCAAGGAGGCTCCCATGAAGAGCGTAGAACAAATGGATGTCGTGATCGACAAGCTCAATTCGGAAATCGGAGACCTCGGTCTCTGGTCTCCGCCCGCCTTGCTGAAAATGCACGAATGGATTCGAGAAGTCGACAAACTGATCAAGAAGGAATTCAACCGCCGCGCCGCAAGCCACCATCAGAGTCCGCATCGCTAGCCTGTCCGCCAACAGCCGCCGCTCAAGCCTCGACGCAAGCGATATCCTTGAGCCGGCTCTCTACGAGTACCGAGGAGACGCCTAGCGTCCGACCCACGGCATCACCGGCACGGTCGAGATGCTGCTGGCAGGTGCACCCTCGATCAGTTTTCGGCTAATGGCGAGATAGACCAGAACGCGATTCTTCTCGTCCCACATCCGGACCACGCGGGTTTCCTTGAACAGGATCGACGTATCCTCGGAAAACACGGTCTCGTCCCTGGCCATGTTCTCCAGCAAGTTGATCGGCCCGGTCTGCCGACAGGCGAGAGAAAACTCCGAAGGATCCTGCGCCAGACCGAAGGTGCCGGCGACGCCACCAGTCTTGGCCTGGCTGACATGGCAGGTCACACCCGGCACTTTGGGGTCCTTGAAGGCTTCGACACAAATCTGGTGGTTGGCGCCGATCAGCTTCCAGGCCGTCATCACGCAGCCGATCTGCTCGGCAAGCGCGGCAGGCGCGCTCATCAATAGCAGCACGCCGAGTATCGCAGAGCGCTTTAAATTTTTCATTTCGTTCACCTCACGCAAAATTCGTCGACCGCTTCGACCTCTCCGCCAACTCAAATATTCCGGCTCTTCTTGATCAAGTCGTGCGCCAACTGAATCTCCTTGGCCTGCTCGGTGGCCATGGCGATCATGTCTTCCGGCAAGCCCTGTCCGATCAACTTGTCCGGATGGTACTGGCTGATCAGCTTGCGATACGCACGCTTGATTTCCTGGTCCGTGTTGTCCTTGGTGACACCCAAGGCTTTGTAGGCATCATCCAATGCCGCGGCTGTACTGGGCTGCCCGGCGGCAAAGTGGGATTGGTTCAGCACCATGTCCATCAAATGCCTGAACGCGGCCTGGTCATAACCCAGACGCCTGGCCATGTCGGCGAGTGTCGCCTCTTCCGCCGGATGGATTTGCCCGTCCGCCACCATCATCACAATCAGATACACCAGCAAGACCTGCTTCAGGTGCCTGGTATGGCCGCATACCGAAAGGAATCGGACGTAGGTCGCCTCGATATCAAACGCCGGATCGGCGCCGCGCTTGAACAAGGCGATCGCCTGAACGCGATGCGCCGCAGTCATGCCGAGTTTCCGCATCACTTCCTCGACATGCGCGATCTCGGCCTGGGAAACCTGTCCGTCCGCCTTGGCCAGCTTGCCCATCGAGATGAACATCGTCTCGATGAACACTGTCTGGCGCAGCGCATTCTGCAAAGGGTTCATGCCGCCGGAACCATAGGCCCGCATGCGATCGATCATCGAGCCGATGAACAGACCCAGCAAGCCGCCGAAGAACCCCAGAAAGTAAAAACCCGCGATGACACCAATGAACTTAAACAAATCGACTCCAGAAAGAAATTAGATCAGAACCCCGCAATTATGCGTCGACACCGCTGTTCAAGTCCGCCGCGATCAGCCGGAACTGCTCCAGCGCCGCCTCGAGGTCGTCGACAATTTCCTGCGCAATGATCTCGGGTGCAGGCAAATTGTCTGAGTCAGCCAGCGCGTCGTCACGTAGCCAGAAGATGTCCAGGCTCGCCTTATCACGCGCGACCAGTTCCGCATAGTCGTAGGCGCGCCAGCGTCCTTCCGGATTCTCCGGTGTCCATGTCGGTGTTCTTTCGTTGCGCTTCGTCGGGTTGTAGAGCCTGACGAATTCCTTCAAGTCGTCGACTCCCATCGGATTCGTCTTCAGCGTGAAATGCTGATTGGTGCGCAGATCGTAAATCCACAACTTCCTGGTCCACGGCGTTTCCGAAGCCGGCTTCTTGTCGAAGAAAACCACATTCGCCTTGACGCCCTGCGCATAGAACAGCCCCGTCGGCAGGCGCAGCAACGTATGCACTTCGCACTCGTGCAGCAACTTTCTGCGAATCGTTTCGCCGGCACCACCCTCGAACAGCACGTTGTCCGGCACCACCACGGCGGCGCGGCCGTGAATGTCGAGCAGGGTCTTGATGTGCTGCACGAAGTTGAGCTGCTTGTTCGACGTCGTCGCCCAGAAATCGTCGCGCTCGATGATGTCCTTCTCGGTCGTGGTACGCCCATCCTCGCCAACAATCACCGTGCTGCTTTTCTTGCCGAAGGGCGGATTCGCCAGCACCACATCGAATCGCTCGCCGGGGTCGGAAGCCAGCGCATCCGTCACCCGCAGCGGCACACTGGTTTCCGAGCCGATGCCGTGCAGCATCAGGTTCATCGCACAAACCCGCGCTGTCCCCTGTACCAGTTCCCAGCCCATGAAGGCGTCGTGGCTCAGCCGGCGCAGTTCGTCGCGCTCGAGATGTTTGTTCTCGTGTGTGATGTATTGATATGCCGACAACAAAAATCCACCCGTGCCGCAGGCCGGGTCGCAAATGCGCTCGCCCGGCCGCGGCGAGATGCAGGTCACCATCGCCTGGATCAGTGCGCGCGGCGTGAAGTATTGCCCTGCCCCGCTCTTGGTGTCCTGCGCGTTCTTCTCCAGCAGGCCCTCGTAGGCATCGCCCTTCACATCGACATTGAGCGACGACCAGTTCTCCGCATCGATCAGGTCGACGATCACTCGCGTCAGCTTGGCCGGGTCCTGGAACTTGTTCTGCGCCTTGGCGAAGATCAGGCCCAGCGTGCCCTTCTGCTTGCCGAGTTCGTCGA
>JAIPCT010000038.1 GCA_021738065.1 Burkholderiaceae bacterium
CGGCGAATGCAGTCGCACAGCCTTTCGCCGTGTCGCCGTGTCGCCGTGGTAAATGCCTCTCATCTGATCTTCAAGGTCGACAGTCCCACCAGCACCAGCAGGATGGTGATGATCCAGAAGCGCGTTTTTGCATTTGGTGTCGCCAAAACGTTCAGGCCTGCGGCCCTCACGTGAGTCTCCCCCAACGCAAAAACTCCTGCGCTTCATCGTCCCGACTCTCATCTGATTTTCAGGGTGGACAGTCCCACCAATACCAGCAGGATGGTGATGATCCAGAAGCGCGTTTTTGCGTTTGGTGTCGCCAAAACGTTCAGGCCTGCGGCCCTCACGTGAGTCTCCCCCAACGCTAAAACTCCTGCGCTTCATCGTCCCGACTCTCATCTGATTTTCAGGGTGGACAATCCCACCAGCACCAGCAGGATGGTGATGATCCAGAAGCGCACCACAACCTGCGTTTCTTTCCAGCCGGTTTGTTCGAAGTGGTGGTGCAGCGGCGCCATGAGCAGGATGCGGCGGCCTTCACCGTAGCGTTTCTTGGTGTATTTGAAGTAGCCGACCTGAAGCATCACCGATATGGTCTCGGCGACAAACACACCGCCCATGATGAACAGCACGATTTCCTGCCGCGCCACCACGGCCACTGCGCCCAGTGCCGCGCCCAGCGCCAGGGCGCCGACGTCGCCCATGAACACTTCGGCGGGGTAGGCGTTGAACCAGAGGAAGCCGAGGCCGGCACCTGCCAGCGCACCGCAAAAAACCGTCAGCTCGCCGGCACCGGGAATGTAGGGCAGCAACAGGTATTTGGAGAACACCGAGTTGCCCGCCACGTAGGCGAAGATGCCCAGCGCCGCACCGATCAGCACGGTTGGCATGATGGCCAGGCCATCGAGGCCGTCGGTCAGGTTCACCGCATTGCTGGTACCGACGATCACCAGGTAGGTCAGCAAAATGAAACCGAACATGCCCAATGGATAGGTGACGCTCTTGACGAAAGGCACGATCAGGGCGGTCTGCTGCGGCAGTTCGAGCGTGAAGCCGCTCGCCACCCAATCGAAGAACAGCTTGACCACTTTGCTGTTGTCCGGCGCGGAAATGGAGAAAGCGATATAGATTGCCGCGACCAGGCCGATGACCGACTGCCAGAAGAACTTGGTTCGCGCCGACAGGCCATCCGGGTTGCGGTACACCACCTTGCGCCAGTCATCCACCCAACCCACGGCGCCGAAACCCAGCGTGACGATCAGCACGATCCAGATGAAGCGATTGGACAAGTCGGCCCACAGCAGGGTCGAAACGCCGAGCGAAATCAGGATCAGCGCGCCACCCATGGTTGGCGTACCCGCCTTGACCAGATGCGTCTGCGGGCCGTCGCTGCGTACCGACTGACCGATTTTTTTTGCCGTCAGCCAGCGAATCACCATCGGCCCGAAAACGAAGGAAATGGCCAGCGCGGTCATGGTCGCCAACACGGCGCGCAAGGTAATGTAGCCAAAGACGTTGAAGCCACGGTAGTCGCTGGCCAGCCACTGGGCAAGTTCAAGCAACATGAGAAAGGCCTTTCACCACGGCGACACGGCGACACGGCAAAAACACGCGAGAAATAAAAGCAAAAGACATTGCCTTGTCTTTCGCCGTGTCGCCGTGGTTAATGGGTGTTTTCGGCAGATTCATCATTGGTCTCCACAATTGCCTCGATCACGCGCTCCATCTTCATGAAGCGCGAACCTTTGACCAGCACAGTGGTCTCCGGCCCGAGTTCGCCTTGCAGCGTTTTGATCAAGTCCTCGATACGGTCAAAGTGCTGCCCGCCCTCGCCAAAGTTGTGCGCTGCCGCCGCCGACATCTCGCCAATGCACAGCAGGCGATCAATGCCGTGGCTCTTGGCATAGCCGCCGATCTCGTCATGGAACTGACCCGCTGCCGCCCCGGCTTCGCCCATGTCGCCCATGACGAATACGTGGCGGCCCGGTACCGAGGCCAGCACATCGAGCGCCGCGCGCATCGAATCCGGATTGGCGTTGTAGCTGTCATCGACAACCAGTGCCCCCTTGCGCCCGCGACGTTTTTGCAGGCGGCCCTTGATGCCGAAGAAACTCTCCAGACCCTGCTTTACCGCGCCTGGTGTCGCCCCCGCGGCCAGGCAGGCAGCAGCAGCAGCGCAGGCGTTGCGCGCGTTGTGATGGCCGGGCACCGAAAGCGTGGCATCGATCTCGCCAACGGGTGTCGTCAAGTGCAATTCACCGCCCAGACCGTGAGGCAAGAACACGCCGCGCACGTCGGCGGGCTGATCGAGGCCGAAGCTCATCTGCCGGTACTCTCGCGCCAGTTCGCGCCAGATGCCAACCTGAGGATCGTCGGCATTGAACACCGCAACGCCGTCGGCGGACAGGCCAGCGAATATTTCACCCTTGGCCAGCGCGATGTTCTGTACCGTGCCGAGGCCTTCCAGATGTGCCCGCAGCGCGTTGTTCACCACCGCCACGGTAGGTGCCGCCAATCGCGTCAGATAGTCAATCTCGCCGGCATGGCTCATTCCCATTTCGATCACCGCCGCGCGATGCGCGGCACTCAACTTGAACAGGGTCAGCGGCAGGCCTATTTCATTGTTGAAATTTCCCGCTGTCGCCAACACGAGATCCGGCGCATTGCCGAAGTGCGCGCGAAAAATCGCCGCGCACATTTCCTTGACCGTGGTCTTGCCATTGCTGCCGGTAACGCCAATCAGCGGGATCGGGAAACGGCCGCGCCATTGCGCCGCCAGTGCGCCGAGCGCAAGGCGCGTGTCGTCGACAGATATCAACGGCAGTTCGGGATGGGCGGCGGCGAAGTCGCGGCAGACCAGCGCGCCCGCCGCGCCGCGCGCAAGAACATCGGCAACGTAGGCATGGCCGTCGAAGTTTTCACCCTTGAGGGCGACGAACAGTTCACCCGCCGCGATGCGCCGCGAATCCGTCGAGACCGCGGTGAATCCGGCATCCTCGCCCTGCGCTGTTGCGGCGATCGCGCGGGCCGCCTCGTGCAGTGTCATCATCATGATCGCCGTTCCGCCAGCGCCGACTTTGCCGCTTCGATGTCGAGAAAAGGATGGCGCACGCCGGCGATCTCCTGGTAGGGCTCGTGCCCCTTGCCGGCGATCAGGATCACGTCGCGCCGATCCGCCCCGGTCACGGCTTCGCGAATGGCGAGGCCACGCTCGGGCTGAATGTGCGGCGGCCGCCGCAGACCGGCGCCTATCTCCTCGATGATCGCCTGTGGCGCCTCGCCGCGCGGATTGTCGCTGGTCAGCACCACCGCATCGGCCAGTTGATCGGCCACGGCGCCCATCGTCGGGCGCTTGCCCGGATCGCGTTCGCCGCCGCAGCCGAACACGCAGACCAGGCGCCCGCCACGGGCGTCGGCGGCTTCGCGCAGGACGCCCAGCGCTTTTTCAAGCGCATCGGGTGTGTGCGCATAATCAACAATCACCAGCGGCTCATCGGCGCCGCCAAGCGCCTGCATGCGCCCGGGCGGCGACTGGATGCAGCGCAGGGCGGCGGCGATATCTTCGAGACGATCACCCTTTGCAAGTAAAGCGCCAATCACCGCAAGCAGATTCGATACATTGAAGCGGCCCACCACGGGCGCCGAAAAATTCACCCCGCGGAGATCGAATTCGACGCCCGCGGCAGACATGTGCAGGCGCTCGGCGCACAGCTTTTCTTCGGTCGCCGGCGCTGTGCCATCGAGGGTGTAGCCGATGATCGGCAGGCGACCCTTGAGCCTGATCGCAAGATCGCGGCCGAAGGCGTCGTCGAGATTGAGCACCGCCGCGCTCAAGCCGGGCTTGAGGAAGAGGCCTTCCTTGGCGGCGCCATAGGCCGCCATGGTGCCGTGGTATTCAAGGTGATCACGAGTCAGATTAGTGAGCACCGCGACGTCGAATGCCACGCCGTTTACACGCCCCTGATCGAGGCCGATGGAGGAAACCTCCATCGCGCAGGCATCCGCGCCACGCGCCACGAACCCGGCCAGCGTTGCCTGTACGGTGATGGCGTCGGGCGTGGTGTTGGGACTTTCTTCCAATTCGCCGGGAAAGCCGTTGCCCAGCGTGCCGATCACCGCGCACCGCGGCCGCACTCCATTCATGGCTTGTGCGATCCATTGTGAAACCGAAGTCTTGCCGTTGGTGCCGGTCACGCCGGCCAGCCACAGTTGTTCCGAAGGGCGGCCATACACAAGGTGCGCGATCTCGCCCGAAAGCGGTGTCAAGCCCGCCACTTCAAGCGTCGGCGTCACCTGCCCGCCGGCGCCGAGCTTTTGTCCGGCTTCGGCGATCACCGCAACGGCACCGTTGGCCACCGCCTGCGCGATGAAAGCGCGGCCGTCGGCTCGCGTTCCCGGCAGCGCGACAAAAACATCGCCGGGCCGCACGCGCCGCGAATCGGTTGCGAGTCGGCTCGCCACAACGCCTTTCTGCTTCAGCTGTTCAAGTATTTGCATCGCCGTATTCACATTTCTTCCTGAGGCGAACCGGTGCTCGTCATCAACAGCGGCTTCAAGGGCGCATCTGGCGCAATGCCGAGGCTGCGCAGGCTGCCGGCCATGACTTGCGAGAACACCGGCGCGGCAACTTCACCGCCGAAGTGCTTGCCGTTGGAAGGTTCGTCGATCATGACGGCGACAATCAGGCGCGGCTCGGAAACCGGCGCAAAGCCGACAAATGATGAAACATATTTGTTGGCATAAACGCCGCCCTCGATCTTGTGCGCGGTACCGGTCTTGCCGGCAACGCGATACCCGGCAATCTGCGCCCTCGGCGCGGTACCACCGGGAAGTACCGCCATCTCGAGCATGGCGCGTACCTCGCGCGCGGTTTGCGCCGAAAACACCTGGATGCCCAGCGTCGAAGGGGTATCCAGGCGCGTCAGGGACAAGGGCAGAAGATCGCCGTCGCGAGCGAAAGCCATGTAGGCGCGAGCGAGCTGAATCAAGGTGGCGGATATGCCGTGGCCATAGGACATGGTGGCCTGCTCGATCGGCTTCCAGCTTTTTGCCGGGCGCAGGCGACCGCCGACTTCTCCCGGAAACCCCAGACGCAGAGGGGTACCGAAACCCAGGCTGTCAAACATGGTCCACATATCGCCCGGCGTCATCGAGAGGGCCATTTTCGAGATGCCGACGTTGGATGATTTCTGAATCACTTGCGCGACAGTGAGTACACCATGTTTGGTCGAGTCCGAGATCGTCGCCGAGCCGATGGTCAGCTTTCCGGGGGCGGTCTGGATTGGTGTGTCGAACCGCACCTTGCCTTTTTCCAGAGCCAGCGCCGCGGTAAATGGCTTCATGGTCGAGCCGGGCTCGAAACTGTCGGTCAATGCCCTGTTGCGCAACTGGGCTCCGGCCAGCTTCACCCGGTTGTTCGGGTTGTAGGTCGGCAGATTGACCAGCGCAAGAATCTCGCCGCTGCGCGCGTCGAGCACCACCACGCCTCCCGCTTTGGCGCGCTGCTGTTCCAGCGCCTGCTTGAGGTGGCTGAAGGCCAGATACTGGATTTTCGAGTCGATGGCGAGCACGACATCTTTGCCTTCCCGCGGCGGAGTCACGCTCTCGACGTCCTCGACGACATTGCCGCGGCGGTCCTTGATCACCCGGCGGTTGCCGGATTTCCCCGCCAACTGGCTGTTGAGCGCCAGTTCGATTCCTTCCTGACCCGCATCGTCCACACCGGTAAAGCCCAGCATGTGGGCCGTCACCTCGGCAGCCGGGTAATAGCGCCGGTATTCGTTCTTCTGGTGAATGCCAGGCAGATTCAGCGCCGCGATCCGCTCCGCCAGTTCGGGCGGCAACTGGCGCTTGACATAAACGAAGTCGCCTTCGGACGCCAGCTTGCGGTTGACCTCGCGCACGTCCATTTCCAGCAGGGCGGCCAGTGCGCGCGCTTGCGCCGGGGCCAGTTGCGTATCTTCCGGTATCGCCCAGATTGAACGCACCGGCGTCGACACCGCCAGCATTTCTCCATGGCGGTCGGTGATCCGTCCGCGCGTGGCCGAGATATCGATTACGCGCTCGAATCGTGCGCGCCCCTTGTCGCCGAGGAACTCGTTTTTGAAACCCTGCAGATAGAGCGAGCGGCCGATCAGCGTGGCAAAAGCCGCGAGCAAAAGCACCAGCACCAGGCGCCGCCGCCAATGCGGCAGCCGTTCAGAAAGCAGAGGGCTTTTGGAGAATTTGATGGACTTCATCGCTGACTCATTGCCCTGACGCCGGTTCGACGGCAATGATCTGCCCCGGCGTCGGCGGTTTCATGCCCAGTTTTTCGCGCGCCGCTTTCTCGATCCGAACATGGGCCGCCAGCGTGCTTTGTTCAAGCTGCAACTGCCCCCACTCCACATCAAGATCGCGCATGCTTTTTTGCGCCGCTTCCAGTTCCGTGAAAAGTTTGCGCGCGCGATGATTGGCGCTGACTGTGGACAACGCACAGGCCACCAGAATCAGGATCAGGGTAATGTTGAGGCGCAGCATCTATTCGCCCCCAGCCCCGCGTCTGCCAGCAACGCCGGACTTGCCTGGCCGCGGCGCGGCTGCGTCTTTCCGGCCCACCGCATCCTGGGACGATCCGGCGACCGGGCCGAGTTTCTGCGCCACGCGCAGCACCGCGCTGCGGCAGCGCGGATTGGCCGCGACCTCGGCCGCAGATGGAAACAAGGCTTTGCCGATCAATTTCACAACTGGTTGCGGCAGATCGACCACGCGGACCGGCACGCCTTTGGGTGGCTGCGGCGGGTTTGCCGCGTCGCGCAGAAAGCGTTTGACGATTCGATCCTCCAGCGAATGAAAACAGATCACGGCCAGACGCCCACCCGGCGCCAGTCGTTCCACGGCCCGGGGCAGGGTCAGCGACAGTTCCTCAAGCTCCCGATTGACGTGAATCCGTAGAGCCTGAAAGCTGCGCGTCGCCGGGTGTTGACCCGGTTCGCGCGTACGGACGACTTGCGCCACGAGCGTGGCAAGCTGTCCTGTCCTTGAAATACCGCGCTCGCCCCGAGCAGCAACAAGCGCCTTTGCAATCGCATGAGCAAACCGTTCTTCGCCATAGTCTCTGATCACCCTTTCTAGTTCTGATTGCGATGCCCGCGCCAGAAACTCGGCGGCGGTCTCCCCCTGCGTCGTATCCATGCGCATGTCCAGCGGCGCATCGAAACGAAAACTCATGCCCCGTTCGGGCGTATTCAGTTGCGGTGACGACACACCGATGTCCAGCAACACGCCGTCGACCTGCTCGATTCCGAACCGGTCCAGAACTGCGTCGAACTCGCTGAATGCCGCATGCACCAAAGTAAAGCGCGGGTCCGACAGCGAAGCGCCGGCGGCGATCGCAGCCGGATCGCGATCCAGCGCGATCAGGCGGCCGGCCGGGCCAAGCACATCGAGAATGGACCGGCTGTGGCCGCCACGGCCGAAAGTGGCGTCCACATAAACGCCCGCCGGCTTGATCGCCAGCGCTGCCACGGCCTCGGCCAGCAGCACACTGACGTGAGAGTCGGCACTCACAACGCAAGATTTTCCAGGCCCGGCGGCAACAGTTTGTCGCCTACGGCAAAGATCGCCTCCTGCTGCGCCTGCCAGCCCGCCGCTGACCAGATTTCGAAATGGCGCCCCTGCCCGACCAAGCAGATTTCCTTTTCCAGCCCTGCGTACTGGCGCAAGGAGGGCGAGATCAACAAGCGTCCGGCGCCGTCGAGCTCGACGTCCTCGGCAAACCCCACCAGCAGGCGTCGCACCATGGCCGAATCGATTTGCAGACTGGACGCAGCGAGAAGCTGATCGCGAATCGGCTCCCACGCCGGCTGGGGGTAAAGCAGCAAACAACGATGGGGATGCGCGGTGACCACCAGACGCCCGTCGCCGGCTGCCACAAGGGCATCGCGATGCCGCGCCGGTACAGCCATCCGGCCTTTGGCATCGAGATTGAGCGCCGCCGCACCTTGAAACATAGGATCTCCCCCAGAATGGGAATTCAACCGTTATTCGGTCAATATTTCCCACTACTTCCCACAGAGTCCCACTTTATGACACTTTTTGACGTCGGTCAAGAAAGAAGCCGGTTTTCCCCAAATGCAACAATGGCTTAGGACCACAACCACAGAATTATTGATTAAAAAATACTTAATTAAATCAGTATAGATGCAAGGTTAACCGGAAGTGTTTTGTGAGGTATCTCGAGCCGTCGTTCGCCCATAAACATGCCTAGGGATACCATGTGCTTTCGGGTCGGCGAAGAGTCCGCTCGATCCTTGCAGACTCCGGAAGCGGCTACAAGGGCGTTTCGATTGCCCGGCTGGCGTCAATGAGTCGGGCGGTATGCCGGGCCAGCACCCATTCCTCGTTGGTTGGCAACACCAGGATGGCGACATGACTCGACGGGGCACTTATCGATTCATCATCTGCGGTATTGGCAACGGAATCGAGCTCGAGTCCAAGCCAGCTGATCTGCCGGCAGATCTTTTCCCGCACGCCCGCGGCCCGCTCACCGATGCCGCCGGTAAAGACGATGGCGTCGAGGCCTCCGATCGCGCTTGCCAGTGAGCCGACCTCTCTTGCGGCGCGGTAGCAGAACAGGTCGACAGCCTCGATGGCCTCGGCCTCTTCGGAGGCCAGCAGTTCGCGCATGTCCTGACTGATGCCGGAAACACCCAGCAGCCCCGACTCCTTGTAGAGCATTTTCTCGATCGCCCTGGCATCCATTTTCAGATGATCCATCAGATAGAGCACTACACCCGGATCGATGGCGCCGGTACGCGTGCCCATCATCAGGCCGTCGAGGGCGGTGAAACCCATCGTCGTCGCCTGGCACTTGCGATCGACCATCGCGCACATCGACGCGCCGTTGCCAAGGTGGGCGACGATCACACGGCCAAAGGCCGCATTGCCCAGATGCTGCGGCAGGACCTCGGCAATGTATTCGTAGGAAAGTCCGTGGAAGCCATAGCGGCGCACGCCCTGTGCTGTGATGTGGCGCGGCAGGGCAAACATCTGCGCGATCGGCGGCTGGCTGCGGTGGAAGGCGGTGTCGAAGCACGCGACCTGGGTTGTATAGGGCAAGGCCGCGCGCATCGCCTCGATGCCGACGATGCTGTGCGGTTGGTGGAGCGGCGCGAGAGGAATGAACTCCCTGAGGCGGGCCACATGCGCGTCATCCAGGCGGATCGGATGCGAATAGACTTCCGCGCCATGCACCACGCGATGGCCGATGCCGACGATCCGCCAGTTGGCTGCGTTTTGTCTCAGCCACGCCACCAGATGATCCAGCGCTGCGCGGTGCGGATGTTCGTCTTCCAGTACCAGATCCGCGTCGTCGAGCACGCGGCCGGTTTTGTCCCTGGCCCTGAGGTGCGCCCTCTGGGCGGCGCCTATCCCGTCGATCTGGCCGACGAACTCGGGCTGGGCAGGGACCGGCTCGGCATGCCTGAACAAGGCAAACTTGATTGAGGACGATCCGGCGTTGAGGGCCAGCAGTGCATCGGCCATGGTTTTTGAATGCCTCGCTTGATTGCCTGATCGATAAAGTGGACGCGAGGCCCGGCAGACTATCCGGGGCAGCCGACACGCCGGATCTGCGGCCCTGGATAGGGCAGCATGGTCCGGCGTGTCGTTATTCGACCATCACGGCAATTGCTGCCATGGTCGATGGCGTCAGACGTAGTCCTTGTACTTGTCGAGAAAGCGGACCGGCGTGGACAGCGCGTCGCGACGGAAGGGGTCGCCGAGTTCGCGGGTGCACATGATTTCGAGGATGCAGGTCTTGCCCTCGTTCATCTGCATGTCGATCGCTTTCTTCAGCGCCGGGCCGACGTCTTCGAGCTTGTCCACCGTGACGCCCTCGGCGCCCATGGCGCGGGCGATTTCGGCGAAGGATTGATTATCGAGTTCGCCGGCGACAAAGCGTCGGTTGTAGAAATCAACCTGGTTCTTCTTCTCGGCGCCCCACTGACGGTTGTGAAACACCACAGCGGTCACCGGGATGTTGTGGCGCACGCAGGTCATGGTTTCCATCAGGCTCATGCCCCAGGCGCCGTCGCCGGCATAGGACACCGCTGGGCGATGCGGCGCGGCCACCTTGGCGCCGATGATGGTCGGAAAGGCGTAACCGCAATTGCCGAAGCTCATCGCGGCAAAGAAACTGCGCGGCTTCTCGAAGCGCAGGTAGCTGTTGGCAACCGAATTGATGTTGCCGATGTCGGTGGACACCATGACGTCTTCCGGCATGGCCTTTTCCAATTCACGCAAGACCTGGCGTGGATGCAGATACTCGCCGCCAGAGAACGGCTTTTCCTTTGAGTTCTCGTCGATCATGTCGAGGCTGTACGGATCGCGCTCATGGGTCCATTCGTCGAGCTCCTTTTCCCACGCCGCCTTCTCGGCCTTGATCGTTTCGGCACGTTCGGCCTTGTTGACGTCGCAGGCCAGCGTGCGTCCGATCAGGCGCTGGCTCAGCGCCACCGCCGCCGCCTTGGCGTCGCCGCAGATACCGACGGAAACCTTCTTCACCAGGCCGAGCATCTTGTGGTCGGCATCGATCTGGATGATCTTGGCCTCGATCGGCCAGTAGTCCATGCCGTGCTGCGGCAAGGTGCCGAACGGCCCGAGACGCGAGCCCAGCGCGACGACCACGTCGGCTTGCGCCATCAGCTTCATCGCCGCTTTCGACCCTTGGTAGCCCAGCGGGCCGCACCACAGCGCATGGCTCGCCGGGAATGAATCGTTGTGCAAATAGCTGTTCACCACCGGAGCGCCCAGGCGCTCGGCCAGTGCCTTGCACTCTTCGACGCCGTCGGCCATCACTACGCCGCCGCCGGAAATGATCACCGGAAACTTGGCGGCAGCCAGCAGGTCGGCGGCCTCATTGAGGCTCTTCTCGCCGCCCGGGCCGCGATCAAGACGTGTCGGCTTGGGAATTTCACAGATGATGTCGCCGTAAAAGTAGTCACGCGGAATGTTGAGCTGGGTCGGGCCCATCTCGCTCATGGCGCGATCGAAGCAGCGGCCGGTGAATTCCGCCATGCGTTTGGGATTATTTACGTGGCCCTGGTACTTGGTGAATTCCTGGAACATGGGCAGCTGGTTGGCTTCCTGGAAGCCACCGAGGCCCATGCCCATGGTGCCGGTTTCCGGCGTGACGATCACCACCGGACTGTGCGCCCAGTAGGCGGCGGCGATGGCGGTGACGCAGTTGCTGATGCCGGGGCCGTTCTGGCCGATCACCATGCCATGACGACCCGACACCCGGGCAAAGCCGTCGGCCATGTGACCCGCGCCTTGCTCATGCACCACCGGAATCAAGCGGATGCCAGCCGGCGCGAAGATGTCCATGGCATCCATGAAGGCCGAGCCCATGATGCCGAACATGTCGGTCACGCCGTTGGCAACCATGGTTTCGACGAAGGCTTCGGAAGGGGTCATGCGGGTCGGACCGACCGGCACGGTGCGTTTGTCAGGCTTGCTCATCGAAAACTCCTCAAAATGGCTATTCTAATTAACGGTACAGGTGATTCCGATATATGGAATATGATGTACTCTAGAGGCGAATACGTCGATTGTCAAGAAATAGCATTACAATACGAGACACGATGTCTCACTAATGAATATTTGAGTGCCACAATTATGGACAAATCGGATCAGACGCAGATTAGCGAGCCGGCCCACATCGATGGCGAAACACCGGCATTGCGTCTGTTTGCGCTGCTGGAAGTAATCGCCGGCAAGAACCGGTTTTTCTCCTTGCAAAGTCTGGTCGAGGAAACCGGCCTGCCCAAGCCGACCTTGCACCGCATGCTCCAGCAACTGGAGAGCGCCGGCATGCTGCAACGGGAGAGCGATGGCCGCCTTTACGGCACCGGCCTGCGACTGCGCCGGCTCGCCGAAAATCTGCTACTCAACAACACCGTACATGGCGCGCGCCATGCGGTACTGCGCAAATTGGTCGAGGAGGTTGGCGAAAGTTGCAACATCACCGCCTTGTCCGGCAGCGAAGTGCTCTATCTCGACCGGGTGGAAACGCCCGCACCGTTGCGCTTTTACCTGCATCCCGGATCGCGTGTGCCGGCGCACTGCTCGGCCAGCGGCAAGCTTTTCCTCAGCCAGATGCCGCCCAGCCAGCGGCGGCGCCTGCTCGAACACGCACCGCTGGAGCACTACACAGCGCGTACCCTGACCAACCTTGATGCGCTGGAGCGGGAGATCGAAACCATCAAGCGCGATGGCCATGCCATCGACAACGAAGAGTTTCTGCCCGGGCTGTTCTGCATCGCCATGCTGGTGCCCCGAGCCGGGGGCCGTTCGAATATCGGCATCGCCATCCAGGCCCCGGTCATGCGTCTTTCCCCCGACAAGGCCATCCAGTTTCTTCCGGCCCTGCAACGCGCCGCAAATGCCATCGCCGCCATTGATGCCGAAGCCATGCCGGCGAGCAGGACGGACACGTGACCGACCTCGGCCAGATTCAGCCCGACCGGCAGGTTTCGGTCCGCGACGTTTTTGGCATCGATTCCGATATGACGGTACCCGCCTTCAGCGAGCGGGACGATCATGTGCCCGAGATGGACCCGGTCTACCGTTTCAATCCGGACGTGACGCTGGCGATTCTCGCCGGCTTCACCCGCAACCGCCGGGTGATGGTGCAGGGTTTGCACGGTACGGGAAAATCAACCCATCTCGAGCAAGTCGCCGCACGGCTCAAGTGGCCCTGCGTACGGGTGAATCTCGATGGCCACATCAGCCGAATGGATCTGGTCGGCAAGGATGCCATCGTGTTGCGCGATGGACTGCAAGTCACCGAATTTCAGGAAGGCATCGTGCCCTGGGCCCTGCAACGGCCGGTGGCGCTGATTTTTGACGAATACGATGCCGGCCGGCCGGACGTAATGTTCGTTATCCAGCGCATCCTCGAACGCGATGGAAAATTCACCCTGCTCGACCAGAACCGCGTGATCCGCCCGCATCCCTGCTTCCGCCTGTTTGCAACTTCGAACACCGTCGGCCTGGGAAACCTGTCGGGCATGTATCACGGTACGCAGGTGCTGAACCAGGCGCAGATCGACCGCTGGAACATCGTCGCCACGCTCAACTACCTGCCAGCGGATGAAGAAGTCGCGATCGTGCTAGCGCGCGTGCCCGGCAAGGACAACGACCATGGTCGCGGTCTGATCCGCTCCATGGTCGCAGTGGCGGAACTGACCCGCAAGGGTTATGCCACCGGTGACATTTCGCTGCTGATGTCGCCGCGCACGGTCATCACCTGGGCCGAGAACTGCGAGATATTCCGCAATCCGTCGCTGGCCTTCCGCCTGTCCTTCCTCAACAAGTGCGACGAAAGCGAGCGTCCCGTGGTGGCCGAGTATTACCAGCGCTGCTTTGGCGAGGAACTCGACGAATCGTGGATGAAAGAAGCCGGCCGGCATTGAGCCCCAGCGCCCAGCAACGCGCCAAGCGCCAGCAGCGGGTCGAGGAACTCTGCGCCGCCAGCCTGCGGGCCCTGACCGGCAATGCCGACCTGCACTATCGCGGTCGCCAGCTGCATCAGGGTTTGCGGCGGGTGCCTCTGCTTGCGCCGCATCTGCGCGTGGATAGCGACGAGGATGACTTTTCCGATTGTCGCGGCGCGGCCGACGGCACCGCCTTGCGCCTGCTGCACTCGGACCCGGACATCCACCGCGAATTCTGCCCCGGCGACGACGAGCGCATTGCGCGCCTGATGTTCGAGTGGCTGGAGCAGATGCGCGTCGAAACGCTGGTGCGCGACGACATGCCGGGCATGCGCCACAACCTGCAGCAACGCTTCGCGCACTGGTCGACGGACTTCTATCGCGCCGGCCTGACCGAAGGCCGGCTCGGCATCCTGTTGTACACCGCGGCACAGATGTGTTGGTCGCGCTTGACCGCACAGCGCGTGCTGGAAGAAACCGAGGACCACATCGAGGGCACGCGCCTCAAGCTGGCCTCGCGCATCGGCACCCCTCTGGCGGGCATCCGCCGCCACCGCTTTGACCAGCGTCAGTTCGCCCACCATGCGCTGGGGCTCGCCCGCACGATCGGCGACATGACCAAGGGGGAACACGCCGAGGACGGGCGCGACGACAAGGCGCAAGAAGATGCCGAGGATCAAGAAGAGATCAGCCGTTTTGCGCTGCTGCTGGAGTTCGATCAGGGAGAAGGCGACACGCCCGCATTGGCGACCAGCGGCGAGAGCAAGGTGTTCGCCGCTGCGGACCAGGGCTACCGGATCCATACCACGCGCTACGACACCGAGGTCGACGCGAAGTCGCTGCTGCGCCCGGCACTGCTGCGCGAGTACCGCGAAAAACTCGATCGGCGGGTGGCCGCGCAGGGCATCAATATTCCGCACCTGGCCCGCCTGTTGCACGCCTTGCTGGCCCGGCCCGACAGCGATGGCTGGCTGTTCGGCGAAGAGGAAGGTTACATCGATGGGCGGCGGCTGGCCCAGTTGATCAGTTCGCCGGCCGAGCGGCGGATATTTCGCCAGGATCGCCAGACACCGGTGTCGAATTGCCTGGTGAGCCTGCTGGTGGATTGCTCCGGATCGATGAAGACGCATATCGAAGCGGTGGCGACGCTGATCGATATTCTGCTCCGGTCCCTGGAAATGGCCAGCGTGACGACCGAACTGCTGGGCTTCACGACCGGTGCGTGGAACGGCGGCCGGGCCTGGCGCGACTGGCAGCGGGCAGGCGAACCCGCGCATCCGGGACGGCTCAACGAGTCATGCCACATGATTTTCAAAAGCGCCGACCGCAGCTGGCGGCGATCCCGCGCCGGCATTGCCGGCCTGCTCAAGGCCGACCTGTTCCGCGAGGGCGTCGACGGCGAGGCGGTGGACTGGGCCTGCCAGCGCATGCTGGCCAGGGGCGAGCCGCGCCGTATCCTGATCGTGATTTCCGATGGCTGCCCCAGCGACGCCGCCACCGGCCGCGCCAACGACGTCTTCTATCTCGACAATCACCTCAAGGACGTGGTGGCCCGTCGCGAGCGGGAAGACGCAGTGGAAATCATGGGACTTGGCGTCGGTCTCGATCTCAGTCCCTTCTACCTGAACAGTCTGGCGACCGACATGACGCAGGCGCTGGACAACGCGCTGTTCCATGAAATCGTGCAACTGATCGGTCGGAGACACCGACGCTAAAAAGGGGGAGCTGGCATGGCAAGGAAACGCATGGTGGTGCAGTTCGGACATGGCACCTCGATTCGCAGCAAGGACTACACCGCCGCCGCCGCACGCGCGGTGCGCGACGCACTGTGGCACAACTCGCTGAACGTGGCCGAGGCCTTCGGCTTTGCCAAGGAGGCGATGATCATCGAGGTGGAAATCGGCGTGCAGCGGCCCGAACTGGTCGATACCGCCGAGATCCTCAAGGTCTTTCCCTACGGACGTCCGTCGGTGAAGGTGGTCGCGGGCGGGCTGGACATACCCAAGCCGCATCGCGATGGCCTGACCGTGATCGCCAATGCGGCGGTCATCGTTTCCTTCGACATGGAGCCCGCCCAATGACGGCAACAACTGAAAAACGCATCATTCTCGAAACCGGCAGCGGCAACGACCTCTATGGCGAGGACTACACCAAGGCGGCCTGCCGCGCCGTGCGGGACGCCCTGCATCATTCCTCGATCATCCTGTTCCGCAGTCTCGACATCGATCACCGCCAGATGCGGGTGCAGATCACCATCGGCGTGCAGGAACCGGACAAGGTCGATACCGCTGTCGTCGCCGCCGAACTGCCGCGCGGCCATGCCGAAGTCACTGCGGTGCGCGGCGGACTTAACGTGCATGATCCCGAGCAGGGAACGACGCACGTCATCGCGACTGCGGCCGTCGAAGCCTATGTACCTATCGATGCCGCTGCATGGAAGTCCAGCGATATAGCCTGATCTGCCGCGCTTCCCGGCGGTGCGTCGCCGTCTCGCCAGCGCCGACTTTTGTGAGGCGGCAACCCATTAACTACGGTGTCGAGCTTCGGCAACCTGCGGCTTTGCTAAGTTGACATCGGCGGAAAGAGAATCGTCCGTATGCCGTCGGCCGCAGCGCGCAAATGTGGCACGCATGCCATCAAATCGTCCAGCGTTTGCCTCGCCGTGGGTGCATGACAGGCCACACCGGCCACCACCCTGTTGCTCCTGTCGAGCACCGGAACAGCCACCGCTACCATGCCGCGGACAAGCTCCTCGTTATCGATGCCGATGCCGCGACGGGCGATCCGCTCCAGTTCCGCCTCCAGTTCCCTGGGATCGACTATCGTGCGCGGCGTGGAACGCGAGAGCACCAGGTGCGCAAGCACGCTGTGCCGGTCGAGCAGCGACATCGAGGCAAGAAACAGCTTGCCGCTGGCGGTGCAGTGCATCGGCACCCAGGTACCCGGATCGAGATGCATGCGCAACGGCTCGGTCGTTTCGACGCGCTCGACATAAAACACGCGCCCGGCATCGGGCACGGTCAAATTGCAGGTCTCCCCGGTTTTCAACATCAGGTTGCGCAGCACCGCGCGACATTCGCGACGGATGTTCGATCCGCGCAGCGTCCTGAGACCGAGCGATATGGCCTTGACGCCGGGAACGAAACCGCGCTCGGCGGGCATGTGCAAGACGTAGCCATGCAGCTCCATGGATTGCAGCAGGCGCATCAGCGTGCTTTTGGGAGCCTTCATCCGGCTGGCCAGTTGCGCCAGCGTCAGGGGATGCGACGCTTCGGTCAAATGCTCGAGCACAACCAGTGGTCGCAGGCGCCGCACATCATCTTCCGAGCCTGCCGATTCCAGTTTCACCGTCGCCGCAGATTCTTGCCGAGAGGATGCTGCAGTGCGATTTTGGCTCGTCTCAAGCGGATTTCGTTTCACTTTCCGGCTCCCTGCTCGATTGTGCTTGGAATTACAACTTGCACGATCGATAGTTCGCACAAGCTTTAAAACGAAACGTTTCATTTCAATTATAAGTATCGGCGGCAGGGGCGCAATGGCCTTTTGAATCGACCGATGCGGCGAGGAGACAGGATTCATGTCCTTGGAGGTTGACTACATCGTGGTCGGTGCAGGCTCCGCGGGCTGCGTGCTTGCCAACCGCTTGTCCGCGGATCCCCGCAATCGGGTGTTGCTGCTCGAAGCCGGTGGTCGAGACATCAACCCCTGGATCCACGTCCCGGTCGGCTACTTCAAGACCATGCACGACCCCAAGCTGGACTGGTGCTACCTCACGGAACCTGATCCCGGGATTGCCAACCGCCAGTTGCAATGGCCGCGCGGCAAGGTACTGGGGGGCTCCAGCTCGCTCAACGGCCTGCTTTACGTACGCGGCCAACGCGAAGACTACGACCGCTGGGCCGCGATGGGCAATGCTGGCTGGAGCTACGACGATGTGCTGCCCTACTTCAAGAAATCCGAAGATCAGGAACGCGGTGCCAGCGAGTACCACGGCGTCGGTGGTCCGCTGAAAGTCTCCGATCTCAGGTTGCGCCGGCCGATTGCCGACCACTTCATTGCCGGCGCCCGGGATATCGGCATTCCGTTCAACGAGGATTACAACGGTGCGACGCAGGAAGGTGTCGGCTACTTCCAGCAGACCGCTCACAAGGGCTTCCGCTGGAGTACGGCCAGAGGTTTTCTGCGGCCCGCCCGCAAGCGACCGAACCTGGTCGTCAAGACAAAAGCACAGACCACCCGTGTGCTGTTCGAAGGCAAGCGGGCCGTCGGCGTGGAGTATGTCCAGGGCGGCCAGCGCCATCAGGCACGCGTCACTGCTGAAGTCATTCTGGCCGCTGGCGCCATCGGCTCACCCCAGTTGCTGCAATGCTCGGGCGTTGGCCCGACGGATCTTCTCGCCAGGGTCGGTGTGCCGGTGGTGCATGCGCTTCCCGGAGTAGGCAGGAACCTGCAGGATCACCTGCAGGTTCGGCTGGTCTTCAAGACAAAAGAACGCACGCTCAATGACGAAGTCAACAGCATGCTTGGCCAATTGTGGGTCGGCATGCAGTACGCCTTTACCCGCACCGGGCCGCTGACGCTGGCCGCCAGCCAAGTGGTCATTTTCACCCGTTCCGGGCCGAACGTGACCCGTCCGGACATCCAGTTCCACATGCAGCCGTTGAGTGCCGACAAGCCGGGCGAAGGCGCGCACAAATTCTCGGCCTTCACCTCGTCGGTCTGTCAGTTGCGGCCGTGGAGCCGCGGCAGCATCGAGATCAAATCGGCCGACGCGCTGGTCTATCCGGCCATCCGTCCGAACTACCTGTCGGACGAGCGCGACCATCCGGTGGTTATTGGCGGCATCAAGGTGGCCCGCCGCATTGCCGCGGCACCGTCGATGGCGCCGCACATCATTTCGGAATTCGTGCCGGGCATGCAGTTCCAGACTGATACCCAGTTGCTCGACGCCGCCCGACGCTATAGCCAGACCATTTACCACCCGGCCAGTACCTGCAAGATGGGCATTGATGACATGGCGGTGGTCGATCCCCGGCTCAAGGTTCATGGCATCGATGGCCTGCGCGTCGTCGACTGCTCGATCATGCCGGAGATCGTCTCCGGAAATACCCATGCGCCAGCCGTCATGATCGCCGAGAAAGCCGCGGACATGATTCTCGAGGACCGCTCCAAACGCTAACACACGCAGTACCCGGGCAATTCGGCCCCTATATATCCGAACGGAGGAAACACAGATGGCAGATAAAACACCACTCAATCGCCGCGACTTCTTCAAACTCGCCGGCAGGTATGGCTTGACGTCCACAATGCTCGCCGTTGCCGGAACGATGGGGCCGCTGACCCTGAGCGGAGTAGCCCGCGCGGCCTCTGCCACGGCAGATGCACGCGATGCAGCGACGCCATTGATGAAGCTGAAATTCGGCGCCGCCGGCTTCAATGCGGAGAACCTCAAGATTCAGGAATCCGGACAACTCTGGTTCGCCCAGGAACTGGAAAAACGCAGTAACGGCGCGCTGATGATCGATTTCATCGGCAGCAACCAGCTCTGTGGTCAGGGCGACTGCGCCAAAAAAGCGCAACAAGGCATCGTCGATCTCTTTACCGCCAGCACGCAGAACTCGGCCGGCGCGGCGCCGTATTACAACGTGCTCGACTTCGCCTACATGTTCCCATCACGCGCGGCGCAGCACTACTTCCTCTATCACAAGAAGAATGAGGTGCTGTTGCGCGAACCGATGCGCCGTCTGCACAACATCCAGTTCCTCTACAGCCATTGTGAATTGCGTGGACTGATGATGGGCAAGAAGTTCGAAAAGACGCCCCTGATCACCAGCGTCGACCAACTGGCCGGCACCAAGAATCGGGTCACCGGTACGCAGTTGGGCCGCATCGCTATGACCCTGATGAACCTGAATCCGGTGCCGATCGCCTGGGAAGAAACGCTCGACGGGCTCAAGCAGGGCCTCATCGATGGAGCTGAAACATGGATGGGAGCTGCAGCTTACGCCAACATGGCGCCCGTGCTGTCCCAGGCGGTTGATCTGCGCTTCTTCTGCGGCACGGAACACACGGCGATGAACTATGCCAAATTCAAGACGCTGCCGGCCAAGCTGCAGGATCTCGTCCTGGAAACCTCATACGACGCCCAGCAGTACACCCAGAAAAATCAGGAGCGGGCACTGATCGAGGTCGTCGGCGCCGTTGCCAACCCCGGCCCAGACACGGTCTTTGGCAAAGCCGGCGTGCGCGTTGCCACGCTGTCTGACGCTGAGCGGCTGAAAGCGGAAAAAATGTGTTCGCCTGAGTTTCAGCCCAAACCGTGGGAAGAGTGGCGCGAGCGTTTGAACAAAATGTCCGGCGGACACGACGTTTACAAAGAAATCTACGCCATCGCGCGCGAAATCCCGAAAGACATGGAAGCCACGGCTGTCAAACCGAATCGTTGGTGGAAAGCATAGTCGCCGCTGCATCACGTTGACTAAAAGGCGCCCGGCCCGGGGCTATTCCGGGTCGGGTGCCGTTCAAATTCTGGGAGGAAGGGATGTCCATCCTGATGGCCTTATTGCGGTGGCTTGACCGCAACATAGAGAAAACCGTGATCCTTGCCGCCTATTCGAGCATGTCGCTGATCATTGTATACGCCGTATTCGAACGCTATGTATTCAGCTCCCAGATTCCCTGGAGCTCGTCGATCCCGATCTACCTGTTTCTGTGGGTGACCTGGATCGGTTGTGCCTATAACGTCAAGCGACGTACCCACCTGGTGTTCAACGACTTTCGCATGCGCATGCCTTATGGCGCACAGTTCGCGTGTTTGTGGCTCGACACGCTACTGTGGATTGGTTTCGGTTGCATGGTGGCGTATTTCACCATTGAACAGACGCATCTGGCCTACCAGAATTTTTCGATCGTCCAGGGCACCGACAACGTCATGCAGTGGTGGTTTTATCTTGCGACACCAGTCGGCTGGTTTCTGCTGATGTTTCGCGCCTTGCAAAACCTCGCCGAGGATATCGGGCGCTATCGCAAACGCAAACCCTTCCTTGTCGACATTCAAACCATCGGCGGCGACTGAGATTCGGTCATGGACAACTCGACACTGCTTACTCTCGTTACGTTCGGCGTTGTGGCGCTGTTCCTGCTCGGGGTACCGATTTTTCTGGTAATCGGGCTTTGGGTCGTCGGCGCTTCGCTGATTATCGATTTCACCCTTGCCAACATCGGCGTCACGCTTTTCGAGGGCCTGAATTTTTTCGGCTTGCTGTCGCTGCCGCTGTTCATTCTGACCGGCGACCTGATCGCGGCTGCCGGTATTGCCTTGCGGCTGGCGAATTTCGCCCATGCCTGCGTGTGCTGGATCCGTGGCGGCCTGGGCTTGGCCACCATCGGTTCCTGCGGGCTGTTTGCAGCTATTTCGGGGTCCAACTCGGCGACTACCGCGACGATCGGCGGCATCATGCATCCGCTGTTGGTCAAAGATGGCTACGACGGGCGCTTTGCCGCTGCAACCGCAGCTGCCGGCGGCACCGTCGGCATCATCATTCCGCCGTCGATTATTTTCATCGTGTATGGCTTCCTGATGAATCTGTCAATCTCGGATCTTTTCGTGGCGGGAATCATGCCCGGAATCCTGATGGTTATTGCCATGCAGGCCGTCTGCTGGTGGATGTGCAGAAAGAACGGATGGGGAACGGTCACTCCGTTCGAGATGAAGCGCGTGCTGCGTACGGCACGGGGAGCCTATCTGGGTTTCTTCGCCATCTTCATCGTCATCTACGGCATCTATTCCGGGGTATTTTCGCCGACCGAAGCGGCCGCGATTACCGTCGGCTTCTGCCTTGTCGCCGGACTGATGATCACCGGCGAAATCAAATGGAAAGCCTTACCCGATATTCTGTTGCGCTCCGGCCAACTGACCGGAATGCTGGCGCCGATGATTGCCGTCTCGATCGTCATGCAGCAGGTCTTCGGGCTGCTCGGCGCCGCCGACATGGTTGCAGCGTTTATCAAGTGGTTTGGCGATAGCCCGACTATCGTGCTGCTGTTGTGCATGGGCATCGTGCTTGCGGCTGGAACCATTCTGGAAAGCCTGCCGGTGACGGTGATCTTTGCCCCGATTTTGGCACCCATCGCGGTCGCGTCAGGCGTGGATCCGGTGCACTTCTCGGTCATTTTTCTCGTCGGTGCAGCCATCGGCTTCATCACTCCGCCCTTCGGCCTGAACCTGTTTGTCGCCAGCGGCGTGACCGGCATTCCCTATGCCAAGCTGGTGCGATTCGCACTGATGTACATGTCAGGACTGCTGGTCGCCTGGTTACTGACTGCATTCATCCCATGGCTTTCGCTGGCCCTGATCCCCAAGGTCGGCGGTTGAAGAACCGGGCGATCCGCCAGGATACGGCAAACGCTCTCCTCCGCGTGTAAGCTGATGACGGATTCGCCCGGCCCCTGGCTGATTTTGCCGCTAGGATTCATCGTTGCACTTGCTGCCGGCATAGTGCGCGGCTTTGCCGGTTTTGGTTTCTCCGCACTGAGCGTTGCCGGTTTGTCGTTGTTTGTTCCGCCAGCAACTGTGATTCCCGCGCTGCTTTTATTAGAAGTTGTTGCCAGCATCGGCCTGATTCGCACTGCGCTTCCCGATCTGGACCGTGACTGGTGGCGTTCCCTTCTGTTGGGGAACATCGTTTTCATTCCTCTCGGAATCGCCGCGCTCGCTATGCTTTCGGAAGCCCGTCTGCGATTTCTGGTAGGGGGCGTCCTGCTGGTGGGTGCGCTCTTGCTGAAAGCGATGAGCGGGAGAAAACTTGCGCCGACGCCGGTGCTCAAAATGCTGGCGGGCGTGCTGTCCGGCGTGCTGAACGGGTTGACGGCCAGCGGCGGAGTTGTCGCCGCGATGTTGATGTCCGCCGCCAGGGTTTCGCCTGCCGCCTTGCGCGGCACCATGGTCATATTCCTGCTGTTTTCGGGATGCTATGCCCTCATCTGGGCGGGATTGCTGAGTCAAGCTGCGGCAACGCCCCTGCTTGGCGTCGACACCTTGCGTTGGGCGTTGTTGCTTAGCCCCGGAATGTTTGCCGGGATCTGGATCGGGCACCGACAATTCAGCCGCGCGCATCCGTCGAGTTATCGCAGCTTTGTGCTCAACCTTCTCATTCTCGTTTCAGCGCTGGGGCTGATCCGGTCGCTGATGGATCTCGCGACCCAGTAGTAAACCGCCAGAACGGCGCTAGAAAAAGTGCATCGGAACCCGAACGCCGTCTCGCCAGGACCGATTTTCGTACGTGCTGCCGCCGGATCACGAGGAGCACGCCAGCGTTAAATCCACCATCAAACTCAAACGACATCCACCAACTTCAACCGCTGCACCTTTCCCGAAGGCCCGCGTGGCAATTCGCTGACGAAGCGGAATACCTTGGGTGTCTTGTAGCGTCCCAATTGTTGCTCACAGAATATTCGTAGATCATCCTCGGTGCACGACTCGCCTTCGCGCCGGACGACGCAGGCCATTATTTCCTGGCCATAGTGCCGGTCCGGAATGCCGACCGCTGCGGCATCAAGAACCGCCGGATGCTGCAACAGCGCCTCGTCGATCTCGCGCGGCGCAATGTTCTCGCCGCCCTTGATGATCAGTTCCTTGATGCGCCCGGTGACGAAGAAGAAGCCGTCCGCGTCACGATAGCCGAGATCTCCGGTGCGCAGCCAGCCGTCAGGTGCAAACGTGCTGCGCGTCGCCTCCTCGTTCTTGTAATAGCCACACATCACATTGGGTCCACGGATCACCACCTCGCCGATGATGCCGTCGGCGACAGGCTCGAGCGCGGCGTCGATGACGCGCGCTTCGCAACCAGAGGCGCGGCCGACCGAGCCGAGCTTGCGACGGTTTGCCTCCATCGGGTTGCTGAATGCGGGCGCGGCGGTCTCGGTCAGGCCCATGGTTTCGACGATGCCGACACCGAAGCGTGCTTCGAAGGCGCGCAGGTGTTCCGGCGGCAACGCGGCCGAAGCCGAACGACAGAAACGGATTCGCGACAGATCCATGCCTTGCACTCCCCCCCCCTCCAGCAGATAGGAGATCATCGTCGGCACGACGTTGAGCCAGGTGCATTGGCGCTCGATCGCAGACAACCAGAAGCGGGCCGCGGAAAAGCGGGAGGCCATGGCAAGGCTACCGCCATGGGCGATCGGCGCCAGCATGGTGACGGCAAAGGCGTTGATATGATAGAGAGGCAACACCGCCAGCACGCGGTCATCACTGTGCAGATCGTGCTCGGCGCTGATGGCCAGCGCGTTTGCGGCGAGATTTCCCTGAGTCAGCATGACGCCCTTGGGCGTCCCGGTGGTGCCGGAGGTGTACATCAGCAAAGCCAATGCGTCAGGCTCCGGCGGCAGCGCCTCCGATGCAATGGGCAATCCGGCGGGAATCCCGCCGGCATCGGGATCGATCGCGATCACCGTCACCTGACGATCGAACCCCGCCACCAAGTCGAGTACCTGTTCCTCGCGATCGGGGCTGACGAACACCACCCGGCAGTCCGAATGTCCGAGTACATAGCGCATCTGCTCCGGCTGCGCCAGCAGATTGACTGGGTTCACGCACCAGCCGCCGTGCATCGCGCCAAGCAGGATGCGCAGCATTTGTAGTCCGTTCGGCATCACCACGCTGACGACGTCCCCCGGCACCGAGCCCAGCGACCGCAGCCATGCACCAACCGCGTGGCAATCCGCAGCCAGCATGCCAAAGGATAGTGTGCGCTGGCCATCGACGGTCAGCGCATAGGGGGCCAGCGGACGCGTCGCGGCCTGACCTTCAATCAGCGCATGAATGGTCTGCGGCAGGGAGCTCATGCCTTGCCGTAGCGCGCGAAATAGCTGCCGAAGATCTCATGCTCGCTCGGTACTTTCTCGGTGATCGGCTTTGATACACGCGTGATGTTCAGATAGTGCCGATAATTCATGTTGTCGGAGAAATTGTTGCCACCCCAAGTGCCGCAACCCATGGACAGCGAGAAAGGCAGTCCGTTGTCGAAACTGCCGCCGGTGGCGATGCAGTGTGCCTGATTGAAGATCACCCGCGAGACGGGCAAAGTCAGCCCGAGCTGCAGCGCCCGCTCAGGCCTTGCACTGTTCAGACCAACTGAGTGGCCGGCGCCCTGCCAGGCGTAGATCTGCTCGACAATATTCGCGGCATCGGCAAAGTCGCGCGCGCTGTAGATCGCCAGCACCGGACTCAGTTTCTCGCCGGAAAACGGATGATTCGGGCCAACTCCATCCTCTTCGACCAACAGAATGCGCGGACCACCCTCGGCGACTGAGGCCAGCCCGGCAAGCTCGGCGATCACCCGCGCCGACTTGCCGGTGGCTGCGGCCGACAGTTTGCCGTCGGGCCACATCAATTGCTGCAGCGTGGCTTTCTGCCCTTCATCAAGCAGCACCGCGCCGCGCGCGGCCAGCGCCGCCAGCATCTTTTCCCGCACCGCCTCGACAATCACCAGGCTGTTTTCCGAGGAGCAGCTCGTCGCGTTGTCAAAGGTCTTGGAGCGCAATATGCGGTCAGCGGCCGCTTCGAGATCGGCCGTCTCGTCGACGATTCCGGCGACGTTGCCGGCACCGACACCGAAGGCCGGCGTGCCGCAGGTATAGGCGGCACGCACGTTGGCCTGCGAGCCGGTGGCGACGACGAGGTCGCACTGCCGCATCAGCTCGAAGGTCGACTGCTTGCTCACCGGCGCCGGCAGCAGCAGCACCAGATCGCGCGGAACGTCGATGCGATCGAACTGGTCGTGGATGAAGCCGATCAAGCGCTCGGCCGTGCTCCAGCCCTTTGGCGACGGCGCAATGATCACGGCATTGCGTCCTTTGAGGGCGTTGATAATTTTGTTCGCCGGCGTCGCCCCGGGATTGGTTGATGGCGTGATTGCACAGACCACGCCCACCGGTCGCGCAATCTCGATGATGCCTCGCGCCGCATCTTCGGCAATCACACCGACCGATTTTGCACCAGCCAGATCGCGCAGTAGGCCCAGGGTCTTGCGTCCGTTTTTGCGTACCTTGTCCTCGACATCGCCGATACCCGTATCGGCTACGGCCAGTTCGGCCAGTTGGCGGTTGCGCGCCGGTTCGACGATGGCCCAACCGGCGGCAGTGACGAGTTCATCGATACGCTGCTGGCCATAGGTGTCGGCGATTTTCTGTGCCGCCCGCGCCCGCGCCACCAGTTCGGCGATGGTCGCTTCAACGGAATCAGTTGTAGTGTTCATGCTGTTCTTTCAATTGGAAGGAGCATCAAGCGAGTTTGCGTCTGGCAAGCAAGCGCATCACCTTGCCCTTGATGTCGGGCGTCAATGCCCAGAGGACGAACAGGCTGGCCAGAGCAAGAATGGTCGCGCTGATGGGGCGCGTGAAGAAAATTGTCAAGTCATTGTCGTAGTTGGCCAGCGAAGTCATGAAATAGCGCTCGGCCAGCGGCCCGAGGATCACGCCTAATACCAGAGGCGCCGAGGGAAAAGCAAAGCGGTTCATCGCGTAGCCGAGCACGCCGAAGCTCAGGCAGATGTAAACGTCGGCAATGTTGTTGCGCACGCCGAACGCGCCAACAACACTCAGAATCACGATGAACGCGCCCAGTACCGTAGGCGGCACCTTCATCAGGAGTGAAAAGCCGCGCGCCACTGCGGCGCCAGCGCCGATCATGCACAGATTGGCCAGCAGCAGGCTGGCAAAAATCGTGTAGACCATGTCGCTTTGCGTGGCGAACAGCAAGGGCCCTGGGGTCACCCCGTGCAGCACCAGCGCCGCGAGCATGATGGCGGTGGCGGCGCTGCCGGGGATACCCAGAGTCAGCAGGGGAATCATTGCTGCGCCCGTCGTGGCGTTCTTCGCGGCCTCCGGAGCCATCAGGCCGGCTTCGACACCGGTGCCAAACTCGGCGCCGCGCGGCGAGACCTGCTTTTCCACACCGTAGGCGATGACTGCGCCCACTGTCGCGCCAGCACCGGGGATCATGCCGATCATGCAGCCAATGCCGGTGCCGCGCAGGGCTGGCCCTTTTAACGACCACAAATCGCTGAACGAAGGCAGCTTCAGCTTCGCACTGGCCACAGCATCCTTGCCGTGACTGCTTTGGCCGAGCATTTCCAGAACTTCGCCCAGCGCAAAAAGTCCGATCATCACGACGACGAAATTGATGCCGTTCTGCAGCGCCGGGATTCCGAAAGTCAGGCGCGGCAAACCGTAGAGCGGATCGACACCCACGCTGCCGATGACGATGCCGCAGAAAAGGGACACCATGCTGATCCAGGGGGCGGACTTGGCGATGGCAATGATGCTAACCAGACCAAGGAAGGTGGCCGAAAAGAATTCCGGCTGGTCGAAGGCCAGGGCCAGCTTGGCGAAGGGCGGCGCGCCGAAGGTCAGCAACAAGGCGCTGATCAGACCGCCAGTCGCAGAGGCGGCGATGGCCAGGGATAAGGCCCGGGCAGACTCGCCGCGCCGGGTCATGGGAAACCCGTCCCAGCACGTCGGCAATGACGCCGGCGTGCCCGGTATGTTGATCAGGATTGCCGATATCGAACCGCCGAACACGCCGCCGGCATAGATTCCGCCGAGAAAAACCATCGCCGAGAGCGGTGTCATCAGGTAGGTAAATGGCAGCGCCATTGCCATGGCATTGACGAATGAAATTCCCGGCAGCGCGCCCGCGATGACACCGACGGCCAGACCGGTCAGCATGATGCCGAAATTGAAGGGCTCCAGCGCCGTCAGCATTCCATGAAACAGGTTGATAAAGACATCCATCGGCTCGACCCTTCAGAATATTTGCAGCAAGCGATACAGGGCGATGGTGTATTCGCCGATGACCCCGACACCGCGATCCAGTGGCATCAGGGCGAGCTTGACGAACAGGTAGAGCAGCGCCACGGTTCCAAGCACGGCTGTCAGCGGCACGCTGATCGGCGAGCGTATGCCGCCAAGCCACAGCCAGAGCGGGATATAGATTACCGTCGCAAAGGTGAAGCCCAGCAACGGCAGGCTGAATCCGTACGCCAGCACGAGAACGATGCCGAGCCAGATGTGAATGCTGACCGGCCTGTTGTTTGCCTGCGGAACGGCGGCGCCGCCTTCGCGCTGTCGCAGGACCTGGGCGAGTCGCTCGATCGCCCAGGCAAAGGCAAAAATCATCACGCCATACAGCATGAAAGTCGGCCAGGTGGTCGGGCCGGCGATGCCGCGCGCCATTGCCGCCGCCTCCTGCGGACGGTCGGTAATGAATCGCGTCAGCACGGCCGAGGTGGCGATGAATACCAGCGGCGGAGCCACCGGCCACCACGACACACCGCTGTATTTCATTTGAATGTCTTCAGATAGGCCACCACCTTGTCCTGGAATGCCTTGACATAGACCTGCGCCTCAGCCGGTGTATACGAGCGCGAGGCGCACGTGTAGGTCTCGG